>JBEKQN010000108.1:0-8174 GCA_049519675.1 Acidimicrobiales bacterium | reverse complement strand
CAACTCTCGCTGTCGCGTGTCGCTGATGGCCATTCCCTCACACCGCGGGTCGTGGTGAATCACGAGTGCCCCGTCGACAGTGCGACGAACGTCGAGCTCCACCCCATCAACGCCCTGGGCCTTCGCCGCGAGGAAAGCGGCGACCGTGTTCTCGCGTTCATGCGCGTGCAGCCCGCGGTGCGCGAAGATTTGAGTCACCATTCCAGTGTGTCAGAACTCTCTTGGACCGCAAACGAATCGATGTTTCGCCGGATTCCCTCAATTTACGTGGCCAATGCCGCAACTTCTGCTCGATCCGCGCCTGCTGGTCGGTTCGGTTCTATGCGTCACGACCATTCTCACTTCACGTTTTGCACGGCGAAAGAATCCGCGCTGATCAACGGTGTCGACGGAACTGGAAGGTTCGCACGAGCAGAACAGTCGTACTGGTGAACTGGTGGATTCGAAAAACTCGACCCGTCACAGAGCATGACTACGCCGATGTAATTACACCGGCCGAGCGATTTTGACACCCCTGTTTTAGTGGTTTAGAAATCTTCACCGAACGCGCGGGACTGCGTATCTGAAACGACATCGCTCGAGAACGAGTTTTTCTTTTCGATCCCGAAATCGTCAAAATACCAAATTCACCCTTGTTTTTAGACAAGAAGTTCTGTAACATTTTGTTTCAACCAAATCTTGTTTTTAGCTGATTATTGCTGTGGATTTGCCCATATAAAGGATTTTTAATGTCGTTGATTTGGAACCGTACCCACGCCTGGGACGACGCGGACTGGCGTCAACAAGCCGCCTGTCGCGACACCGAACCAGAGCTTTTCTTTCCTATTGGCACAACTGGCATGGCGACCGACCAAATTGAGTCGGCCAAGCGAGTGTGCGACAATTGCGACGCCCAAAAGGCCTGTCTGGAGTTCGCGTTGGCGACCAACCAGGAGTCGGGCGTATGGGGCGGCACGACCGAAGATGAGCGTCGCAAACTGCGCAAGCAGTGGCTGGCCGCTCGGCGTCGTTCAACCGCTAACTAGAGACGGGCAGTCGTCGGGACCGCCACTCGAACGTAGGTCCCCCCGCCTTCATTGGCTGGCACGCTCTTCATTTCAATAGATCCGTGTAATTGCGCACGAATGAGGTCGCGCACGATCGAAAGACCCAAACTCGTGGGCACCTCTAGAGAGAAGTCCTCGCCCAATCCCCGTCCGTTGTCGCGAATCTCGGCCACGGCGTTTCCATCTTCCTGGAAGAGGTTGAGCGTCACAATCCCGACGTTCGTGTTCTCGGCACCGTCAAAATCGGTAAATGCGTGTTCAACGGCGTTGGTGAGCAATTCTGCGAGGGCCACCGCGAGCGGCGTCGCGAGATCAGTCGACAGCACCCCCAACTCGCCGTTCACCACGATTTCAACCGGGTGCAGCGCCAAGACCGTGTCTTCGACCATCAGGACCAGGGAACGGACGATTTCGTCGAAAACCACCTCTTCGCCCGGTTCTCGCGACAATACCTCGTGCACGACGGCAATCGAGCGGATCCGACGCTCTGCTTCCAGTAGCGCCGTGCGGGTTTCGGCAACATCGCTGCGCCGAGCCTGCAGTCGTAGCAGCGACGAGATGGTTTGTAGGTTGTTCTTCACCCGGTGGTGAACCTCTCGCACCGCCGCTTCCTTATTGAGCAGCACCCGGTTGAGTTTGCGCAGGTCCGACACGTCGCGCACCAGCGTGATGAGTCCGGTCACCTCGCCCTTCTCGAGCAACGGCACGCAGTGAAAGACAATCGCGACGTCGTGGCCGCGGTCGATTTCATCCATCGCGGGAATGCCGTACTCCAGGGTCCGCTCGATAACTCGCACGCGCAAACCCAAATCGTCTAGTGACCGACCTTCGGCCGGTGCGTAGATGCCGAGGCGGTGCAGCGCGTTCGCCGCGTTGGGCGTGGCGAACTCCACGAGCCCCTCGCCGTCGATCAGGATGATCCCGTCACCCACGCGCGGCATGCCCGGTCCGGCGACGTCATCTTCGCGGTAAGGGAACGTCGCGTCCGCAACCATGTCACAGAGCCGCTCGAAGACCGAGAGATAGGCCTGCTCGTAGAGCGAGGCCGGCCCGCGCAGGGGACCCTGCAGGCGCACCAGGACCGCGACGACCGCACCCTCAAATCGCACCGGCACGCACCACACCGGCACTCGATCCTCGACATTTTCAATCATCGCTTCGCCTACCACGCGAGTCCCGCTCTCAAAGGCCTGTCGCACCAGGGGCCACGCGTCGCCGCGCTGCACGGTGCCGACCAGGTCTTCGTTCATCAACGTTGCGCGGTTGTTGGGACGCATCTGACCGAGCACGACAAAATTGTCGTCGCCCGGATTCGTCAGTTCGTCAACCTTGGTCATGAGCAGCATGTCCGAAAAGGAGAGGTCCGCCAGCAGCGACCACGAGACCGTGAGGCGCAGCAGGTGGTCAACCGAGGGCTGGAGCAGTGACGTGTGCTCCGCGGTCAGTTCCGCGAGCGTGGCCATCAGGTGCTCCGGATGGGCACGAGTACGCGCTGGCGGTTGGTGAATGAGGCGAGCTGGGTGACGCCGCGCGCTTCGAGCAGGTCCGCGAGGTCGCCCGCGCGTTCACCGACCCGCTCGAGCGAGTGGGCGTCGCTGGCCATGGTGAAGGTGACACCCTGGCCAATCAACCGATCGAGAAAGCCAACCGACGGATACTGCTCACCAACTGGTTTTTTCCATCCGGCGGACGAGCACTCCACCGAAAGGTCGGCGCCGGCCGCGGCGCTCGCCATCAAGTCCCAGAACTGAGATGGATCCGACGCTATGAATCCGGCGACCTTGATGAGGTCGGGGTGGGCCAGCACGTCGACCGAGTTGGACGCGGCCAACTCTTCAATGGCAATCGTGTAGTCGGCCCAGCACTGATCGACGTCACGCACGGTCCATTCGTGAAAATGGGTGGGCACCTCGTAGTCGTCGAACTGCCAGGTCCCGAGCCAGTGGACCGAGCCAATCAACACGTCGAAGGGGTACTGGGCGAGGATCGGCGAGACAATGTCCATCTGGTCTTGGTAGTAGTCGACCTCGAGGCCAATTTTGACCGGCAGCCCTTCATCCTTGGCCCGTTGGGCGAGGTTGACGTACCGCTCCAAGGAATTGCGCGCGTGCCAGTTGAGGTAGCGCTCCAAGACCGGGCTGGTGGGTTCGTGGCCGTACTTGAGCCAGAACGGTCCCACGGCCGAGACCACGTCGACGAAACGACTGGTGTGTTCGGTCAGCGCCAGCTCGGTGACGCCATGGAGGGCCGCCTCGTCGCAGTAGGCCGCGATCTGATCGAGTTGAAACCAGACGGAGGATTCCTCGTGCGGCCAGAGGTGCAGATGGTAGTCAATCACGCTGGCGCGGGTTTCTGGCGATCAGGCCGTGCCGAAGCCGACGATGCGGTCGCTCGCCGGCGTGCCGAACTCGACGTAGGCAATTCGTTGCGCCGGTACGCCCACGCGCCGACCCTTGCGATCCGTGAGCCAGAGCACCTTGTCGCCGCCCAGGGCGGCCTCGATTTCCTTCATGACCTTGTCGCGATCCGCGTCCTCGGGCAACTCGACGTCGAGTTCCTTCATTGACTGCACGATGCCGATTCGAATATCCATTACGACTCCTCTGCCCGCGGGCGACTCCCCCATGTTACGGCGTTAGGGCATGATTAAGAACGTGAGTAGTGATGCGCCCTCGGAGCACAATCGGCGCTGGGCCGCCACGATGGAGGGTTTTGAGGGTTCCGCGAGCGACGTGACGGTGGCCCACGAGAACTCGGTCGCGGCCATTGACATCGCGAGCCCTGACGGCGCTGACATCGTCGGGACGCTGCACCAGCG
This sequence comes from Acidimicrobiales bacterium, assembly GCA_049519675.1. GTDB lineage: Bacteria > Actinomycetota > Acidimicrobiia > Acidimicrobiales > RAAP-2 > RAAP-2. Next base: position 4,310 of record JBEKQN010000108.1, on the reverse strand, counting down.
CGAAGCGCAGCTCGACACGATCCTCGCGGTGGGCGCCACCCGCGGCGAGGGCGCCGGACACCGCGTGAACGAAGAGAAGCCCGACGAGTTTCGCACGTGTTTTGAGCGCGACCGCGACCGTATCCTGCATTCGAGTGCCTTTCGCCGACTGGCCGGCAAGACCCAGGTCTTCGTGTTTCCCGACGACCACATGCGCACGCGGCTCACGCACGCACTCGAAGTGGCCCAAGTGGCGACGGGGATCGCGCGCGCGGTTGGTCTGAACGTGGCCCTCACCGACGCGATTGCCCTGGGTCACGACTGCGGTCACGGCCCGGGGGGCCACGCCAGCGAAGAGGCGCTCGATCCCTTCGTCGTGGGCGGTTTCGATCACGCCACGTGGGGCGCCGACGTCTCACTCCAGCCGCTCAACCTCTGCCTCGAAACCCTCGACGGGATTCGCAACCACTCCTGGTCACGTCCGGCGCCCGCGACCCCCGAGGGCGAAGTTGTCAGTTGGGCCGACCGCATTGCCTACGTCTGCCACGATTTCGAAGACGCCGTCTCGGCGGGCATCATGAACGCCGATCAACTACCCCAGATCGTTCGCGAACGCTGCGGCGAACGACGGGGCCAGCAGTTGGGCTCGTTCATCAATGCCATGATCCGTACCATTCGCTCGACGGGCGTCATTGGCATGGACGCCAGCCACGCCGAGGCCCTGGGCGTCTTTCGCGCGTTCGACTACGAAGCGATCTACCTACGCAGTGCCTCGCGCCAGCAGGCCTCGGCCGTGGTGACGTTGCTGCGAGCGCTGGTGGAGTATTTTGCGGCGCGTCCCGAACTGATCCCCGACGTGGCCGAGCGCGGCGACGTCATCAACAGCTCGTCCGACGCCCTGCGAGAGGCGGTTGCCTACGTGGCGGGCATGACCGATCGTTACGCCTGTAGGAGCGCAGTCACCCTGCTCGACTGGCCCGAAGACCAATTGCCGAGCGGAATTGACCGTTAGGTTTTGGTCGCCGCTTCTAGGTTGATGTAGAGCGGCACGCCGCCCTTCATCCATTCGAGGCGCAGTTCGGTCGTTCGAAGCGCCACTCGTTCGTGGGGCAGTATCCAAAACCTGTTCGCCCGCACCGCCGCGTCGACGGCCTTGGCGACGTCGGCGGGGTCTATTCCGGCCTTCACCACCGTCTCGCCGATCTCGTGTGCCATCTGCATCATCGGGTCCTCGTTGAAACTCACGAGATCACTGGGCATGTTGCGCTGGGAGTCATAGATCTTGGTGCTCACGAATCCGGGACAGAGCACCGAGACGTTCACGTTCTTGCCCGACAGCAGCAGCTCTTGAAAGAGCGACTCGGAGATGCCCACGACCGCGAATTTGCTCGCGCAGTAGGCACCGGTGCCCGGCACTCCGCCGAGTCCGGCGAGTGAGGCGGTGTTGATGATGTGCCCTTCGTTTTGTTCGAGAAATAACGGCGCGAACGCGTTGATGCCATTGATGACCCCGTCAACGTTCACGCCCATGACCCAGTCCCATACCTTCTTGGGCGTGCCAATGGCGGGTCCGCCGACAACGCCGGCGTTGTTAAAGACAATGTGCGTGGTCCCAAATTCACCGACCGCTCCCTCGCGCAGTGCGAGCACGTCTTCTTCTTTGCTGACGTCACAGGCCACTCCGATGACATTCGCGCCGCCCGCGCGCAGGCTTTGAACGGCCTCTGCGAGCGGACCTTGTTCAATGTCGCCGAGTACGAGGTTGACGCCCGAGGAGGCGAACTGACGTGCCGTCGCGAGACCAATGCCACTCGCTCCACCGGTAATGACTGCCGTCTTGCCCGCCAGATCCATGATTCCCCCTTGGTTACTTACACCAGCTTGAGTTCTTGACGATAGACCCGCGCCGGACCCTGCGCCGCGACGGTGGCCGCTAACGAACGAAAGGCCTGGGCGACTTCGCTGTCGGGCTCAAAGACGACCACCGGTCGCCCGGCATCGCCGCCTTCGCGCAGTCGGGTCTCCAGGGGGATTTGGGCCAGCAGCGAGATCCCCAACTCTTGGGCCAAGAGTGCACCGCCGCCCGCGCCGAAGATCTCGTAGCGCTGGCCATCGTCGCCGGTGAACCAGCTCATGTTCTCGATGACGCCGCGAACGGCGAGTTTCAACTTTCGTGCGGCGTAGGCCGAACGCTGAGCCACGCGCTGGGCTGCGGCCTGGGGCGTCGTGACGACGTACATTTCAATACGCGGCAAGACCTCCGAAAGCGTCAGCGCCACGTCACCGGTGCCCGGCGGCATGTCGATCAGGAGGAAGTCCGGCTCATCCCACCACGCCTCAGTGACTAACTGTTCGATTGCCTTGTGCAGCATCGGACCGCGCCAGATGACCGGCTGTTCGTCGGGCACGAAATAGCCCATCGATACGCAGCGCACGCCGTGGGCCAGGGTGGGAATGACGGTGTCGCCCAGCACGATTGGATCGCTCGTCGCGCCGAGCATCTTGGGCACCGAGAAGCCGTAGACGTCGGCGTCAAGGATGCCGACCTGGTAACCCGCCTGCGCGAGCGAGATGGCCAGATTGACAGTGACCGAGGACTTTCCGACCCCGCCCTTGCCCGAGGAGATGCCGAGCACTCGTGTTTTAGACAAAGTATCTAGAAAGCGTGGCTTGGTTTCAGCGTGCTCGTGCTGACCGGGTCCCGGTGGCGCGGCCATCGCCCCGCGAAGATAGTTGCGTAGGCCAAGTAGCTGTTCCTCGTTCATCGCGCGAACCGTGACGATCGCGCCGGGCGCGACGAGCTGAATGGAATCTTCCAAAAGGCCAATATTTGGCCACTGGGTGACCGGCAACACCAGTTGCACGCGGACAGTCTCACCGTCCATCGTCACGTCGCCAAGAAAGCCCAGGTCGCCGAGCGTCCGCACGAGTTGGGGTTCGAGAATCGTGGCTACGTCGCTGTGTACTTGGTCAACGTTCAAGAGAGGTCCTTTAGATGGGGCCACTTGAGATTACCGGCGCGCTCGACCTGACTGACCCTAGACTTTTTATGTGTCAACAAAGCCCATAGACAACGAGGTCGACCCGGCTCTCTTTACCGCCACAGTCACGAGCCTGACGCACTCCTTCGGTGACCGCACTCGGCGCACGATTTACCTCTACCTTCGCGAAAGTCCGGGCGCCACCGCCAGCGACTTAGCGACGCACTGCGACGTGCACCCCAACGTGGTGCGTCACCACTTAGAACGCCTTAGCGAGGCGGGCTACGTCACCTTTGACAACGTGCGCAAGACCACCGTCGGACGACCGGCCAAGGGATACCGCGTCGTCGACGACAGCCTGATGATGGACGGCTCGATGCGCCGAGACGCGCTGCTCGTGGCCCTGCTGGAGATGGCGCTCGAGCGCTTGGGTCCTGAGGCGTCCGAACTCATGGCGCACGACGTGGGTGTCGAATACGGCCGCACGTTAGGTTCTGCGGTGCTGCCCCAGGAGACAACGCGAACGCTCAAGACGGCGATGACGTCGATTGCGGGGCTGCTCACCGCCCACGGTTTCGCCGCGCGAGTTGAAGAAAACGACTCCGAGCAATCAGTGGTGTCGGACAACTGTCCCTTCGGTTCGGCCGCGACGCATCACCCCGTGCTCTGCGCGGTCGATCGCGGACTCATATCGGGAATGCTCGAAGGCCTGGGCGCCGAACGCACCAACGTCACGATGACGTCTCGAGCCCGCGGCGACGACACCTGTCGCGTTACAGCCTGAGACCCCCTGCGGCGCAGCGTCATGGACGCCGACGACTCAAATAGCGCCCGGGTACCTCTTCGAACGATCGCTCGCGAATGGACCCGATTGGGAATCATCGGGTTCGGTGGACCGCCGACACATATTTCCCTGTTGCGAAAAATGTGCGTCGACAAGTATCACTGGTTGGACGCGCAGGAATTCGAAGACGGCGTCGCCGCGACCAACCTCCTGCCCGGTCCGGCCTCAACCCAGCTGGCGATCTTTTGCGCGTGGCGACTTCGAAGAACGGCCGGCGCGATTCTCGGTGGTGTCGGCTTCATCTTGCCGGGCCTGGTGGTCATTGTTGGCTTGTCGGCTCTGTTCTTAGAGCACGACCCACCGCTGTGGATCCTCGGCGCCGCCGCCGGTGCCGGCGCGGCGGTGCCGGCAGTTGCGCTGCACGCGGCGTCACGTCTCGTTGGTCCCAGTCGCCAACGCATAGGCGCGCAGCGCGACGCCCACCTTCGATGGTTTGCCTACGCGGTGCTCGGCGCAGCGTCGGCCGCCCTGCTTGGTACGTACGTCGTCGTCGTGCTCTTGTGTTG
>JBEKQN010000107.1:0-8204 GCA_049519675.1 Acidimicrobiales bacterium | reverse complement strand
ATCGTCGGTACTCGTTCCAATTTGCACGATCGCTTAGATAGTTCCTGATCATGCTTGACGTTGGAGAGAAACCAAACCAAGCCTTGGTTCGATGCCAACAGACAAAGAAGCGGCGGCGCTCTCACCTGAGGCTCAAAGCGGTGTGGGACCTTGTGCATCTTCGGGCGACTTAACAACCATTTAACTCACCTTGCGGCCGAACTCACGTTGAAATGAAAATACCCCGCACCGGGGTGCGGGGTATTCTCCTAGTGGAGGTGCTGGGGATCGAACCCCAGGTCCGTCAGCTTTTTGGTGATCCTTCTCCGAGCGCAGCTGGTGGATGATTGTCGGGAGCGACACCGTTACCAGCACCGGCATCGTTCCTTAGTTAGCTAAGTTGTCCCGACGAAACCACTAACGAGTCTCGATGGTAAGCCCTACTTTATGACGCCCGATATCTAAACCGCAGGGCTGGGTCTAGGCGGACGTTGCTACCTAAGCAGCAAACGCAAGCTGAGGCTTGGCGTTTATTTTTGTTCCGGCTCTTTAACGTGGCTCCGGAGACCACGGCTCGCTTCTTTCACCTCAACGACTAACGTCGAAACCAATCACCCCCTCGTATGAATCATGACCGTCCTGGTCACGACACCATTGTACAGGTTTCAGTTTTTCGACGATTTCGGCACCATTTTGGCTACGCGAACTTCTCATTGTTGCGCACGCTACGCGCGATTTCGAGCTCCGCATCGCGTTTCTTGAGCGCTTCGCGGCGGTCCTGCATCTGCCGGCCCTTGGCCAAGGCCACCTCCACCTTCGCGCGCCCGTCTTTGAAGTACACCCGCAGGGGGACCAGGGTGAGTGGCTCCATGCGGATCTTGTGATGTAGTCGATCGATTTCGTGGCGGTGTACCAGTAGTTTGCGTTTGCGATCGGGGTCGTGGCTGCCGTAGCCCACGGCGTAACTCCATGGCGGAATGTGCATCTGAAAGAGCCAGAGTTCATCGTCGTCAATTCGTGCGTAACTCTCGACGATCTGGGCCTTGCCTTCGCGAAGCGACTTCACCTCCGAGCCGCTCAGCACGATGCCGCACTCCAAGGTGTCAATGATCTCGTAGTCGTGGCGGGCACGGCGATTAGAGGCGACCACCCGGTCGCCGGGAACCGCCTCGGCCTTTGATTTGGCGCGACGCTCCTGTATCTGCTTTGCTCGAGCCACGTCTCCAGCGTACTGAACGCGCTCTCGCAGCTACTAAGTCCTCGTTAGGGTGTCGGAATGCTTACTCTCACGTCGACCCAGCGCGACGCGGTGATGGCCACGTGCATTCGCGCGCTGCCAAATGAGGGTTGCGGATTGTTGCTCGGGACTACGGAAGGCATCGTCACCGACGTGGTGGCGAGCGATAACGTCGCCGACTCGGCGAAGCGCTACGAGATTGACAGTCGTGTGCTGCTCCGTGCCACTCGCAAAGCCGATGATGAAGGTATGACGGTGATGGGTGTGTTTCATTCGCACACGCATTCCGAGGCGTACCCGAGCGCAACCGACATCGAACTGGCCCCCGACCCTCAGTGGCATTACGTACTGGTCTCGCTGCGTGATCTACCGACGGTGATGAGGAGTTTTCACATCGAAGACGGTGTCGTTGAAGAAGAGCCCATTGATGTGCTCTAGGCGACGTTCCCGCGCCCGGATTACTCAATGAACGCGATACACGGTGCCCTCGTAGACAAGTTTTCCTATCCCGCGACGATCAACGTGGTGCTGCTCTTCGTGCGCTTGTTTCTGGGCCCCATGATCTTCACCCACGGTTATCGCAAGTTCTTTCGTGGCGGCAAACTAACCGGCACGGCGGGTTGGTTCGAAAAAATTGGCATGAAGCCGGGCCGGCTGAATGCGGTGGCGGCCGCATCCACGGAATTGGGAGTGGGCGTCCTGCTCACGATCGGACTCCTGACGCCGCTCGCGTGTGCGGGCCTGCTCGGCTTGATGACGGTCGCGATCGTGAGCGTGCACCGCAAGAACGGATTCATGATCACCAACAAGGGCCAGGGGACGGAGTACTGCTTCGCTCTGTCGGTAATGGCGCTCGCCCTCGGCACCCTGGGACCGGGCAAATTCTCGCTCGATTTCTCGATGAAGGTCTTTTCTCATTGGTCGTTTTCGACCGATTTTTTTGTCACGTTGGTCGTCGGTCTTGGCGGCGCGTTGCTCCAACTGCTGGCCTGCTATCGACCACCAAAACCGACCTAGGGGCACGTTCCCGGACGATACTGCTAAATTTGACCAAAGTGGTCATGAATTGGCCACCGTAGTCGAAAGGTCTGAGATGACGGCAACCGTGCGAATCCCGACCGTGCTTCGCCCGGCCATGAACGGCGCGACCACCGTGGCGGTTGAAGGCGCAACCGTGGGCGACGTACTCGATCACCTGACGAGCACCTACCCGGCCGCGAAGGGACAACTGCTCAATGCCGATGGCACGCTGCACCGTTTCCTTAACGTCTACGTCAATGACGACGACGTGCGCTACCTCGGCGGTGTCGACGCCCCCGTGACCAACGATGACGAGATCACCCTGCTGCCCGCGGTCGCTGGTGGAGCTGGTTAGTGGCGCGCTACGCGTCGATACTTGACCTCATTGGCAATACACCGATCATTGACGTCAGCCAACTTTCGCCCCAACCGAACGTCACGATCCTGGTCAAGCTCGAGGGCCGCAATCCTGCGGGGTCGGTAAAGGACCGGATTGCGCTCAGCCTTGTTGAGGCGGCCGAACGCGAGGGCCGCTTGATACCAGGCGAGCTCGACCAGGTGCTGCTGGAACCCTCGTCGGGCAATACCGGCATTGCGCTCGCCATGGTCTGCCGCCTGCGCGGTTACCACCTCAAGGTCGTGCTGCCCACCAACGTCTCGCCCGAGCGACGTCAACTGCTCCAGGTGTGGAACGCAGAGATAATCGACTCGCCGGGCTCCGAGGGGTCCAACGGTGCGGTGCGAATGGCCCAGCAGTTGAGCGCGGAACACCCGGATTGGGTATTTCTGTACCAGTACGCCAATCCGGCCAATCCGCTCGCGCACTTCACGGGCACCGGTCCCGAGATCCTTCACGACGTGCCCGAAATCACGCACTTTGTGGCCGGCCTCGGCACGTCGGGCACCCTGATGGGCGTGGGCCGGTACTTACGTCAACACAAGCCGGACGTTCAGATCTGGGCCGTGGAGCCGCCGAGCGGCGAGATGGTAGATGGACTGCGCAATCTCGACGACGGCTACGTCCCGCCGATCTTTACCGACAACGCCGGCGCTGAGTTGTTGGACCGTCGGGTCGTCGTTCGGGCGCGTGAATCAATCGAGTGGACGCGGCGCATGACCGAAGTCGGGCTGTTCGTCGGGATTTCGTCGGGCGCCGTCATGGCCGGTGCGGTCAAGTGCGCCGCGACAATTGCTCCGGGCGAACGTGCCACCATCGTCACCGTGGCACCTGACGACGGATGGAAATACCTGTCGACGGGCGCCTGGAGCGACGACATCGAAGTGGTCGTCGAACGGGCCAAGAACACCATTTACTTCTAGATGGTGGTGGCGGGAATCTCCGCTACCGTTAAACCGAAACGTTGCGTTCCCCAAGGAGTTTCATGTCTGAACTACGAGCCGACGGACGAACCCCTGAGCAGGCACGTCCGCTCACCTTCGTTCGCGATTACACCGAAATGGCGAACGGTTCGGTGCTCGTGAGTTTCGGGCGCACCCGAGTGCTGTGCACGGCGTCGGTCGAAGAGGAGGTGCCGCGCTGGCTCAAGGGCAAAGGCCGAGGCTGGGTCACGGCGGAGTACTCCATGCTGCCGGGTTCAACGTCGGAGCGAGCCAGTCGTGAAGCGGCGCGGGGCAAGCAGTCCGGCCGCACCCAGGAGATTCAGCGTCTTATTGGACGGTCGCTGCGCACGGTCACGCACCTCGAGATGCTGGCCGATGTACAGATCACCGTCGACTGCGACGTCCTCCAGGCCGACGGTGGCACCCGCACGGCCGCGATCTGTGGTGGGTACGTGGCGCTGCACGACGCCATCTCGCGCCTGGTTCAGGCGGGCACCATCAAGGAACACGCCCTCAGCGACCTCGTCGCCGCGGTGTCGGTGGGCATAATCGGCGGTGTGCCAATGCTGGACCTGCCCTACGAGGAAGACTCACGCGCGGATACCGACATGAACGTCGTCATGACGGGCGCAGGCCGATTTGTTGAGGTCCAGGGTACGGCCGAGAAGGAAGCGTTCTCGCGCGAGGAGTTGAACCAACTGCTCGATCTCGCGGCGTCGGGTATTGCCGAAATTCACGCGGCGCAACGCGCCGTCTTGGCGACCGCTCCCGCGCCACGCTCGTAGTGAGCCGGTTCGTCCTCGCGACGGCGAATCCCGACAAGGCCGCCCAGATGCGGTCCATTTTGGAGCCTCTGGGTCTGACGGTTGAAGAACGGCCCGCGAACATCCCCGACGTCGATGAGACCGAAGACACCCTCGAGGGCAATTCGCATTTGAAAGCCGCGGCGATTGCCCGCGCCACCGGCCGGGCCGCGATCGCGGACGACACCGGACTCTTTGTGGATGCCCTCGGTGGTCGGCCTGGTGTGTACAGCGCGCGCTACGCGGGCGAGCGGGCGACCTACCGGCAGAACGTGGAGAAGTTGCTCGACGAATTACGCTTCGTGGCTGAACCGCGACTCGCGCAATTTCGCAGTGTCATCGTGGTGGCCTATCCCGACGGCGACTGGTTCGGCGTTGAAGGCGTGCTGGAAGGTGCTATTTCGCGGCACGCAAGGGGAGAGGGGGGCTTTGGCTACGATCCCGTCTTCGAACTGCTGGGAAATGACCGGCGCACCCTCGCCGAACTCAGTGCCGACGAGAAAAACGCGGTTTCACATCGCGGACTCGCGCTGCGTGCGCTCGTCCAAGAACTTGGCGCGAGATAGGTCAGTTCACCCAACGTTCACCTTTAGGCTATGGACGTGACCAGTCGTGAACTACCGATGTTTCCTCTCGGAATGGTGGTCTTCCCTCACCAACAGCTTGGTCTCTACGTGTTTGAAGCTCGCTACCAGCAGATGCTGGCCGATCTCGGTGCCGAGCGTCGCTTTGGCACGTGCCTGATTGCACGGGGATCCGAGGTCGGCGGCGGCGACGAACGACTCTCGATCGGCACGGTCGTCGAAGTCTTGGCCGCCCAGCCTTTCGACGATGGCCGCACGTTAATTCTCATCGAGGGCGTGCACTGCTGCGAGGTGACGACCTGGCTCGAAGACGCGCCCTATCCGCGAGCCATGGTGCGCGAGCGGCTCTGCGTGGACTGTGGCATTGATCCGGTGCTGCTCAAGTCCACTGAATCAACGGTGCGCGCGCTGCGCGCGCTGCAGAGTGAAGTCAACGCGGACGAGTGCATCCAGTCCAACTGCTCGATGGACGCCGATCCCCGGGTGCGCAGCTGGCAACTGTGTTCCATGACCCCGATGTCGATGCTCGACCAGTTCAAGGTATTAAGCCTCAGCGACCCGAGCGACCGCCTACGCCTGCTGGCCGAGATCTGCTGCGAGCGTTATGGCGACTACCAACGCATGCTCGCCATTGACGCTTCGCACCCGTCGCTGAACTAACGCAACTCAATCAGGTCAACAACAAAGATCAACGTCTCGCCGGGCGCAATGACCCCGCCCGCACCGCGTTCGCCGTAACCGAGGTGGGCGGGGATGACCAGGCGTCGGCGGCCACCAACTTTCATTCCCACGACTCCCTGGTCCCAACCGGCAATGACGTGTCCGGCGCCGAGCGGAAACGAGAACGTGTCACCTCGATCCCACGACGCGTCGAACTGTTCGCCGTTGGACGCCGCGACACCGACGTAGTGGACGACGGCGGTTTGACCGGGTTCGGCCGCGTTACCGTCGCCGATGAAGATCTCTTCTAGGACGAGGTCGTCGGGTGCGGGTCCAAGGTACGGCTCGACGAATGGTTTTTCTGGCATGAGGTGAGATTACTGGGTGACATATATATTTCGATGGGCAAACTCCAAATTTTTGTGATGGCGAGCGTTTTGTCGCCCGCCCTTCGTAGTGCGCGGCGGTAATCGCGACGATACGAGTCAAAAACGAAGCCCCGACCAACGCACTGGTTGACCGGGGCATCAGTTATCAAAGAACATCGTCGATACGTTGACGAATCTCCTCGCGAGCAGATTATCGGCGCTGGCGACCGCCGCCGACCACGCGGACGTTGCGAGCCTCGCGGCCCTTAGGCCCCGTTGCCTCTTCGAAGGTGATGGTCTGACCCTGGGTCAGTGACTTGAAGCCGTCACCCTGGATGCTCGAGAAGTGGATGAAGAGATCGTCACCCTTATCGTCACTCGCGAATCCGAAACCTTTGGAATCGTTGAAGAAGCTGACAACTGCCTCTTTGTCCTTTTGCCCCCGGGGCGTCGTGCCACGGTCATTGAATCGTGGTGTCTGACGGTCGTTCGTACGTTCGGGACGAACGGTGCGGTCATTAAATCCACGCTCGGGACGAGTCGCACGCTCGGGTCGAGCCGTACGGTCGGCGAATCCGCGATCGCTACGAGCGGGACGTTCTGAACTGGCGCTGCGTGCGCTCGCGGGCCGGTCGCTACGGGTGCGGTCATCGAAGGTGCGAGCGGGACGGGGTCCACGCTCCGCAAATTGGCGGTCACTGCGTACGGGGCGACTTTCGCGTTCGAACGACGAACGCTCACGCGGTTCACGGCGCTCAAAGTTGCGCGGTCCGCGGTCATGGTCGCGCGGCGTCGAACGCTCGGAGCGGCCCTTACCGCCGCGATCGTCCAGACGCTCGGAGGCGATGACGTCGTCGACGGCACCGAGTCGAATAGCACGCGCGTCTTCGCGAGTTTCCAACGAAATTGGAATGCCGAGCGCTTTCTGCAGACGCTTCACCTGACCAATGACGTCCTCACCCACTAGGGAGATAACGGCTCCGGTCGCGCCGGCGCGGCCAGTGCGGCCCGAACGGTGCAGGTAGTCGGTCGCTTGCGCGGGCGGGTCGTAGTGGACAACGACCGGCAAGAGCTCGATGTGAATGCCACGCGCGGCAACATCGGTGGCGACGAGGACGCGGATCTGACCGTTTTTGACGCTGCGCAGTGCGCGCTCACGCTGGGCCTGGGTGCGGTCGCCGTGCAAAGGAACCGCCGAGATGCCGCGATCTTCTAGTTGGCGCGCTAGACGGTCGGCACCGTGCTTGGTACGGGTGAAAATGATCGCCCGCTCGTACTCTTCGACGATGTCGGCGGTGATTTGTGGACGCTGGTCGCGCGGCACGCGCCAGAAAAAGTGGTCAACGTCATTGGGCGCTTCGTCGCCCACCACGTCGTGAATGGCGGCGTCGTGGGTGAACTCCTTGATGAGTGATTTGATGTCGGGCGCCATGGTGGCCGAAAACAACATGACGTGACGATCGCGCGCGGTGGCCCCAATGATGCGGCGTACCGCGGGCAAGAATCCCATGTCGGCCATGCGGTCGGCTTCGTCAACGACGACCGTTGTTGTCGAAGACAAGTCGAGGGCTCCCTGTTCGAGCATGTCCTCAAGACGGCCGGGACAGGCCACGACGACGTCCACACCGAAGTTCAGGGCCTTGCGCGCGACGCTGTAGGACGTGCCACCGTAGATGCAGATGACGCGACGACCACGGTCGTCGGTGAGCTGCGCCAGTTCCTTTTGTACTTGGGCGGCGAGCTCGCGGGTGGGCACTAGCACCAGCGCAACTGGTTTGCGTGGACGGGCTTTGGTGAGGCGCGCGATGAGCGGTAGGCCGAAGGCGAGGGTCTTGCCCGAACCAGTGATGGCCTTTCCCACGACGTCTCGACCGGCGAGCGCGTCGGGAATAGCCGCCTCTTGAATGGGGAAGGCTTCAGTGATACCACGAGCCGCGAGGCGTTCTACGAGGTTCGATGGCACGCCGAGGTCGGCAAAGGGCACAGACATATGACTCCTACGAGTTGAGATGAGCCCAACTCGATATGTCACAGTCGAATCGGTCTCCACCGCATTATGCGGCAAAACAGCAAATACCACGCTAGCAGACGAAGCGGGCAATAGCCAGACACTGATTGAGACGTGGTGCGGGCGGAGGGACTCGAACCCACACTCCGAAGAACTGGTACCTAAAACCAGCGCGTCTGCCAATTCCGCCACGCCCGCAAGAGT
>JBEKQN010000106.1:0-8274 GCA_049519675.1 Acidimicrobiales bacterium | reverse complement strand
TCCGCTGCTCCTCGTGCGGCTGGCGTGACAGCTGTTGCGACTAAAAGCCAATAAATCAGCGCTTTTAGAGTTTCGCAACATTTAACTTTCGCGGTTCGTTCTCTTCACCATCCGTTCACTTCGGATTCCTAGGTTCTGTGTGGCTGAGTCCACGCGGCGCCTGTTGTGTGGGATTTGTCTTGGCCGCACACGATTCACTTTCTTTAGGAGGAAAGCCAACAATGAAGAAGAACCTTCGAGGAAAGTTGGGTGTAGCGATCGCTACGCTGGGACTTCTCTCAACATTTGCAGTGACCACCGCGGGCGCGACTGCGACTCTCAATGGTGACTTGACCTTCGCGTCAACCGACGGTGCTGCAGCGCTCAACCCAGCCATGGGCGGATCAAGCTTCGACGAGCCGTACTTTAACTCGGCGATTCCCGTCTACATGTCCGAAGCGGCGAAGGTCTCGGGTGCCAACGCCCCGAGCGCCATCTCGCTCTATTCACCGACCGGCTCTACCGCCGGAAAGAAGGGTGTCGTCGCGGGCACCTACGCGGTGGGCGCCTCTGACGTGCCAATGGGCACCGTGGTCAACAACGTCAACCTCGACGCGTCGATCCTCACCAACACGAACGCGGCGAGCACGCTCAACTCGTACGTGCAAGTCCCGGTCGTGCTCGGCGGCGTGGGCATGATGTACAACCTGCCGTCGCTCAAGGCAAAGTTTGGCAAGGACCCGGTCATTCTTAACTCGGCGATCTTGGCCGGTATCTATGACGGTTCGATCACCAAGTGGAACGACCCGGCGATCTGTCACCTGAACCCGAAGATCGCGACCATTAAGAAGAACAAGAAGGGTCACATTGTTCGGCGCACCTGTGCGTTGCCGAACCTCGCGACGGTACCGGTGTACCGCGCGGACGGCTCGGGCACGACCTTCATCTTCATGAACTACCTGAACGCGACCCAGGGTGCCAACTTCAAGACCTCCACCGGCACCGAGGTGTACCCCAATACGACGTTCAACGAAGGTGAAGTTCCCAGCAACGGCTTGGGCGGTCAGAAGAACGCGGGTGTCGCTGCGGACGTCGAGCAGACCGTCGGTGCCGTTGGCTACGTCGAGTACTCGTACATCCTCTTGCAGCACACCTTGCCCGCAGCGCTCATAGTCAACGCCAAGGGCAAGGATGTTGCGATCAACCCGACGACTATCGCGGCCGACGCCGCTGACTTTTCGTCAACGCCACCAAGCGAAAGTGCCACGGGAGTCGTCTCGAACTTCTCGATTGTCAACGGCAACGGTGCTGGTGACTACCCGATTGCCGGATACAGCTGGGCCATTGTGCGCCAGGACTGGAACGGTTTGGGCACCGTTGGCGGCACCACCGCGTCACTCAACTCGGAGAAGTTGGTAGCCAAGTTCCTCGACTGGTGCGTCCAGAGTGGTTCCCAGGGTGGTCAAACCGTCGCCCAGCAGCAGGGTTACGTGCCGCTGCCCAGTTACGTCTCGGCGTTGGCCGAAAGCCAGATTGCCTCGATGAAGTACAACGGCGTCGCACTCGGACTCAGTTGAATACCCGATTATTGGTGCATTAATTAACAAAGGAAGCATGAAAGCGTTGGAAACCGACACACCGGTTCCCGGATCAGAAGTGGCCGAGCGAATTAGTCGCTCGGCCACTTCGGACCGTCCGTACAAGTTTCTGCTGCGCGGCACCGCTGTATTTTTCGGTGCGGTGATCGTGCTCTTCGTCTGGAGCGTGCTGCACACGGCGTGGCCGGCGCTGCACCAGTTCGGTTTTCATCTCGTCACGGGCAAATCGTGGGTTCCCGGTACCGGACCCTACGGGGCGCTGCCGCTCATCATTGATACGTTGCTGACGACGTTGATCGCGTTGCTTATTGCCGTGCCGGTCGGGCTCGCCTCGGCGTTGGCGCTGCTGTATTTGATTCCCCAACGTTTGCGCGCGACCTCGTCGGCCCTGGTGGAGCTGCTCGCCGCCGTCCCCTCAGTGGTCTACGGCCTGTGGGGACTGTTCTACTTGATTCCCTGGCTCAACAAGACGCTCGATCCCTTCCTCGCGGGCATCACTGGTAGCCGGTGGCCCTTCAGCGGACCTCAAGAGGGATTCAGCGTCCTGCTCGCGGGCATTGTGCTGTCGATCATGATCCTGCCGACGATCGTGGCCATTTCGCGTGACGTCATTTCGGTCGTCCCGACCGACCTCATCGAGGGCGGTCTGTCCCTAGGCGCCACGCGCAGCCAAGTATTGACCAAGGTGGTGCTGCCGAGCGCGCGCACCGGGATCCTGGGCGCCATTGCCTTAGGCGCCGGACGGGCGCTGGGCGAGACCATCGCCGTCGCCATGGTCATTGGCTCAAACCCCCAGATTCCCCATTCCCTCTTTTCGACCGGTGCCACCTTGGCCTCCACCATCGCGACCGAGTTCGGTGAAGCCACGGGTTCGACGGGCGGCGCGCTGGCCGCACTCGCGCTCATGCTGATGATCATTACGGCCGCGGTCAATGCCGGCGCGCGACTGCTCACCAAGAGAGCGCTGGCCAGTAGATGACCGACCTACTCGACCGCCTGCCGCCCGACCCGATCCTCGAGCGCCGAGCCGTCATCCAACAGCGCGCGGCCAAGACCATTGGCCGGCGAACGTTGATATCGAAGGTATTTATTTCATTGATGGTGCTGGCATTTTTGCTCGCGCTCGTGCCGCTCGGCTCGTTGATTTTCGCCCTGCTGCAAAAGGGCCTGTCGTCCATTAACTGGCCCTTCCTGCACACGTTGCCCACGCAGCCAAGCCTGATCGATCAAAATGCAATCGGAGGCATCGGTAACGCCATCGAGGGCACCGTGATCATCGACGCCCTCGCTGGTCTCGTGGCGATCCCGATTGCGGTGATACTGGGTCTCTACTTGTGCGAGGCCACGTCTCGCGCGGCAAATTTCTTGCGGGCCATCATTGAAATCATGACGGGCCTGCCGTCGATCCTGCTGGGCGTATTCGCCTACGAGTACGTCGTCGTACGTATGAAGTCGTTCTCCGGGTTGGCGGGCATCGTCGCGCTGGCAGTCTTGATGGTGCCGCTCATTGCCAAGGCCAGCGAGTTGGCCTTTCGCGGGGTACCCAATACGTTGCGCGAAGCGGGGCTCGCGCTGGGTGCGCGCAGTTCTAGGGTGACGCGCGGCGTCATCATTCCCGCCGCGCTGCCCGGGATGATCACGGGAATTCTGCTCTCGCTGGCGCGCGCGATGGGCGAGACCGCGCCGCTGCTGCTGGTCATTGGCGCTTCGGGTGACTGGACCTGGAATCCCCTGAAGCAGATGTCGGCGCTGCCGCTGCTCACGTACAACTACTCCGGGTCACAGTATCCGAGTCAGCGCGCGGCCGCGTGGGGTGTGGCCTTGACGCTCGTGGTGATGGTGATGATTTTGAGTTTGGGCAGCCGACTTGTGGCCGCACGCTTGAGAAGAGAGAGACGGTAATGGAGGCCTTGGACATGCAAGAAGAAGTGGTGGTCGTAAAGTCGACCCAGACGGACGCGACAGCTCCACCCAAGGTGGCGATGAGTCTGAAGGACGTGGCAGTCACCTTCAACGGTCGCACCGCAGTGCGCGACGCGACCTTTGACGTCGCGGCGAACAAGATCACGTCGCTCATCGGACCGTCGGGATCGGGCAAGACCACGCTCCTGCGCGCGCTCAACCGACTGCATGACCTCACCAAGGGCGCTGTTGTCTCGGGTGAGATCAAACTCGGCGATGTGGACGTCTATCACGGCAGCCTGCCCACGACCCTGCTGCGCAGTCGAATTGGCATGGTGTTTCAGCGGCCCAATCCGTTCCCCTCGATGTCGATTTACGACAATGCGGTCTCCGGTCTGCGATTCAACGGCATCAAGAAGAAGGCGTTACTCGACGAGGCGGCGGAGTCGGCCCTCGTCGCGGCGGCCCTGTGGGACAGCGTGTCAACGAGACTGAAGGCGCACGCGGTAACGCTGTCGGGTGGAGAGCAGCAGCGCCTGTGCATCGCGCGCGCACTCGCGGTGGAGCCGGAGATTCTACTCATGGATGAGCCCACGTCGTCACTCGACCCCATCTCGACCCAAGCCATTGAGTCACTCATGGGTGAATTAAAGAATCGCGTGACGATCATGATCGTGACCCACAACATGCAACAGGCCCTTCGGGTGTCTGACGACTGCGCCTTCTTGCTGATGGGCAGTGACCGCGCGGGCGAGCTCATTGAATTTGGCCCCACGTCCAAAATCTTCAATGACCCCGACGACGAGCGCACGATGAACTACATCGAGGGCCGCTTCGGCTGATACTTCGCCCTCGGCGAGCGTGACAAACTACCTTCGGAGTTACTAGATCCGAGGGACCAATGGGAAACGAATTATGGCAGGAATCGGCCACAACGCTGGCCGGCATGATTCGTTCGGGCGCGAGTACGTCGCGAGAGATCATTGAGGCCCACCTCGAACGCATTGCGTCGGTCAACCCACTCGTCAATGCGGTCGTCGAGGTGCGTCCCGATGAGGTCCGACGCGACGCTGACGCCGCCGACGCGGCGGTGAAGGCAGGCGCACCATTAGGGCCACTGCACGGCGTTCCCTTCACCATCAAGATCAACCTCGACGTCGCGGGCTATGCGACGAACGAGGGCACGGTCGCCCTGAAGGATTTCATGGCCACCCAAGACGCCCCTACGGTGGAGCGCATGCGCGCCTCGGGCGCGGTGGCGTTCGCGCGAACGAACATGCCCGATCTTGGCTTGCGCATGAACACCGTGTCTCAGCTCTACGGTGCGACGCACAACCCGTGGCGCCGCGGTCTCACCGCGGGCGGCTCATCGGGTGGCGAGGCCGCGGCCATCGCGACGGGCATGAGTCCCATTGGATTGGGCAACGACATCGGCGGATCGCTGCGCAATCCGGCCTACGCGTGTGGCATTGCCTCGATCAAACCATCACGGGGTCGAGTGCCGCATCACAATCCGAGCTCGATCATTGATCAAGCGATCAACGTGCAAGTCATGTTGGCGGAGGGCGTACTGGCCCGTCACGTGGGCGACGTGCGTTGCGGTCTCGAAGTAATCATGGGTGCCCACCGACTTGATCCCCAGTCCATCGACGCGCCGCTCGAGGGCCGCGAGGTGTCGCGTCGCGTTGCGCTCGTGCCCGAGCCGTCGGGTGGCACCACCGACCCCAACATTGCGGAGGGCGTGCGCGTCGCTGGTCGGGCTCTCGAGGCGGCCGGGTACGAGGTTGAAGAGATCGAGCCGCCCATGCTGTTTGAGTCGTATCTAGCCTGGGCCGAACTGCAAGTCTCGAGCATGAACATGGCGGCGCCGCTGCTTGATCTGCTGCTCGGCGAGGACGCCAAACGGTTCATTCAATTAGGGGACGCCGGTTTCGCCGCCTCGAGCGCGGAGTCGATGTTTGTCATGCATCAGAGCCGCTGGCGCGTGGCGAGTACGTGGCGCCAATTCATGACCGAGTATCCGCTGGTGGTCGGCCCCACATGGACCCAGCCGCCATTCGAATTGGGCTTTGACATCGAAGACACCGATTCGGCCTTCAAAGTCGTCGAGATGGTCCGCTTTGTATTGCCCGCTAACCTTCTTGGACTTCCCGCCGCCTGCGTGCCCACGGGGGTGGTCAACGGACTGCCCACCGGCGTCCAGATCATCGGCAACCTTTTTCGTGAGGACCTCTGTCTGGACGCGGCGCAGGCGGTTGAAGAGTCAGTCGGTGTGCTAACTCCGATAGATCCGCGCACGTAGAGAAGTGGCGGTCCGCATTCGACCGATTGAGTACGGGGACGTTCGCGAGGCCGTGAACGTCATCATTGGCGGCTCCACTCGGCCCGATTCGGAGCGTCCCGACGACATCGATTCGTACTGGGCCGCGGTGCAAGAGACGCGCGCTCGCCGGGGCGACGTCTTGGTTGGCGAACTTGACGGAGAAGTGGTGGGCGTCTGTCAGGTGCTCGTATTCCAACATTTCCAACATGCCGGAGGGTGGTGTTGCGAAATTGAGAGCGTGCACGTGCGCGCTGATCGGCGAAGCCAGGGGATTGGCGGCGCGCTTTTGGACGCCGCCGAGGCGTTCGCGCAAGAACGCGGATGCTACCGAGTCCAGCTCACGAGCAACAGTGTGCGCACTGACGCGCACCGTTTCTATTCGGTCCACGGCTACAGCGCGACCCATCAAGGATTCAAGAAGTTCTTCAGTTCGTAGTGTCGTTGAGGGGTGGCCTGAGCCACGGGACCCGTTGCGTGGCCGCATCGACCGCCTCGACGTAGGAGTTGTATGCGTGGCCGGAGAAGTAGCTGATCGGAGTCCAGACTCCCATGTCTTCGGGATCCCGTCGAAACTCCTCGAAGCCGAATGTGCCGTCGGGTCTCGAGAAGATGTCAACGCATCGATCGGCCTCGAAAGGTTCGTAGCTTGCGAGCACCGACCAGGACGGGTCCAACCGCGACGACATAACTACGACGTTACCGACCTCGTTGGGCACGGTGGGCGTGCGCGCACTTCGTGATTCTCGATGTGCGTTACACCAGGGATGGCGGAGCCGCCTGGGCCCTCTTCACCAGATTCGCGTACTGCGAAGCGTTGAGCTTCTCGGTTTCTTTTGTCGACGGCCTCTCGATCACGACTGGCTGGTTGTCGTTGAGGAATGTCATCGAGAGGTTTTCGAGTTGGTGCGTGTTACCCACCGATCGCACGATGGACCCATTGACCTGACGCAGGATGTGCTGACTGTCAATTCCGAGCACGTACGTCAATGAGACGCGGTCGCTAATGGTCCCTGATCCTGACGTGCCCGCCAATTCCCTCGTGACTGTCGCGTCGGGTTTCAGTTTGTAGAGGCTCAACTTGGTCCCGTTCACGATTGCGCTACCGTCCGCCGTAATCTTGATTTCATTCTTTCGGATCTGCTTCAGGATGAGGGGTGACGTGCCGATGTTGGCGACGGATGACTTGGAACCGAGCAGGGTCGACGGCACTTGAATCCACGTCTTGCCTGATTTCAAGTAGGGCGTCAACGCGCCAAATTTTACGAAAACGGACTGCCTCGAAAGAATCTCGCGGAGGTGGATGGTGAGCGTGGCCACTTTGATCTTCATGTTCATGACCATTGAGTGAGAGGCTCGGTTGATCGCTCCGTCACCGGTGAGTTTTATCGGATTGTTCACCACCTGAAATGAATTTCCCTCAGTGGTGCTGATTGTTGCGGCCAAACTAAACGACGTGGTCGTCGGCTTGCCGGCCGCGGTCTCGGCGGCAATGACCGTCTCTCTCGGCGTGAGCGCCGTTGGAGACGATGATCTGAGCGCAATGATCAACACGACGGCCACCAGTACCAGAACCGCTGCGAGCGATGAGAGTCTTTTCCACGAGGTACGGGAGCGACCTCGAGCGATGGAATTATCGTCAATTACTTCCGTGCCGTCAGTGTGATCACTGGGATTGGCGAACCCGGTGGGCTCCTTCAATGCGTCTGATTCGTTGGTTTCCGGTGGGATTGGTGGCTCCAAGGGCTTCGTGGGCTCTTCGGGCTCGCTCATGCAACATGATGACACACGCTGACTCATGTTTTTTTGTGCGAGCACCACGGCAACGCGACTACATCGCGTATTCGATTTGATAATTGATGCGGCGAAGTTCGTCCGGAACGTGTGGAGGTATGACTACGCTCAGCGCAGGAGGTCGATATGGAAAGCATGGATGTTATCCGCGAAGAACTTCGCCAACCGGCGGTGGAATTGCGCGATCTTATTCCCGAAGTGTTTAGAGGGTTCGGCGAAATGTCGAGCGCCGCGATGGCCGAGGGTGAGCTGAGTAGCGCCGTCAAGGAACTGCTTTCCATGGTCATCGCCATAACCAGAGAGTGTGACGGATGCATTGTGGCCCACACCAGGGGAGCGGCACGACAGGGAGCGACGCGTCAACAAGTGGCCGAGGCGATTGGCGTGGCGATTGCGATGAACGGCGGACCGGGCACCGTGTGGGGTCCGAGGGCGCTGCGATCTTACGACGAGGCGGTCGCTGCACGCAGCGACTCGCAGTGATTTAGTACTCGTACGAGAGGTGCGTGATGCCGTTGATGAAACTTGACGTCAGTCGTGTCGGCTCGCCTACGTAGTGGATGTTGGGCGCGCGCGAAAAGAGCTTGCGCAACATCACGGTGATTTCCCGTCGCGCCTTATGGGCTCCGAGTCAGTAATGCGGACCCGGGGCGCCAAAACCGTAATGGTCGTTTGGTGTTC
>JBEKQN010000105.1:0-8324 GCA_049519675.1 Acidimicrobiales bacterium | reverse complement strand
AGCGGGTCAAAGTGCTCGCAGGCGCCCTCGTCCAGTGTGAAGTGGTGCGGGGCCACCTCGCAGGTCACCGCCAGTCCCTCGGCGCGCGCGGCCACGACCAGCGAAATGGAGCGGGCCGTTGACAGGTGCATGAAGTGCACCGCGCCGCCGGTCAGGCGGACCAACTCGATGTCGCGCAGGACCATCAGCTCTTCGGCCAGGGCCGGACGACCGACGAGACCCAGACGACTGCTGAGCGCGCCTTCGTTCATGGTCCCACCGCCCGCCAGCAACTCGTCTTCGCAGTGCTGGGCCAGTCGTACGCCGAGCGGCTTGGCGTACATCAGCGCGCGGCGCATCAACGAGGGATCCTGCACGCCGGTGCCGTCGTCAGTGAAGAGTCGCACCCCCAGCGCTGCCATCTCGGCAATGGGCGCGAGCTTCTCTCCTCGACGGCCCTGCGTGACCGCGCCCGCCACCGCGACGTCGATGGGGCACTGCGCCCCTCGCTCGAGCACGTAGGCCACCAACGCCACGTTGTCGAGGGCCGGTTCGGTGTTCGGCATGGCAACAATCGCGCAGTAACCACCCACCGCGGCGGCGAGCGAGCCGCTCATGACTGTTTCGCTCTCTTCGCGACCGGGCTCGCGCAGATGCGTGTGTAGGTCCACGAACCCCGGACCGATCCAGCAATCCGTGGCGTCAATTTCGTGCGCGCCCGAGGGTGCACTGATTGTGTCCTGCACGTCGGCAATGACGCCATTTTCTACGAGCACGTCACCGACGAATGTCGTGTCGGCGCGCACGACCAGACCGTGGCGCAAGAGGAACGTGCTCATAGTGTGGACTCCTTGGGCGAACCGGCGACGGTGAGGTACAGCACGGCCATGCGGATGGGCACGCCGTTGGCGACTTGGCGAGTGATCAATGCTGACGGTAGGTCCGCGACCCGCGAATCGATTTCGACGCCGCGGTTCATTGGCCCGGGATGCATGATCAACGTCGTGGGTCGCAACCGTCGGGCCCGTTCAAGGGTGAGTCCGTAGGTCACGGTGAATTCGCCGAGGCTCGGCACGTACGATCCCGAGCCGCGCTCACTCTGGAGACGCAATAGCCCCACGACGTCGGCCCACTCGAGCGCGTCGTCAAAATCGTCGGCCACACTCACGGGCCAGTTCTCAATGTCGTCGGGCAGCAACGTGCCCGGGGCGGCTACGCGAACGTGCGCGCCCAAGGCCACGTAGGCCGCGATGTCGCTGCGCGCGACCCGGCTGTGGCGCACGTCGCCCACGATCAACACGTGCAGCCCGTCAAAGAGTTCGCCGCCCGACTCAGTGCCCGTGGTGCCGTGTCGTTCACACAACACTTGGCGCACGGTAAACACGTCCAGCAGGCCCTGCGTTGGGTGTTGGTGCAGCCCGTCACCGGCGTTGATCACGTGCACGTGGGGCACGTAACGACTGACCTGGAGGGATGCGCCGCTCGACTGGTGACGCATCACCACGGCGTCAATGCCGAGCGCGTCGATCGTCGCAATCGTGTCACGAAGCGACTCACCTTTCTTCACGCTGCTCGAAGCCACGGCGAGCGAGAGCACGTCGGCACTCAGTCGCTTGGCGGCCGTTTCAAAACTGAGCCGGGTGCGCGTTGACTCTTCGAAGAAAAGCGAGGCGACCACCCGGCCCTTGAGCGCCGGCACCTTCTTTATGGCCCGCTGGTTGACCTCAACGAATGATTCGGCAACGTCGAGTACTTCGATGATCGCGGTGCGCGAGAGGTTATCGAGTGACAACAGATTCTCGCCGCGGATGGTGTCGATCATGACGGCACCCGCGTGCCGATCCACACGCCCTCGAGAGTCGCGACGATGGCCTCACTCTGGGACGACGGCAGGTTCTTGCCCACGTAGTCCGGTCGTATGGGCAACTCACGATGCCCGCGGTCGACCATGACGGCCAGCTGCACCGATTGAGGACGACCCCAGTCCGAGAGCGCGTTGAGTGCGGCGCGGATGGTGCGACCGGTGAAGAGCACGTCGTCGACCAGCACGACCGTGCGGTTGGTCAGGTCGTGGTCGATGTGCGTCATCGCGGAATTGGGCACCGGGTTCAACGAGAGGTCGTCGCGATAAAAGGAGACGTCCAGCAGCCCCATGGGCACCGGGGCACCGTACAGTTCGCTCAGGATCGTGGTCAGGCTCGTCGCGAAGGGCTCACCGCCGCGCTGGAGGCCAATGACGGATACTTCAGCGAGCGAATGATTGCGTTCGATGATCTCGTGAGCCATGCGCCGAAGGGCGCGTGTGACATCGTCAGCGGACAACAGTTGGCTCTTCGCCAAAAACGTCAGGCCGCGTGGTCGCGCCTGACGTTCATCACTGGTACTCATATCTCTCCCGCCGTACGAGCCTCACCGGACTCGCTTCACGACTTTCGTGACCGACTATACCAGAGAGCAAATTGGCCAACTAGTCGTTTTCGTGCACCAACGTGGTGTTCGGCGACCGGAGTCCAACGAAATGAGCCAGCGTTCGCCCGCGCGGTCTACGGCGACGGATTATTCACCCCGTCGTCGGACGTCGGTGAATCACTCTGCGAATTCAGGTCACGCTGGTACTCCTGCCACGCCGTCAGCATCCCCGAATACTTGGGGTCGATCGCGGGCTTGGCGGGACGCTTCTTCAAGCGCATGCCGCTCGTGGCACCGTGCAAGTAGCTCCACCACATGTAGACACCGAAGATTCCCAGCAGCGGCCACTCAAATACATAGGCCCAACTGAGGTTGTTGCCACGTTCGGCCCGCCCAAGCTCGAACCAGAACGCCACGCCACAAAGGGCCAGCCCCGCTAACAGTGTGATGTGAAGCTTGATGGCATCGACGCCAGTCACCCTGCGTGAAGCCAGGACGGGCTGCGAATCCTGTTCTACTTGGGGAACGTCGTCCACGCGACCACCATACCTTTGCCCGGATAAAAAGGACGTCGTGCTGGCCCGCGCGAATTACACCCGCGGGTGCATGAGAACGCGCCACGGGCCTCCTAGACAAAGTAATTTCAAAATCCAATTCACTAGAGTCAGAGAAGGCAATTTTGGACTGGTGAGCAGATGACGGAAGAATCGGAGCAGGAAGCGGGCGACGCCCGGCCGCTCCCGGACCCACCGACAAACAACGCGGATGTCGGCCGTGCCCCCATCGACCGCGCGGCCGCCCTGAGGGCCGGGCGAACGCCGGTTTCGCCCAAATTTATCCTTTGGGCAATCGTTGCCTTCGCGGTTCTCGGCCTTGGCGGTGAGGCTTTACAGCACTTCGACGGCAATCTGGGACTGCCCACCACCGCGACCATACCCATCACTTCGACGACCACAACAATCCCCAGCGCAACGCACGCGTCGCAACCGATGTCTCAGTTTCTTGGACTGCGCCAAATTGGCACCGCTTCGGCACCGGGTTTCTCGCTCACTGATCAGCAAAGACGCACGTGGACCCTTTCGGGCGCTAAGGGCAAGGTGGTCGTACTCGCCTTCTACGACGCTAACTGCAACGACATCTGCTCCGTTCTGGGAGCAGAGATCAAAGAGGCAAACGGCTTGCTCGGCGCCAACGCCTCGAACGTTGACTTCGTCATCGTCAACACGAATCCCAATGATCTGAAAGTTTCCTCGTCACCACCCGCGCTGCAGATGCCGGGTCTTGAAAAATTTTCAAACGTGCACTTCGTCACGGGTTCGCTGTCGGCCATCAACGCCGTCTGGACCGAATACGGCATATCGATCAGAGTGGGGGCGCATCCCAATGACGAGACGCATAACAATCTCCTGTACTTCATTGACCCCGCGGGCCAACTGAGGGTTCAAATCGACCCCTTCGCCCACGAGAACGCATTTGGTGTCGTGAGTCTCAGCGCAGCGGAGATGCACCGCTTCGCCCGAGGGATTTCGAGCGTGGCCGATAGTCTCATAAAGTGAATGACGACAATCAGGGCACTCCCTCAGAGCCCTACGACCCAAGTTCGATGGCGCCGTCAGAGCTCGAGCCCACCGTGCTCGTCTGGTACAAGAGGCCACGCATTCTCATAGCCCTTGCCGTCATCGTCGTGCTCGGGGTGTCAGTGCTCACCGACCTTCCCCGGCATATCACTAAGGCGCAAGACGCGTCGCAGCAAAACGACACAATCCATCAGATCAATGTCGCCGTTGCCCCTTGCGTCTTCGCCGTCAAGCAAAGTTTCAGTTTCTACCAGGAGCAGGTAACGGGCGCGTTGAGCGCCGCGCACCTCAAGCAGGTACCGGCGCTGCTCGTGGGCGACCAGACCGCCTGCTCGTTCGCGAGCAGCGGGATCTACGATCTGACTAACAACATCCAGGTGAACGACACAACCGCCGGAAAACATATCGATTCCATGCTCAGCGCCATCGTCACGTGGTCGACGTCCGACGCGTTAGGCGCCATCGAAGACATTCAGTACCTCTTTGCGCACCCCGGCGACGCAGCGAAGATCGAAAAACTCACAAAGCGCGAAGCCCAGCTCGCCCAAGACCGAACAAAAATCGATGGGGACTTCGCTGCAGCAGAGCAGATATTAGGGATCGAACTGAAGAAGCCGAAGATCCCTGCCCTTCCGACCCTGAGCGGTACCTAGCCAGGCTGACCCCGCTGGAAGACCGCGAACTTGATTAGTCCCGGTTCGCGATGGTCCCAAGAATCTTGTCCCGACGCATCATTCTCGTGAGCTCGTCGTCAGGGTTCTCTTCGGATTGAAGCCAGTGGATCAGGTTCCAAAAGATCACTGGCAAAAGCGAACACGCCGTGAGCAGCCACATGAAACCGGTGCTCAGCTGCTGGTCGGCGGCCAGCGACACCCCGCGGCCGGCGGCCTCAGTAAACCCCGGATACCACGAACGACCCGACATCGCGCCCAGATACGCGATGATCCAGATGACCCACATTGAGACAGCCGCCAACCCAATGCGAAAGGGCCTAGCCGCACCGGGACTCATCGGCGGCGACTCAACGAGGTCCAGCCACAGCATGACGCCCACTATCACGAGGGCCACCGACTCCACGGGAGCCAGCCACGCGTGCGATACCCCAAAGTCAACGATGGGAACAATGCGCCAGAAGATGGTGGAGAGAATAAAGAGGGTTCCCAGCGCGTACGCCACTCGGTCCCCCGAGCGCCTCATTCGAGAGACGGCCCGGCGATCAATCAATCTGGGTTTCGCAACGGGCGCGGTGAGCCCATCCACGTCAACGACGTGGGGCTCGCGCGAAGCGAGTCCCAGCCACCGCCAGGGTGCACCAATGACCAATAGTGCCGGAATGCACACGGCAAAGAGGCAGAATTGGATGGATTCAACGAATTGATACTGGCGCGACCACTGCGACAGTGGCGGAACGAGATTTAAGACCCAAAGCAGCAATCCCAGTACCGCAAGAACATCCCTAAAAGCCCTATCTTTGACCCGAGTCTGTTCTACCGGTACTGACGAGGTCACTTGAAATGATGGCGCTGGAAGAAGCCCCAGACCATGATGCCGATGAACACGCCAAGCAGCACCACCAGCGTCTCGACCTGTGGACCAATGTAACTGTCAACTGCTTGCATCATCACCAGCCCTTCAACCATTGAGCAACAAAACCTGGTACTTCAAAAAACCCACCAAAGTCCCTCGGCGTCCTACAACAGATAGAACATCGCAAAGAACAGAAAACCGCTCAGCGCGACGAATCCCCAAAAGTAGGACATCGAAGCCACGTTCGCGCGGAACATCTGCGCGGAGGGCTCCATGGTGAGCTCCGCAAACTTGCTGCCCGATTCCTTATGCATCCGAAGGGAGCGCGCTAGCACCGTTTCAATCCAGTAGGCACCCATCAGGAGGGTCATGATGTTGATGCAGGCCCACCCGATGAACGTCGAGGCGTACCCGCTTGATCCTGGATTAAAGGGCAACGCCGTGAACTCCCAAATCTGTAGGAAGAGCGCAAGCAGTACCGCGATCAATGCAGTCCACCCGGCAACTTGAAAGTCCAGTACCTCACCCTTGCGCAGGCGCATTTGGCCGAAGATCACGAGCAGTGCAGTCAGCAGTTCCAGTGAGTAGATGGTCCATCCAAAGGCCGTCGGCGCAGTGACGTTGCCCGGTCGCCACAACTGACCATTGTTACTCGAACGCAGATAGAAATAAGCGAACGCTTCGGACGCGAGGAGGAAGACGTACATCCCGATCGCGAGACGCGCTCCCGTCCACATCGATCCGATCTGGGCACGTAACTCAAACTCCTGCTCTTCCGGAGTGTCGCTGTAACCCGGCATGTTCTTTGAGGTGTCCGTCATGTGTCGCCCTCTACTCTTCGTTGGCCGAGGCCGTGGTACTAGCAGGTGCCGAACCGCTCACAGGTTCGAGTAGGTCATCGCCAAAGTCAGCAAACGGTGGCGCGCCCTCTTCGCTGTAGTGCTACGGGTCAGAAATAATGACCGGGATGCGGTCAAAGTTGTGCGGAGGAATCGGTGAAGCCGTCTGCCACTCCAGACCGAGGGAGTCCCACGGATTGGACGGCGCCTTTACGGGGTTGATCCACATTGAATAGAACACGTTGAACAAGAAGATGAGGAACGAGAGCCCGAGCAGGAAGGCGCTGACCGAGGAGAAGTCGTTCAGTCCTTGCAGATTCTTCGCGTAGGTGAAGACTCGCCGCGGTTGACCAAGCAAACCGATAATGAACATCGGAAAAAAGGTGAGATTAAAGAACACGAACATCGTCCAGAAGTGTGCGAGACCCAGTTTCTTGTTCATCATTTTGCCGGTCATCTTGGGCATCCAATAATAGACGCCGGCCATGAACGCAAACACCAATCCACCCATGATCGTGTAGTGGAAGTGCGAAAGTACGAAGAAGCCTCCATGGACCGTCACGTCCACCGGCACATCCGACAAGAACACTCCGGTGAGGCCCCCGATGAGGAAGTTGAAGAACACGGCCATGACGAAGAGCATCGGTACTTCGAATCTGATCTTCGCTTTATAGAGCGTGCCCATCGCAACCAGGAATAAGAATCCCGTCGGTATCGATATCAGTTCCGTGGTCAACATGAACAGCGGACGCATGTCAGGGTCGATACCGCTCTGGAACAGGTGGTGTTGCCACACGAAGAACGACAGCAGGGCCACGCCAATCATTCCGGCCGCCGAAACCTTATAGGCGAAGAGCGGTTTACGCGTGAAGACGGGCATCAATTCGCCGACTATGCCGAAGCCCGGTAGGGCCATGATGTAGACCTCAGGATGGCCGAAGAACCAGAAGAGGTTCTGCCACAGATAAGAACTTCCCCCATGTTCGCTCACGTAAAACGCCGTTTGCACAGTCTTGTCGAGGACCCCGTACATGCCCGCCGCAAACAGCACGGGCGTGGCCAAGGTCAGCAATGCGGCGGTCGAGAGGATGGACCACACGAAGATAGGTATTCGACTCCACGTCATCCCCGGAGCTCGATAATGGATAATCGTGACCAGGATATTGAAGCCCGCGGCCATCATGCCAACACCGATCACCGCGAACCCGAAAAGGTAGGAAATCATTCCGACCCCCGCCTGGGTCTGCAACGGTGCGTAGCCCGTCCAGCCAGTTGGAAAGCCCCCATACGGCAGCGCCGAGACAATGACCCCGTAACCGGCCATGAATACCCAGAAACTGAACGCCTCGATACGCGGGAAGGCCGTGCGTCGCGCCCCAATCATGAGCGGAACAAAGTAGTTGCCCAACGGGCCGACTACCAGAGACGAGGCCATCATCATCATGATCGTGCCGTGCTCGCTGACGATTTCGATGTACGTACCTGGACCAAAGACGTGCGTTGTGGGGTTGAGTAGCTCGGTGCGAATCGCCATGGCGAGCAGCCCGCCCGTGAAGAGGAAGAGCAAAACCCCAACTATGTACTGCAAACCAACCACTTTGTGATCCATGCTGAAGCGAACGAACTTGCTCCAGTGATCGACGGTCACCTGAGGTTTTGCTTCTCGGCCGATCAACTTGGCCGCCGGATAGTTCAGGGAACCAATTCCCGCTAGCCAACCGACTACCCCGAACGCCAGCGCGAGGAAGTCCGCCACCGAATTCGATCCGCTGTTGGCTATGTAGATGTAGTCAGACGAGATGTAATTTCCAAACCAGTGGCCAATCGCGTAGCCAATGGCGGCGCAAATGAGTGCGGTACCGACGTGCTGGCTCAACCAACGTGGCCGTACTCCCTCTTGTGGCCCTCCACCCTCAGCGGGAGGAATAGGTACCAAAGTCGAGCCTTCTTCTACTTCCGGTCGGTCGGCGGTGATCGTCATCGGACGCACTCC
>JBEKQN010000104.1:0-10874 GCA_049519675.1 Acidimicrobiales bacterium | reverse complement strand
CGCGGGAGCGACATCCCCGTGGTGGTGGGAGGCATCGTGCCGCCGTCGGACATTGCGCTCCTTATCGACGCCGGCGTGGCCGGCGTGATGGGACCCGGCGCCAGCGGTGCGTCGGTCGTCTCGACGATTACCGAGGCGGCCAACCCCGCTTGACGAGGCGTTTTGCGATGGTGAGGGCCGCAGGGTCTTCACCGTGTCGCGTCCGCGAGCACGTTGTTACGGAGGAATCGTCCAAACAGCGGACGAAAAGTGTGTATGTAAGGACTGACACAACTTCTTCACAAGTTAAAGTGTTGTCGCGCCGGTCGGGGAGAATAGTTTCAAACTGATTCTCAATTGTTCATTAATGTATTGCCTTGCAGGCATTAAATAAGCAAATAAACCAAAATCAAATTGTGATTATTGGTACTCCGGCAAAAAGGGCGATGTCAATAAAATTATTGCTGAGATTGTATGCTCATTGTTGTCAACGGTGGGGGTCGATGCAACTCTGAAGAAAGTGCCCCCTATGTTTCAAATCATTCGCTCTCGTTTCTCGTCCTCGCAAAAAAAATTTGGTCTAAGGCTTTTCAGTCCTTTGCGCCACCGCCAGAAGTCACCCGGGACGTTGGTCGTGGGTGTGTTGTGTGCCCTGACGGTCGCGTCCTTTGACGTGACGTTCGCCAACGCCGCGACGCCCACGGTTGGACTTGGAACGGCGGCGCCATTCGCGGTGCTCGCCGGATCAGCAATCACCAATACCGGTCCGTCGGTCATTTCGGGAGATATTGGGCTGAGTCCGGGCACGTCAATTGTTGGCTTCCCGCCTGGCGTGCAGAGCACCGGGACCACTGAACAAACGACCGCAGTTGCCCTTCAGGCCAAGAACGACACAACGACTGCCTACTTGGACGCGGCCGGACGCACGCCGTTCACGACAGTTGCCAGCGAACTTGGTGGCACGACCTTGTTGCCCGGTGTATATCAGACGTCATCGGCGATGTCCTTGACGGGCACGGTCACGCTCAATGGCGCCGGCAATGCGGACGCCGTATTCATCTTCCAAGCCGGCTCGACGCTGATCAGCGCTTCGGGCAGCACCGTGCTGCTGGAGAATGGTGCGCAGGCGTGCAATGTCTTTTGGCAGGTCGGCAGCTCCGCGACGCTCGGCACGACGAGTAATTTTGCCGGCACCATTCTGGCGCTGACGTCGGCCACCCTGAATACGGGAGCCACCCTTCAAGGCCGAGTGCTCGCGCGAAACGGAGCGGTGACGCTCGATTCGAACACCATCACGGTGCCAACGTGCCTCGCGGCATCCTCTCCGACGACCACGACCACGAAGGCATCGACGACCACCACGACCAAGAAGACCATCACCACCAAGAAGAAGGTCACCACTACTACCGTCAAGGCCCGGAAACCCAGGAATCCAACCACCACCACGACGGGCCCGATCATCCCGAGCGGCGCGCCCAAGACTGGTCTCGGTGACTCGCAGTCGTCGGGTCCTCCAACGCGATTGTTGCTTGGCATTGGCGCACTCGCACTAGGACTCTTCTCGGTCTCAATGGCCGCTACGTCATCGCGTCGTCGGCCCAGTGCCGAGCGAGCGGGTTCGCATCGTCGTGAACAATAAACGCCGACTTCCGCTGGGCCGTTGGCTGTGGATTGGCAGTGCCGTCTCGTCACTGTTGGTCGGCACTGCCGCCCTGGCCGGGACGTTGCCGTCCTCGTCGCCCAACATCGTTGTGCTGAGCCACGCGAGCATCACAGCGCGCACGGCAGCGTCAACGAGTCTGCCCACGACTCGACGGTCTCGACCGCTCACGCTTGTCATCCCCTCAATCGGCGTCAGGACCACCGTGGGCACGTTGGGACTTCAACCGGATCACGAAGTCATGGTGCCGACGACCATTCACACGGTGGGCTGGTACATCGACGGACCAGCTCCCGGCCAAGAAGGTTCGGCGGTCATACTGGGCCACGTCGACTCGTATCAAGGAGTTGGGGTCTTTTTCAATCTCAAGTCGCTCACGGCGGGCGACCAGATTGAGGTCGTCTCCGCAGACGGGGTGACCACGCGCTTCGTCGTGAGCAAAGTCGTTGAGTACTCAAAGTCCGCGTTTCCCGATCGGCTCGTCTACGGGCCGCACGGCACGCGGTCGCTGCAGTTAGTGACGTGCGGGGGCGTATTCGACCATGCCACCGGTCACTACGAGTCCAACATTGTCGTGTTCAGCCAACTTGTTGGAGTGACATCGGCCAGAACCGTTACTGGGTCATAATTCGCCCCACGGGAACCGGTGACCGCCCCGCTTGAGAGCCGTTCTAGAAACGACTAGCCCTCAGCAATTACCCTATCCAGCAGACGGGAACTGCGGAATTCTCCGACTCCGTGACGGTCCTTGGAACGGGCGTGCAGCATCTCGGCGCCAGCGGAGAATTTTCGTCGCCGGCCACGTCGAAATCATCCCGCGCGAAATTTCCACGGGGGATGCTTGACTTTGACGTTGTATACTACTAAACCTATAGAAATTATAGATAATACAAACGGGACGTGTTGCAGGTGTACCGACGCGAGGCCAGTACGACGTGACGTTGCTCTTTGACGACGCATCAAGACCAATGAGGAAAGGTGAGCCCAATGACGACAATGACTGAAGACCAAGCGAGTGAGGTGCGCGGCGATCGCCTCGAGCAACTGTTCGTCCTACTCGAGCAGTTGGAATTGCCCGACGGCCGGCTTAGTACGGGCCAACTAGACGAAGTTGCCCGAGCCGTGGCACGCCGAGCCGATCTCTTTGAGGACTTGCTGGACGATGCCGGGTCAGTGCACTGGTCGAGGCTCTTATTTCGAAC
Organism: Acidimicrobiales bacterium; assembly: GCA_049519675.1. Classification (GTDB taxonomy): domain Bacteria; phylum Actinomycetota; class Acidimicrobiia; order Acidimicrobiales; family RAAP-2; genus RAAP-2. The sequence continues at coordinate 8,033 of JBEKQN010000104.1, read as the reverse complement.
TTCGAGTTACGAGGTGAAGGTCTTGACGTGGCGCGGCCGACAACCCGTTAGCTGGCATGATCATGGCGGTTCGTCCGGTGCAATGGCAGTCGTCGCTGGCTGGCTCAACGAACAAAGTCGCGACGGCGATGGCGTGGCGCTCAACTCACGGCGCTTCGGACCGGGTGACAGCGGATCCTTCGGTCCCGATCACCTCCATGACGTGAACTTTGAGTACGGCCGACCAGCAATCAGCATCCACACGTATTCACCCCCGCTTCCGGGCATGACGTATTACGATCGAACTCGATTTGGCTTCGTGGCGCGCGAGTTCATTCCTGAGGTGATTCCACCAATCGCGGGGGAGTCACCACTGGAGTCCTGAATCGAGCAGTCTTGTCCTGCGATGCCGGGTGTGGTCGGCCCGGGCGAGTCATCTGCCCCGGTGGTTTGTGCCGGGCCGACGATACGGGGCGCCGCGAGTCAGGGCGCTGGTATGTCCTTGCCGAGGTGCGCGAAACGCGTGGTTATAAAATCTCGTCAAAAGGGGGACACCGTGTCGACGTACGTAGCTCTGCTTCGCGGCGTGAACGTCGGTGGCAACAACAAGTTGCCGATGGCCGACCTGCGAGCCCATTTCGAGTCGCTCGGATTCGACAATGTACGAACGCTCATCCAGAGCGGCAACGTCGTTTTCGAGACCAACCACGTGCCGCAGGGCCACCACATTGAATCGTCGATTGAAGATCGCTTCGCCATCACGACGAGTATCGCGCTGCGTACGCCGCAAGAGCTCCAGCGCGTGGTCGCGCAGGTGCCCGACACGATGACCGAGGTGGGCCGGCTCTACGTGGGTTTCTTGACGACGAAGCCCGCGGCCGCTGACGTGGTCCATCTCGATCACGAGCGCTTTTTGCCAGAACAGTTCAGTGTGATTGGTCACGAGATCTACATGCATTTGCCTAACGGCATGGGCCAAACGAAACTTCCTGACTACCTCAGCCGTCGGCTCAAGGTGCCGATAACGTTTCGCAATTGGAACACCGTTAGTCGCATGTTGGCCATGTCGATGTCGAGTGAACCAGACCCGTTGCCTGACGTTTCGTAGTTGGCGAGGTTATCGAACCGTGTCGAGCACGACTCGCTTAGCGCGATGACGAACGTGTCTCTCGCCGCCAACTCTTGTCGCGCGCGAAGAGACTCGGTAACTGGTTGCGACGCTCTTGATACGACTCAACGTTCTCTGGAAGTGGTTGGTACGGGGTGCCGCGCGCCACGCGGCTACTTACGTCGCCCAGGTTCATCTGGCCCAGTGAAATTGCGGCGAGCAGCGCCGCGCCGCGCAATTGGGCCACCAGAGGCTCGCGAACCTGTTCGACATCTCGCCCCAGGGTGTCGGCGAATATCTGACACCACAGCGAGGACTGCGCGCCGCCGCCCAACAGGCGAATTGGCGACAACGTCGTGCCAGCAAACTTCTCAACGTAGGAGAAGAGCCACGCGCTGTTGGCCGCCACCCCCTCTAACACCGCGCGAATGAGGTCGGACGTGGTGGAAGTGGCTGACAGGTTCGTGAAGCCGGCTCGAGCGCTCTTATCGTCGATGGGGGAGCGCTCGCCAGCGAGCCAGGGTGTGAAGATTACGCCCCGGGCTCCGGGTGGGGACGTCTCGGCGAGGGCCGTCAACTGCTCGTAGCCCATCTTCAAGCCGGCCCCGGCCAAGACGCCTTGGAACCATTCGAGCGCGCGGGCGCCGGTCTCTTGGTTGTTGATGACCAGATACGAGTCGTTCGTGAGTCCCGGGACCGACGCGATGGAATGTAGTACGTCAGTTTTCTTCTTCGGGAATGGGCAACTGATCCATGACGACGTGGAAAGGGCGAGGTGTGTGGCGAAGAGCTCGGTCGCGCCGGAACCCAGCGCCGCGGCGTGAAAGTCCGGCACACCCGTGATAACAACCGTGTCCTTGGACAGGCCCAGGTTCGCCGCAACATCGTGGGTGATGGTGCCAACGACCTCGCCGAAGGGCAGCAGCGGGGGTAAGCGTTCGCTGGTGAGTCCGACCGCGCCGAGCAACGCGGCGTCGTACTCGTAGTGCGAGAGTTGACGCGTGTCCGTCATCCACATCGCGAATCGAGACGCATGCGTGGCCGACGCGACGCCCGTAAAGCGCATGGTGAGGTAGTCAACGGGTTCCATGAACCAACGGGTTCGCGACACGAGGTCGGGCTCTCGTGCGTTGAGGTAGAGGATCTGGCCAATCGGGTCGCCACCCGACGTCGACGGCGCGCCCGCAGACTTGCGGATGAAGTGCAGAGCCTTGCGTGGGTTGTAGCCCTGCACCTTGCCGCCCACCGCCTGTCGACTGTAGGGGACGCCGCGCGTGTCGAGCCAGGTGAGACACGGCCCGGTGGGCAGACCGTTGGCGTCGACCGGCACCGTCGAGGCGTACTGACCCGTCACGGCGACGGCCCTGATGCGCCGAACCTCAATCGCTGGTTTTGCCAACAGTCGCTTCGCGGCGTCACAAATTATTGTCCACCAGAGTTCGGCGTCCTGTACGGCGCCGCCGTCGCCCGTAAACACGGTGGGTACGTGATGTATCTCGTACGCGACCAGTTCTCCCTCGAGCGTAACCAGTCCAACTTTCGGTCCGCCCGTGCCCAGATCGATGCTGAGACAAAGATCCTCGTTCGTCATGTCACGGCGCGGGAATGCGCAACTGGTCGTCCATCATCTCGGCCATGAAATATTTGATGAATGCGTCGGCCTCGTCGTTGGGTCCTCCGGCAACGCCGCCGTAAATCGCGCCCGACTTGGCCACATCGTCGCGGTGCTCCAGGGCGTAGCTGACGCCGTCCGCCAAGTCATCGCGCCAGCGCTCCACCACGCCCGGCTGGGTCTGGGGGCGGGTCACGGCCATGTGCAGGGCGTTGGGGTACTGCTGGCCGTTGAGGCGCCACCCCCGGGTACGCAGAAAATCGTTGACGAGGTAGACGTCAAAGTCGTCAGACGTGAACGAGAAAAGAAAGCTTGGTTCGCCCATGATGCGCAACGTCGGATGTGAGAGCACGGCTTCTTGCATGGCGTGGGACGTCGAAAAAATTTCGTCAGCGTAGCGGCGATAGCCCGAGCGGCCAAGGTGGACCATCGCGGCCCAGGTCGCGGCGAGCAGTCCCGCGGACCGAGAGCCGTCCATGCCGGGTGAACAGTATTTTCCACCGGACCAGTCCGTGAGATAGAAGTACTGACTGTCACGCACGGCCTGGTCCGCGAAGCAGAGCACGCTCGTTCCCTTGAGCGCGTAGCCGTACTTATGCGTGTCAGCCGACATGGTCGTCACGCCGGGCACGGAGAAGTCGAATGGCGCGATGTCGTATCCCAGCTCGCGGCCGAAAGGCAGAATGAATCCGCCCAGGCAACTGTCAACGTGCAGGCCGATCTCGTGGTCCTGGGCCAGGGCGCCGAGTTCGCCGATCGGGTCGATGGTGCCGTAGCCGTAATTACAGGCCGAGCCGATCAGCGCGACGGTGTTGGCGTCAATATTGGCGCGCACCCACTCGAGATCAACCTGCGTCGATACCGGGTCGACGGGGGCAATTTTTATCTCAACGCCAAAGAGGTTCCCGGCCTTGGAAAAGGCCGGGTGGGCAGTTTCGGGCTTGATTATGTTGGGTCGATCGGTGCGGGAGCGATTGTGCTCGCGATAGGCGAGCACCGCGTGCGCGATGGATCCGGAACCGCCGGAGGTCACGAGTCCGGCGGGCGTCGAATCACGGACGTGTTGGGCGCCCAAGAGGTCGAGCGTCATCGCGATGATCTCGGCCTCGAACTTGGTGGAACTCGGACACATATCGCGCTGGAGCGAATTCACGTATGAAAAATGAGAGAAGGCCTCGTTGAGGAAGTCGTAGTGGTCGTGGTCCCCGCAGTACATCGTTCCCGAGCACTGTCCGCCCTCCCACACCGGGTTCTCGAGCGCGGACATGGTCGCCAACGTGTCCAATATCGTCGTTCGGTCCGTTCCCTCCTCGGGCAGCACCCGATGAATGTCGAATTGACCTGTGTAAGGGAACCCGCCCACGCCATCTCCAGTTTGTAGTTACACGAAGTGTAGAACTCGGGTTTGAACGATATTGACCGAGTCCGTCGCGCGTCGATGCCGCTATCTACTTAACGTGCCGGGTCTCGAGGGACTTTAGTCCCTAGTTTTCGTAGTTGGCATCGTGAAGACTCGTCATGTGATTCAGGCCCAATGGTAAGTCCCGCCGACACCTTGGAGCGCATTGGGATTTCTCGCGGCGTAGATTCTCAAAGCGGTCTCGAGATCAGTAGTTCGTGCGCGCGACGCCCCTTCGATGATCGGCCCCTCTTGGTCTTTTGGGAAATGACGAAGGCCTGTGGGCTCTCGTGCTTTCACTGTCGAGCCAGTGCCCAGCCGGAACCGGCGAGCGATGAACTCTCCCAAGACGAGGGTCGAAATCTCATTGATGAATTGGCGTCGATGGGCCGACCGCGACCGATTCTTATTCTCACCGGTGGCGACTGCTTTCAGCGACCGGACATCATTCAACTCGTCACCTACGCGAGCGAGCGAGCGGTACCAGTCGCGGTGGCACCGTCAGTATCCGCCCGACTCACTGACGCCAACCTTCACGCGCTGCGCCAACACGGCGTCAAGACCGTTTCACTGAGTCTCGATGGCGGTCAGGCGAGTACCCATGACGCGGTGCGCGGCATCGACGGTCACTTCGACGACACGCTCAAGGCGGTCGCCACGCTCAAACGCTGCGGCTTCACGGTTCAGATCAACACGACGGTCATGGCAACCACCATCGAAGAGTTAGCCGAGATCGCAGTGCTGGTTCACGACATGGGCGTGGACGTGTGGGAGCTGTTCTTCTTGATCGGCACCGGACGCGGTACCGAAATCCTCGCGACGTCAGCGCAGGAAAATGAAGACGTGTGCAACTTCCTCGTCGACGCCGCTCGATACGGTTTCGCGGTGCGTACCGTCGAGGCGCCTTTCTTCCGTCGAGTCGCGGCGCAACGGCGGGAGTTTTTAGATGGTCAGTACAAGGCGACGTCGACTGGTGCGCTCTATCAACGCCTGCGCCGTCGCCTCGTGGATGAACTTGGTGAATCGAGCGCGCCGTCGCGAACCGCCACGGCCGCCACACGTGACGGCAAGGGAATAATCTTTGTTGCCGCCAACGGCGACGTCTACCCGTCTGGTTTCCTGCCGATGAGTTTGGGCAACGTCCGCGACCAACATTTAGCCAGCATCTATCGCAATAATCCACTCTTGCGACTCATCCGCGACGCCGCGTTCATTGGGGCGTGCGGTACCTGCGTGCACAAGCAACTCTGCGGCGGGTCACGGGCGAGGGCCTACGCTACGTCGGGCAACCCTCTGGGATCTGATCGCGGATGCCTCTGGGCGACACCGGCCGCATAACTATTGATTTGAGGCGCCGCGGAGCAGTTGCTTTGGACTCGCGCAGCGGAAGGCACCGTCAGAGAGTACGGGCACGATGTCGCTGACGTTGACCTGAGCCGCGCGTGCATCCGGTGACGGTCGACCTCCCAATTTGGTGAGCACCGCTCCGGCGCCGAGCAGGTCCTCCAGCGCCGGACGGAGCGTGGCGTCGGGCCGGTGTTCACCGCAGGCAATCACGGTTATTGGTCCGTCGTAATCAACGAAAGCCCGACCCACGGCGTCGGCATTACGCAGGCAGCCCGCAATGACCGTCGATCCGGCGCGGGCCGCCAGCAACGCGCAGGTGGCGCCGTTGAGTGACGGCAGCACCACCCGGTCCTGGTGTTCCAGGGCCAAGAGGGAGAGCGGTGAGAGTGACAGGCCCCGGGAATTCGACCCGTTGGCCAGCGCGGCGCTGATCGAATTCGCGAAGTCCTGCGCTCCTTCATCAGCCCATCGATAGGGGAATACCACGGCGCCCCGGCTCGTGGCGGCCTCCACCGCTGAGCTGAATCGAAGCACGTCCACGATGATCGCGGTGCCTTCACTCGTCAACGCCGCGGCCGTCGGGCCCCACGCGAAATGGCGATTGAACGCGGATTGGTCTTCGCGGTCGCGGTCCGTCACTACTTCATAATGCCCCAGACGTGTGATGGACGCTGACGATGATCTCAGGGCGATCGTTGACAGTGATCGTTGCGCAAGAACTGGAGGTTGAAGTGAGTTCGACAGCAAGATGAGATGATGGTGGGAACGTCACTCGACACTGCGTTGTGGTGTAACAACTCCTAAAAGCGTCCGAGTGAAGGAAACGGAAACGGCCATGGTGAATTTGCCTAATTCAATCAAGCAGTTCCCGAGTGCCCGATTTACCTGTCGACTGCTAATCGGCATAATCGAGTCCTGGAAGCCATTCGAGCATTTGACGAGGGTACGTACCTCTGAGTTTCTATTATGCGCCGGGAACTGTCGACTGAAACATGTTCGTCAATTACCCAATCCATTTCCTCAGGTAAACGGACGGGCAACTCTCCTTCACCGCGCTTTGCACAACTAACTTCGACTCCGTCGCTCATTGGAGTTGAGAGGTCCTGTCAAGCGACCCGCGCGGTCTGAAGTGTGTAGAACTACCATAGGTCGAAGTTTCGAAGGTGATCGCGTGAACGGAGGCAGTTGTCATGTCGGAATTCGACGGAGACTCACCGGGCTGGTTAGGAGTTGACGAGGGTTGGGGACGCCGGGCTGTAGATTTCTCGACCTTGAGTGAGCCGAGCAATTGCCGAGAGTACGTTGCCCTCCACCACCAACTTGGGATAGACGTTGGCTGTCAACTACTTGACGTTGCGTGCGGGTCTGGGTTGGCCATCGAACTCGCTCGACTTCGAGGTGCTAACTGCTCTGGTATCGACGCCTCGTCGAGGTTGATTACCGTGGCCAAGTACCGCAATCCCGAAAGCGACATCCGGGTGGGAGATATGCACAACCTTCCCTGGAATGACGAGACCTTCGACGTCGCGACCAGCTTCCGCGGCATTTGGGGCACCACACCTGATGCCGTGACTGAGATGGGCCGTGTCCTGAAGCCTGGGGGACAAATCGGTCTTACCGTCTGGGGGCATCTCAAAGTTTCACCTGGTGCGTGGGCGCTCGCACCGTTTCGCTTGGCCGCCCATGAGAAGGTTGAAAATCAGGCAGCCATGGTGTCCCTGGGCCGACCATGTGCTGGCGAGCGCCTCTTGGAGTCGTGCGGTTTCATTGACGTCCAGCGAGTCGAGGTTCCGTTCGCGTGGGAATTCCCGGATCCCGAGATCTACGCACGAGCATTGGCCTCGACCGGGCCGGCCTACGAAGCCATTCAAAACGTCGGTGAGGACGCTTTTCGCAGCGTGGCCCTTGAAGAGGCCACGCGCCAGCTACATGACGGAGTTCCGTTGAGAGCCGAGATAAGCGTCGTGGGCTATTTGGCCCGAAAGCCCCAAAGAACGGAGTGATCGTGGCCGGCATTTTTCTCGGACAGGCAACAATGACCGCGCCGGCCCAGGCTCTCTACGACGTAGACACTGCAGATAGCGGCTACGTGTGGAATGTTTCCCGGCTCTGGGCATACCAGCCTGAAACCGTCGATCGCCTGTTCGAATTGATGTCAGCGGCATTCAAACCCAGCGGGTTAAGTTTTCGCCAGCGAGGGATTCTGGTCGCCGCCGCGGCGTCGGCCCTCGGAGATTCGTATTGCTCGTTGGCGTGGGGCGGAAAACTCGCCAATGCGACCGAGCCCGATCTGGCAGCGAGCGTACTTCGCGGCACTGACGACGAACTGAACGAGCAGGAACGCGCCATGGCTGCCTGGGCACGCAAGGTTGTGACGGACCCTAACTCGACGACGCCGACGGACGTGCAGGCGTTGCGAGATGCAGGGCTCAACGACGAGCAGATATTCGCGATCACGACTTTCGTTGCCCTGCGCGTGGCCTTCTCGACGGTCAACGACGCACTAGGAGCTCATCCGGATCCGCAACTTGTTGCGAATCTTCCCAAGGAAGTTGTCGACGCCGTCACGTTCGGCAGGCCCGCGTCGC
>JBEKQN010000103.1:0-8627 GCA_049519675.1 Acidimicrobiales bacterium | reverse complement strand
TGCGAAGAGAACCTGTGGGACCCGATCTTCGTCACCGAGTACCCGCTCGAGGTGTCGCCGCTGTCACGTCGCCACCAAGGAGATAGCGAGCTGACCGAGCGTTTCGAGTCCTACGCCGCCACCCGCGAACTGTCCAACGGCTTCAGTGAGTTGATCGACCCGGTCGATCAACGCGCTCGTTTCGAAGAGCAAGCCCGCCTGGCCGCTGCCGGCGAGGACGAGGCGATGCTCATCGACGAGGACTACATCAAGGCGCTCGAATGGGGACTTCCGCCCACGGCGGGATTGGGACTGGGCATGGACCGACTTGCGATGTTGATCGCTGACGAAGCGAACATTCGAGAGATCATTGCCTTCCCGACGCTCAAGCCGCTGCGCGACTAGTAGTTCGGTATGTCTTCTAAGAGCAACTCAATGAGCGAGTCGAAACCTCGGCGAAGCGGCGCACTGGGGACACTCTCTAGTGCCTGGTGGGCCTGGGCGAGGTAACGCTGCGCCGAGGTAATCGTCTGCGTGATGCCGTCGGTCGCGATGACGAGCTTGCGCGCACGCTCGCGGTCGTCGTCGTTGAGCGACGCACCCAGCAGGTTTCTCAACTCATCGCCCAGATTGGCGTCGCGCAGGGCAAAGAGGGTGGGCAGGTTGTAGATCCCTTCGGCGAGGTCCTGACCGGCCGGCTTGCCCAACTGGTTTTCCGTAGCCACCACATCCAAGATGTCGTCGCGAAGTTGATAGACCATCCCGAAGCAGCGGCCGAACTCGGTGAGTGCGGCCGTCTCTTTTTCGTTGAGGCGTGCCGTCAATGCGCCCATGCGACAACTCGAGGCCATGAGTGACGCGGTCTTGCCCTCGATGGCTTCGAAGTAGTCGGCCTCGGTGCGCTCTACGGAAAACGCGGTACGCACTTCGGATACCTGGCCCCTCGTGAGCCAGGCCAGCGTGCGCGCCAGCAGCCCCGCGGCGTCCGCTCCCAAGTCAGCGGCGATGGTGGCCGAGCGCGCCATGAGGTAGTCGCCGGCGACGATCGCGATCAGGTTGCCGTAGCGCGCGTTCACGCTGTCGACGTTGCGGCGAATGTCCGCCTCGTCCATGACATCGTCGTGATAGAGCGACGCCAAGTGCATCAGTTCGATGGCGACGGCGCCCAGGAGGTCATCCTGGTTCGCCGGACGCTCGCCGCTCGTGGCGGACGCGATCGCCAACAACGGCCGCAAACGCTTGCCGCCGGCATAAATAAGGTGCGTCGTGACCGAGTCCAAGTACTCGTCACCGAAGATAACTGACTCCGCGAGCAGCGTTTCGAGGCGTGCCAGGTCGGTTTCAACCGAAATAAGCCTGAGTCGCTCGTGAAGGTTCACTTTGTACACCTTATTTGGTATTCATAGAGCCCTAAAGGGTGATGGTCGAAGTCGCCGGGTCGGCCGATACACTTTTACTAGGAAACGCTTAAAGGAAGAGACTTGTTCGAACGATTTACTGACCGTGCCCGTCGAGTGCTCGTACTCGCTCAGGAAGAAGCACGCGAGCTCAACCACGCCTTCATTGGCACCGAGCACATCTTGCTGGGCCTCATTCGCGAAGGCGAAGGGGTCGCCGCTAAGGCGCTCGAGTCCCTCGGGGTCACATTTGAAGCCGTGCGCGAGAAGGTCGAAGAGGCCATTGGCGCGAATACCAATCCCTCACCCGGTTCTCCCCCCTTTACGCCCCGGGCCAAGAAGGTCCTCGAGCTGTCGCTTCGTGAGGCCCTGCAGTTAGGGCACTCCTACATTGGCACCGAGCACATGCTGCTCGGACTGGTGCGCGAGGGCGACGGCGTCGCCGCTCAGGTCCTCAACGACCTCGGCGCCGACATGGCGCGCGTGCGCACCCAGGTGATCCAGATGATGTCGGGTCAGAGTGGTAAGGAGTCCGGATCCTCGGGCTCGTCGAGCGGTCAGAAGAGCGACCCCGAGTCGGCCGGTGGGTCGGCCGTGCTGGACCAGTTTGGCCGTAATCTCACGCAATTTGCCCGCGAAGGCAAGCTGGACCCGCTCGTGGGACGCGAAAAAGAAGTTGAGCGCGTCATGCAGATCCTCTCGCGGCGCACCAAGAACAACCCGGTGCTCATCGGTGAGCCGGGCGTTGGCAAGACCGCCATCGTCGAGGGTCTGGCCCAGATGATTGTCTCGAACCAGGTGCCCGTCACGCTCGCCGACAAGCAGCTCTACACGCTCGACCTGGGTGCCCTCGTTGCGGGCAGCCGCTATCGCGGTGACTTCGAAGAGCGCTTGAAGAAAGTCTTGAAGGAGATCCGCACGCGCGGTGACATCATTCTGTTCATCGATGAGATTCACACCCTTGTTGGTGCCGGTGCCGCCGAAGGTGCCATCGACGCGGCTTCGATCCTGAAGCCCATGTTGGCGCGTGGCGAACTCCAGACCGTCGGCGCGACGACCATCGACGAGTATCGCAAGTACATTGAAAAGGACGCCGCGCTCGAGCGCCGGTTCCAGCCCGTCAAGGTTGAACAGCCCTCGGTCGCCATGACCATCGAGATCCTGAAGGGTCTGCGCGAGGTCTACGAGGAGTTCCACGCGGTCAAGATCACCGACCAGGCCCTCATCGCCGCGGCGAACCTATCGGATCGCTATATCTCGGACCGATTCTTGCCCGATAAGGCCATTGACCTCATTGATGAGGCCGGTAGCCGTCTGCGCATCCGGCGCATGGACACCCCGCCGGCGGTCAAGCGCTTCGACGAGGACATTGCTCGCGTGCGCTCCGACAAGGAGTCGGCCATGGAGAGCGGCGCCCTCGAGCAGGCCAAGGCCCTCGAAGAGCAGGAGCGCGGATTGATCGCGCGCAAGAACGAACTGGACTCGGCGACCAAGGCCACCGGCAGCGAGGCCTTTGACCTCGTTGACGAGGAGACCATCGCCGAAGTGTTGGCCGTGTGGACCGGCATCCCGGTCTATCGCCTGACCGAAGAAGAGACGTCCAAGTTGCTGCGCATGGAAGACGAGCTGCACAAGCGCATCATTGGCCAGAACGAGCCAATCATCGCGCTCAGTCGTGCCATTCGCCGCACGCGCGCCGGACTGAAGGACCCCAAGCGTCCCGGTGGATCCTTCATCTTCCTTGGACCCACGGGTGTGGGCAAGACCGAACTGGCCAAGACCTTGGCGGAGTTCCTCTTCGACGACGAGGACGCGATAATTCAACTCGACATGAGCGAGTACATGGAAAAGCACTCGGTGAGCCGCCTGGTGGGTTCACCTCCGGGATACGTTGGCTACGACGAGGGCGGTCAACTGACCGAAGCCGTTCGTCGCAAGCCCTTCTCCGTGGTGCTCTTTGACGAAGTTGAGAAGGCGCACCCCGACGTCTTTAATACGCTGCTCCAGATCTTGGAAGACGGTCGCCTGACCGACGCCCAGGGCCGGGCCGTTGACTTTAAGAACACGATTCTGATCATGACGTCGAACCTCGGCACGGCAGACCTTCGCAAAGCGGCGATTGGTTTCGGCACCGGCTCGGACCTCTTGACCCACGAGCGTATGAAGGAAAAGGTCCACACGGCCTTGAAGGCGCACTTCCGTCCGGAGTTCTTGAACCGTATTGATGACATCATTGTCTTCCACGAACTGACCAAGGAAGAAGTCATGGCGATCGCCGACCTCTTCGTGACCCGCCTTCGCGACCAGTTGGCCGTGCAGGGCCTCGGCCTCGAGTTGTCCGCCGCCGCGCAGGGTTTCCTCGCCGACAAGGGTTACGACCCCGAGTTGGGTGCCCGACCGCTGCGCCGGGCTATCCAGACGTACGTCGAAGACGTGCTCAGCGAGAAGATCCTCTTTAAGGAGTTCCACGCCGGTCAGACGATCGTCGTTGACGCCACCGAAGGCGCCGACGGGTTGGAACTGACTTTCGAAGGTGTTGAGGGACTGCCGCCCTCGGTTGACTTCGAAGATCTCTCCCATAACGAATAGTTAGCGTCACAGCACCCTTCTACTGTCATCAGAGTGAAGAGTCACGCCATCCATGTCTGTCGCGAATGCGGCACCACCTCTGCACGCTGGGCGGGGCGCTGTGCGGGCTGCGGGGAGTGGAACACGCTCGATGAAGAACGCACGTCAACCAAGCCGCGTTCGGCGACCCGACTGAGCACCACGTCACTGCGTGACGCGAGCGACGACACCCACACGGTGACGTCGACGGGAGTCGGCGAACTAGACCGGGTCCTCGGCGGCGGATTCGTCGCCGGCTCGACCACGTTGCTCTTTGGTGAGCCGGGAGTGGGCAAGTCCACACTGGCCCTCATGTCGTTGTGCGCCCTGGCTCGTCAGGCCAAGCCCGTGCTCTTGATCGCCGCTGAAGAGTCCGTCTCCCAGGTCGCCCAGCGCGCCCGTCGCTTGGGCGACGTGCCCAACGGTCTTGACGTCGCGTCGACGACGGAGGTCGGCGCCGCGGAGCAATTGATCGCCGAGCGTCGCCCGGCACTCTGTGTCATTGATTCCATCTCGGCCATGAGCGACGACGCCTTGGCGAGCGTCGCCGGATCCGTACCGCAAATCCGTCACGCCGCCGAGCGACTCTGCGCCACGGCCAAATCAACCGGCAGTGCGCTGATTCTGGTGGGTCACGTGACCAAGGACGGTGAACTGGCCGGACCGCGGACCCTGGAGCACCTCGTGGACACGGTGGTGCGCATAGAGGGAGACCGCCACGGCACGCTGCGCTTCGTGCGGGCGATGAAGCACCGGTTCGGTCCAACCGGCGAGGTTGGACTCTTAGAGATGGTCCACGAAGGATTGCGCGATCTGCCCGACGCCGCGCTCAGTCTTCGCGGGCCGCAGCTCGACGTGCCCGGCGTGGTCTTTACCGTCACCAACGACGGCTCGCGATCCCTGCTCGTCGAGATGCAGGCGTTGGTGGCATCGAGCTCGGGGTCGCCGCGACGTGTGGCCCACCAGGTCTCATCCCAGCGCCTTTCGTTGCTGCTCGCGGTATTAGAAGCCCGTTGTCAGATTGACACCAGCGCCTCGGACGTCTTTGCCGCGACCGCTGGCGGGTTGCCCGCGAATGAACCGGGCGTCGATGTAGCCCTGGCATTAGCCGTGGCGTCGGCCGCGAAGAGCTTTGCCGTGCCGCGCGGTCTGGCGGCCATGGGCGAAGTTGGCCTCGCCGGAGAGTTACGCGCCATTTCCGGTCTCACGCTGCGAGTGCGCGAAGCCCACCGATTGGGGGCCACGGCCGTCATCGTGCCCGCGCAGGGCGAACTTGATGATGTCCCCGGCGTGCGGGTACATCGCTGCGCGAGCCTCTCGGAGGCCATAGCAATCGCCCAAATCAGTACGAAGTAGGCCAAATCCTGGTAGAATAGATAGTCCCCCTAAAGCCCGTTTCGGGCGTATTTTCTTCTGAGGAGAACCTTGTCCACCACTGTTCGCAAGTACAAAAAAGGCGATCGTCTCGTCTACCCCCACCACGGCGCCTGCACCGTGGAAAAGATTGAGAAAATGACGGCTTTTGACGTCAAGCAGGACTATTTGAAGCTCAAAGTGGCCTACACCGACCTGGTGCTGATGGTCCCGGTCGCCAACGCCGAGTCCGTTGGCCTACGCGACGTCATCAACGACGAAGAGGTCGAGGAGGTCTTTGCGGTGCTGCGCAAGAAGGAAGCGCGCATGCCCACCAACTGGTCGCGCCGCTTCAAGAACCACTCCGAGAAGCTTCGTTCGGGTGATATCTACCAGGTCGCCGAAGTGGTCCGCAACCTTTCGATCCGAGACAAGGACAAGGGACTGTCGGCCGGTGAGAAGCGCATGCTGACCCGCGCCCGCCAGATTCTCGTGTCCGAGTTGACCTTCGCGCTCAACGTGGACACAGAAGCGGCTGAAGAAAAGCTCGCCTCGGTCCTGCCGTAGTCATGTCGGTCGCCGCCGTGGTTGTGGCCGGCGGCCGCGGAACTCGTTTTGGCGGAGCCAAGCAGTTCGCCCAGCTCGATGGTGACACCGTGAGCGCCCACAGCGTGCGCTGCGCCCGTTCGGTGGCCTCATTGGTGGTGCTCGTAACCACCGAGGACTACTCGGGCAATGGTGAAGGCGCCGACGTGATCGTTGTCGGCGGTGCCACCCGCGCCGCCTCGGTCCGCGCCGGACTCGCACAGTGCACTGACGCTGACATCGTGGTTGTCCATGACGCCGCCCGTCCGTTGGCCACGCCAACGCTCTTTCGTTCGGTGGTCCAGGCGGTTCTCGACGGCGCGGACGCCGCCGTGCCCGGTCTGGCGATCACCGACACCGTGAAAGGTGTTGAACGTGACGGCTCCACGGATGTCATCCGCGCGACCGTGCCGCGTGACGGATTGGTCACGGTCCAGACTCCCCAGGCGTTTCGACGCGAGTTGCTGGTCGCCGCGCATGCGTCGGCCCCCGACGCGACCGATGACGCGGCGTTGGTTGAGGCGTTGGGCGCTCGCGTTGTCGTGGTGCCGGGCGAAGAAGAGAACATCAAGATCACCGTGCCCGGCGATCTGCAGAAGGCTGCACGTGCTGACGGCCACCGGTCCATGAGGGTCGGTCACGGCATTGACGTCCATGCGCTCAGCGAGGACCCCTCGCGGGTCTTGATGCTTGGGCTGGTGTTGATTAAAGGCGCTGCCGGCCTCGTGGGACATTCGGATGCTGACGTGGCCACCCACGCGCTGTGTGACGCCTTGCTCGGTGCCGCCAACCTCGGCGACCTCGGTCGCCACTTTCCCGATGACGACCCGAACTTTGAGGGCATACCGTCACGCCGCCTGCTCGAAGAAACGATCGTCCTGGTGTCCGACGCCGGTTTTCGCGTGACGTCAGCCGACGTCACGATCATTGCGGAACAACCAAAATTGGCGCCGCATATGCCGAAGATGTCAGCCGAGCTCTCCGCACTCGTCGGCGTGCCGGTGTCGGTCAAGGCAACCACCACTGAAGGACTCGGAGCGCTCGGTCGCGTCGAAGGCATCGCGGCAACGTCAATCGTGCTGGTTGAAGCCACATCGTGAGTCCCCGTCCGACACCACGAAAGGGCGCACCCGGTCCCAGAGGCCGGGCGCCGCGAGCGGGTGGACGCCCCAGTGGCGTTGGTCCTAACGCCGGGCCGCGCAGAGCCCCCAGTCGTGACAAAGAGGGCCTCGGCGGTGAACAGGTCGAGGGAAGACACGCAGTACTTGAACTTTTGAAGGCCCGACGACGCGCCGTGCAGAGAGTCTTCGTTGCTGATCAGCAGGACCCGTCGGACATACTTGACGCCATTGAACTCGAAGCGCAGCGACAACGCGTGCCCGTCCAGGTCATTTCAATGGCTCGTCTCGATCGCGAAGCGCGCACCGAAGGACACCAGGGCGTGATGGCGATCGCGGCTCGACTGGAGACAGTAGGGCTGGAATCACTGCTCAAGAACAAACGACCATTTCTGCTCGTCTGTGATGGCGTCACCGATCCACGCAACTTGGGCGCCATGCTGCGCAGCGCTGATGGCGCAGGGGTCACCGGTGTCATCGTGCCGCGCCACCGCTCGGCCCGCATCTCGCCCACGGTCACCAAGACCGCGGCGGGGGCGATTGAGTACTTGACGTTTTGTGATGTCGGCGGCATACCGGCAGCGATCGAGCAACTCAACAAGGTCGGCGTCCTAACGGTGGGGCTCGCCGGAGAGTCGCACGATTCGATCTACGATCTCGACCTCGGCTCCGTGCCAGTCGCACTTATCGTAGGCGGCGAAGAAAATGGTTTGTCGGCGCTGACTCGTAAACGGTGCGCCGCGGTGGTCTCAATTCCGCAATTGGGAAAAATCAGTTCACTCAACGCGGGTGTCGCGGTCTCGGTTGCCGCATTTGAAGTGTCGCGTCAGCGCGCACTGCATCAATAGACAATCTGAATTATTGATTTAGTACGGCGCCGAAGTTGTGGACTTGTAGTTTTCCGCCACTTGTAATGTTTGGTGCGTAGTTCTTGTACGTTTCACGTTGCCAAAACCCTGACGGTCGTTCATCCTGTTGACGTGGCTTTTTTTCCGCTACATGAGTAATCACGACGGGATGAAGTTGTTCCGAGTTCGGCTGTGTGTCCAGACGCGCGATTTTCCCACCCAAATAAAGGAAATGTCATGCGCCCTCCGTCATCAGGTTTTGATTTCACCATTGTTCTAAGTGCTTCAAAGTGAAACTAACTCCGCGCCGTTTGATCGTTTTCTTGATCGTGGCGGCTCTTACAAGTTTGGCAATGCCCGCAGTTGCATTTGCTGGCGGGCCTTCATGGTATTCCGTGTCTTTCTATCAGAATGATTCTCCAACGGACCAAACGGTGTCGGGTCAAATGTCAAACGCTCCCACCGACTTGACACTTTTCGACGACATGGATCCGAGTTTCGCCAACCCTGGATATTCATTCAGCGACTGGAGCACATCGTCTACAAACTCAGTTGGAAGTGATGTTCTCACTAATGGCGCCCCGTATAGCTTCGCAAGTGCATTGAACTTGTTCGCTCAATGGACGCCGAATGTCTACATTGTTTCCTACATTCCGGCAGGTGGAGTTGTATCATCGCCCTCCGTCAATTTCACGGTTGGCACTGATCCTTTGGTCCTCCTCACTCCAACTCAGAGTGGT
>JBEKQN010000102.1:0-9374 GCA_049519675.1 Acidimicrobiales bacterium | reverse complement strand
CGCCGAGCTCTTGTTGGCGAAGGGTCACGACGTCGTTGCCCTGGATAGCCTCGTTACGGGCCGCGCCGACAACGTCCCAACCAACGCAATGTTCGTGCGCGGCGACTGCGGTGATGTCGAGCTCATCACGTCGCTCGGCGCGTTTGATGCCTGCGTCCACTTCGCCGCCCGCATCGAGCCCGCGGAGTCCATGAAGTTCCCCGAAGTCTTCTTCTCTAATAACGTGGCGTCCACATTAAGAATGCTCGACGCGTTAGTCACTTCGGGAGTTGAGCGTTTCGTCTTCTCGTCCTCGTGCGCGGTCTATGGCAATCAGGAGGTCATGCCGATCAGCGAAGATCGGCCAACACAGCCCCACAGCCCCTACGGACAGTCCAAGCGGATGGTCGAAGAGAGCCTCCACTGGTTGTCCGAACTCGGCCGAATGCGCACGGCGTCGCTGCGTTATTTCAACGCGGCTGGCGGCACGCTGGCGCATCCCGAACGTCACCGGCCTGAGATCCACCTCATCCCCCTTGCGCTCGAGACGGCGGCCGGTCAGCGTGATCATCTTGACGTATTCGGTAGTGACTATCCAACCCCCGACGGCACCTGTGTTCGCGACTACGTGCACGTGAGCGACCTCGCGGAAGCCCATGTCCTGGCGATTACGGCCTTGGCCGACCACCCGGAGTTGGTCATCAATCTTGGCAGCGGTGTTGGTTCATCTAATCGCGAAGTGGTCGAGACCGTGCAAAGGGTTACCGGCAAGAGCTTTGAGGTTCGTTACGTCAATCGACGACCGGGCGACCCATCGGCCGCTATCGCCAGTAGTGAAAGTTCACGAGATGTGCTGGGCTGGCGACCTCAGCGTTCGGATCTTGAAAGTATCGTGACCGACGCCTGGGCCGCGTATCAATCCATGTAACTGCTCACGCTCGACGGGCTACGGGTTCAATCCGTTGCTCTAATGGGGCGTCGGCCGGGCTCGGACTGACATTCTGGTCTTTCGGGTCACCTTCTTAATGTTCAAACAAGCGGTTGTTGAGAATTTTCGCGCGCGCGGGCACCATCCCAATGAGAACGGTCATTCTGGCTCATCTGTAGGTGCCGAGCGTTGATCTATTCCGCGAAGGGTGGCGATCAGCGAGGCCATGAGCGAACATGAGTTCCGCTGCGAATATGACCCTTGGCCAGGAAGGATAACTCGCTGAAATGGCGTATCCGGTGGAGTTTTGTGAGTTTGTTGAGTTTGAGTAGGTAGCGCTTTGATTTTCGTATGTGAATTTGGATGTCATGAACAAGGGCACACTCAATCAACTTTTCCAGAGTCCGAAAACGTACCGGATTCAAAAACTCGTGACGCTGGTCACCGCCTCGTGCGTCTTCTTGGCGATGGTGAGCATCGACGCATCGGCGTCCACTGCAGCGAAGCAGGACTCTGCGGGGACGACGGTGTTGTACCGCAACTCGGCGGGCGTTGCCACGTTCACCCACCAGTCCGTGAGCGGCATTGAAGCGTCCCATTCGCTGACGGTCTGGTCACACGCGGGCGCCGTCTTGACCAAGACGAATTCAAAGAAGAAGTCGACCAAGTCGCGTGTTGACCGTAGGCGCCGGAACAAGTCCAAAGGCACCACGGCACCGACGACAACGGTGACGCCCACGACGTCGGTGACGCCCACGACGTCGGTGACGCCCACGACGACGGTGACGCCCACGACACCGCCCTTAACGACCACATCGTCGTCAGGGTCCTCGGGTGCTCCACCGGCGCAGACAACGACAACGACGGCAAAGCCGGCACCGACCACCACAACGACGGCAAAGCCGGCACCGACCACCACCACGACAGCAAAGCCGACGCCCACCACCACGACGACGACGGCTCCGACCACCACCACGACGACGACCGGAACGTCACCAAATACTGCGTATCCAATTGGTACGCCGAACAGTTCTGACCAGACCGGTTACTCCCCCCCGAGCGCGAATGCGCTCTCGGGTTATAGCCAGAGTTATGTGACGACCTTTACTGGAACATCGATGCCGGCCAATTGGTTCCTCTACAAGGGCCAGCCCGGTGGCGACCCGGGGACTGACTTCGACCCGGCCCACGTGACCGTGAGCGGTGGACTGCTGCGCATTAATACTTACCAAGATGCGAACTACGCCAACGCGTGGGTTACAGGTGGCACGAGCTACAGCGGAACCCCTGGTCAGACCTACGGGGCTTACTTCGTGCGCTCGCGCATTACCGGACCTGGCGACGACAACGACGAACTCCTTTGGCCCGATGGTAGCGAGTGGCCTCCCGAGGTTGACTTCAACGAAACCTACACAACCTCCACTGGTACGAACGCGACGGTGCACTTTAACGCCGCCAATAACCAAGACGCGCGAAGTGTCACCATTGACATGACCCAGTGGCACACTTGGGGCGTCATCTGGACCCCAACGTCAATCACCTACACGGTGGATGGCAACGTCTGGGGTAGCGTGACCAAAACCGCGGAAATCCCCACGGTTCCCATGCACCTCAGTATTCAGTCCCAGACCTTCTGCTCAGCCAACTGGGCCTGCCCGACGGCGAACAACTCATTGCTCGTTGACTGGGTCGCGATTTACAAGCCCAGTTAGCGATCAACAAATCCATGAGTTGATTGACCGGCGTCGAACAGACAACGGGCGAAACACGAGTCGAGAAATGGCGTTGCTTTCACAACAGAATTCTTGCCTCCGGCCCCGGAGCCAATGCACGTTCCGACCCCTAAAAAAGCGAGCTCCAGATCCGCAGTCCCCTTGTATTAGCGAGGGACAACAACGTCGGGTTGGCGTGGCGTTGAAAACGATGACAGGAAATTTGTAGGTGGATAACGGGATTGAACGAAGTAGTAGGCACCCCGGTAGAACAAGTGGTGGATCGTCCAGATTCGATGCGGGGGTGACTGGAATTTCTTCGCATGCCCTCGCTACACTCCATGGTTATTTCCCATTGACAACGGAGAGTTTTTCTGGAATTGTTATTAGTGCAAGGGCTGATGAGGAGGAATAGGGTGCGGTCGTCGAGCCCTACAGCGCAGCCACGGCATTACTACGGATCCGAACAACAACTCCCTCGCCCCATTTCGCCGACGGTTTCGGTCATTATTCCCACGTTGAATGAGGCTGGCAATCTTCCCTACGTGCTCAACACCGTTCCAAGTTGGGTCACGGAGATAATTATCGTCGACGGACGCTCCCTCGACGACACGGAACGGGTCGCCAAGACCCTGCGACCGGATTTGAGAATCGTTCAGCAGACGCTCCACGGAAAGGGAGCGGCCCTGCGCGCCGGTCTCGATGAGGCCAAAGGCGACATTCTTATCGTGATGGACGCCGACGGGTCAATGGATGGTTCCGAGATCGGACTGTTCAGAGATGCGCTCATCGCGGGCGCCGATTATGTCAAGGGCAGCCGCTTCGGTCAGGGTGGGGGCTCGGTGGACATTACGAGGTTGCGTCGATTCGGCGACGGCGGAATTTGCTTCTTGATCTGGCTACTTTTTGGAGCTCACTACACCGACGGAACTTACGGATTCAAGGGTCTTTGGGCGGATCAATTGGACTATCTTCGAATTGACGCGGATGGATTCGAGGTCGAATTGCTCATCGACATACGGGCCCACCGGGCCGGACTGAAGACAACTGAAGTTCCCTGTTTCGAGACACATCGAATTCACGGCAGCAGTAACTTAAATGCGCTGCGCGATGGAATACGATGCTTTCAAATTATTGTTCGTGAGAGATTTCGGAGATACCGTGTTGTGGCGCGCTGAGGAGTCAACCCACCTGGGTTCGGTGACAGCGAACGACAGTCGTAGGGCTGTCGTGGTGGCTGGTCCGGGGTCGTCGTTGACGGTTCCCGGGATCATTGTCTCTGAGATCGTGCAGAACCTCGCGAAATTTACGCAGGTCACTCGGGTTGTGGTCGATTCCAATCCTGATTCAATGACGGGGCTTCATCGTGCCACGTCGCTGGCAGCGGCCCACGGCGCCGTAAACATAGGAGTTGGCTCACAAGGCCGCGTACCAATCGGTTCTCGCTTCAGAGCACAGGATTTTCTGGATCTCATCGGCCCTGACGTCGGCACGGTGGTCGCGTATGCGTGGCCGGGAATTGACAATGCGTGGATCCGCCAGTTCATTCGGGCCGGTCGCACCGCGGGCGCGCTGACCGTCGTGGCGTGCGCGAGCCTTCCTAAATCCAATCGTGCGCGCGCAGAGAGTCTCGCGGGCATCGTGGCGGATGCTGACGTCATCCTTGTCGGCGACGAATCCGAGGCCAAGGGTTTGGCGTCGGCGTACGGCCGCTACGGTCCGATTGTTGAGTCGCATCGCGCACTTTCGCTCGGAGGTCGTCGCGAACAAGTTTCGAACCAACAGATCACCGCATTTGTTCCCAAGGATGACGGCGGGTCACTGGCGACGCTCCTGGCGGCCTTTGACGCGATACCCGAAGCGTCCATCAACGCGTACACGTTGCAGATAGTGATGCGTCACGATGATCTGTCGGTGCCCAAGATGATTGCTGAGAGCTATCACACGAAGCACGTGGAATTAATTGGAGAGAACGTGTCGTCGGTTGAACTTCTGGAACTGTGCACCGCGTCGTCGGCGCTCAGCATTGCCGAACCGACGGTCGATTCGAGGGTCTATTCCACTGCGGTAGCTGTTGGGATTGCGACCGTTGTCCTGAGCGAGCAGCGACTCCCGAAAGTTGGCTACGGCTACGTCGGAGGATTTCTTGCGGATCGCAACCGTCCCGTTTCGGTGCACGTTGCGCTGATTCACGCACTGCGGTTAGCGGGATTACGGTTCCCCAGCCCCGAAAGTTGGGCCGAATTCGCTCAACGTATCGTGGGCGAACGACAACGCGAGCACCTGGAACTCAAGTTATCTGTTGAGGCCTAATGTCAGTCTCGGTAGTTATATGTGCATACACGTTGGACCGCTGGGACGCTCTTAAAGCGGCAGTGCAATCGTGCACCGAACAGTCCAGACCGCCCGAAGAGATAATCGTGGTCATCGACCATAACGAGGACCTTCGCGAGCGCGCGCAGGTCGAATTTCTGGGTGCTCGAGTGGTGGCCAACGAGTCAACGAAGGGACTTTCGGGGGCGCGCAATACGGGTGTCGTGTATTCGTCGGGCGACGTAATTGCCTTCCTCGATGATGACGCCTTCGCCGAGGCCACGTGGCTCGAAGAGTTGCTGGCTCCGATGTCCGATCCAGCTGTTGCGGGCACCGGAGGATTCGTTGTTCCCTTCTGGGAGAGCGGCGAGGCGGCATGGTTTCCCGAGACGTTCTATTGGATTCTTGGATGCAGCTTTGCTGGTCTACCCACTACGAATGCGCCGATTCGGAATCCAATTGGCGCGAACATGGCCATTCGACGCCACGTGTTTAGTTCGGTCGGTGGTTTTACTTCGGGACTTGGTCGCATTGGTGTGACCCCGCTGGGCTGTGAGGAGACGGAACTCTGCATCCGCTACACCTCGCATGTTCCTGGACATCGATTCATGTTCGCTCGTGCTGCAGTGGTGCATCACCGCGTCCCAGCGTCACGACTTACCTGGCATTATTTCTGGACTCGATGCTGGGCCGAGGGCCTCTCCAAGGCGGCAGTGTCCACACTCGTTGGTGCAAATGCGGGTTTGGCGGCAGAGCGCAAACACGTTATGGGTGCGTTGCCTCGGGAGCTCGTCCAAAGTCTCACGATGATAAGAAGAAATCCGCGCGTAGCTTTGACTCGCATGGCACTGATTGTCGCCGGTACTTCATTGGCGATGGCCGGGGTGGTGAGGGGAAAGTTGGCTCTCCTACGAGAACCTCTACAGACGCCAGTCAACGAACAGCCTCTGTTTCTCAAAAACCTACGTGATAGCGATGCCGCGAAGGCGGCGGTGGAGGGTGGGGATACCCCATCCGAGAACGGAACCCAACCGACCAATTAATGGTGACGCGTGATCCGAGGGTCCGTCACGTTCGATTGCGGTGCAGTGCGTTTCGGCCGTCGGCATGCGATTGGCGGTGACCATTCTCATGGTCGCGTCGCCCGGGCCCGACCTCCAACTGTTGTCGGTGGTGCGGTGGGATCCCTGTGAGTCTGGACGGTTGCATCTTCGCGAGATGGGCGCACTCGAGGCTCTTAGGCGATCCGACTACCAAAAGGGCTCGACTGGATCGTCAGAAACTTTGGAGTTCGACTTCCAGGACGAGGCGGTATGTCTTCGCGCCGTGTCCGACGCGGGTTTAACATGACCAACCGAGTCCGTCGGTAGCGAGCAGCACTGCTGGTATGAATCTGGGTCGGTCGGTAATCAATGCCGTTCATCTCGCGGTGCAGTTGAGTACCGTCGCGTCGAGCGCCCGACGCTCTGGACAGACCGCCCATAGCCAAATGGGACACGGTCCAACCCACCGTCATCAGGGGCCCGAGACGTTACTTCCGGGTAAACGGGTTCGAAGGTTGGACCGTCAATCCAGCCCATGACCAGATGCCTCTCGGAGGACTCCCTCGTGTCTGTCGGCCCGTGCCGCGATCTCGATATTTGATGGAATTGAACGCCTGCACCTCACAGCAAAGTGCACCCAGACTTTCCCAGCGTGGCGCCAACGCCTGACGACACTCGCGCCTCTTGGATGCTCGCCACGGTCCCAACAGTGCTTTTTTGCCGTAGAGAATCGAGAAACTCGATGCCGAAAGCGTCCTCCGGGCCACGCATCACGCTCACGCTGGCGCGCGCAGTGCGGCCCTTTCGTACTGTTCATCATTATCCTTCAGCGGAAACGCCGACATGGGAAGTCGACCTCGTGACCCGGGCACACTTCGAATGGTGTTGCTGACCTCGTTCTGAAGGCATCTCGGATCCCATTTGCGCCACTTGCGCGACGAAGTCCGCGCTGGCAATTCCGCCACCGCGGTGGAGACCGCGGGAAATATGTCCCATGCCCTGATGGTGAGCTAGATACGCCGCTTCGGAGCGGGGAACGATCTGCGGTGCCCATCGCGGCTCTCATTGCACTTCGATTGACGTGCAGGGCGGCACGCACGCAGTTGAATCAAGAATGTCCAGGACCGGCCCCTTCGCGGCGAATCTCGCGGTCGGGCCCGGGCCGCAGTACGTGCGTTTTCGCTGAGGCACCCTACTCCGTGCTTCTAAAAAGGGTGGCGGGTACAGCGATGCCCGAACTGCTTCATTGATCCCGCCATCTCGCCAATCGGCTGTACGTCAATACTGACAAGAATCTCCACTTTTTCGAGCGGCCCAATGACACCGGGTGGCGCACGGCCCACGCCGTGATTTCACGTTCGACACCGTCGACCTGCCTTTGTCACGGCGGAGGGCCGGTCAAACTGAGTTGGGTCTACTGGCACTTTTGCCGTATCACCTGCGCTAACGCAGGTGATCCCAGACCGTGAGGTTACTGGCGGCCGCGACCGTGAGACGGGCTGGGTGATCGATATCTTGCACCAGTCAATGGTTATTGATGTTTGCGTCGCGCTGACTTCACAAACCTGGGGCAGATCATGGTGGTGGCCGCGACCGTGATTCTCTTACTCTGGTGCACAAAGTTGGCTGGAGCGGGTGCATTGCCGCGTCGCTCGCTGACGGCGCTGAGAGTCACTCTGCGTCAACGTGAGTTGAAATCCATCGTTCAGATTGGTGCACACCGCGACTGAATATCGAATTTTCGAGCGAACGTCCGCACGCTCACTTCACCGATTGTCGGGTGCTTGCTTCGTGGATTTCAAATTGTCTACGCCGTGTTGAGGTCATCGATTTTGCGCGAAGAAGCGTTGATGCTCTACCGAATATTTCTGGAAATATGAAACGCGAATTGTTGACAAATTCAGTGCGCAATGACTTGACATTCAATTGGCACTACGCAATGATTTGTTTCTCGCAAAGGTTGATTCTGGGTTTTAATACTTAAGATTGCCTTTGCTTAAATGTTTGATGGCAAGGGCTAATTTGTGAGTGTTGAGAGCGGCTGGGCTGCATTTCGTAGGGCTTGTTGTCGAGTATTCTCCGCGGTCAGCGCAATTGCG
Source organism: Acidimicrobiales bacterium (assembly GCA_049519675.1). GTDB lineage: Bacteria > Actinomycetota > Acidimicrobiia > Acidimicrobiales > RAAP-2 > RAAP-2. Next base: position 1,300 of record JBEKQN010000102.1, on the reverse strand, counting down.
ATCTTGATATTTGCCTTTGGCGCAATGACATCTCCAATTGCTTCCGCGGCGACATCGACGTCCCTCTCGTCAGCCAACACGACTTCATATCAGGCATCGTGGAAAACAACGACGTCCATCGCCGTTGTCAAGAGCGCCAGCATCACAAGCTTCTCGGCTTCCGGCACGTCGGTGACCTACTACTACGAGGTCACCAACACGGGCACGACCACGCTCAGCAAGGTGGGCGTCACCGACCCGATGGTCGGTCTGTCGGCGGTTGCCTGTCCGGATGCGACGCTGGCCGCTGGCGCCTCGGAGCAGTGCAGCGCTACCTACTTGACCACGGCGACTGACGTGACCAACGGCTCGATCAATAACACCGGCACCGCGAGCGGCACGTACTGCTCGACCACGGTGACGGCAACGTCCTCGTTGACCATTCCCTACGTGCCCGCCGGCGGTTTACCGAACCGACCAGCTCGATCGCCGTTGTCAAGAGCGCGAGCGTCACGAGCTTCTCGGCTTCGGGCACGTCGGTGACCTACTACTACGAGGTCACTAACACCGGCACAACCACGCTCACCAGCGTCGCCGTCACCGACCCGATGGTCGGTCTGTCGGCGGTTGCCTGTCCGGGCAGCGCCAGCTACACCACCACGGCGACCGACGTCACCAACGGCTCGATCCATAACACCGGCACCGCGACGGGCACCCCGCCCAGTGGTCCGCCCGTGACGGCAACGTCCTCGCTGACCATTGCCTACGTGGCTCCCGTCACTATTGTGACCGCTGCGCCGTCCTCGGTTGCACCAGCGATTTCACTTAAGAAGACTGCTGGCTCGAGCACCTTTGACGCGGTTGGTCAAGTCGTCACTTATACCTACGTAATAACGAATACCGGCAATGTGAGCCTTGCGTCGGCCCAGTACACCGTCACCGATAATTTGCTCAACGGCGGAGCGGCATTTAACTGCGGTGCGCCTCAAGTACTTGCCGTCGGGGCCACCATTACCTGCTCCAACAACTACACAATCACGGCGAGTGATCTCTCGAACGGGAGCGTGACGAACCTGGCCACAGCCACCAACGGAAGCCAGACTTCGCCCCAAGCAACGGCCACGATCACAGCCACGCCCACAACCAGCGTCACGACGACGGTCCACACCAGTCCTTCCAAGACGCCGCCTACCAAGGGGTCGGGCACCAAGATTCCGTTGGGTTCCCCGGGTACCGGGGCTGGCGGAGCGGCGCAGCACGCGAACAACGTAGGACTCCTAATCGTTGGAGGCCTTCTGATATTGGCAGGTGTGGCAGCGTT
>JBEKQN010000101.1:0-8724 GCA_049519675.1 Acidimicrobiales bacterium | reverse complement strand
GGCTGGGGCCAGCGCGTCGTGATGACCTTGGCCCGCGTGTAGAAGGCGAATCCCTCGGGGCCGTAGATGTGGGAGTGACCGAAGAGCGAGTTCTTCCAGCCGCCAAAGGAGTACGACGCGATCGGCACGGGAATCGGCACATTGATGCCAATCATGCCGACGGTCACTTCTCTTGAAAAGAGCCGCGCCGCATTGCCGTCGCGAGTGAAGATCGCCACGCCGTTGCCGTACGGATTGTTGTTGATCATTTCGACCGCCTGGGCGTAGGTCGCGACGCGCGCCACGCCCAACACGGGTCCAAAGATCTCGTCGTCGTACGCCTTGGTGCCCGGTCGCACGCCGTCGAGCAGGCAGGGTCCCACGAAGAATCCCGGTCGTGAGGCGAGGTCGGTGCCGTCGCGCACGACGGTGATGCCGTCGTCGGGTGCCGAGGTGACGTAGTTGACAATCCGGTCGCGATGCTCCTTGGTGATGACCGGTCCGAAGTCGCTGCCGACATCGGTGCCGGGTCCCACGACCAACTTGTCGAGCCGCAAGAGAATCTTGTCGATGAGCGGATCGGCGACGTCGCCGACCGCGACGACCACGCTGATCGCCATGCACCGCTCGCCCGCGGATCCGAATCCGGCATTGATTGCCGCGTCGGCCGCAATGTCCAGATCGGCGTCGGGCAGGACAACCATGTGGTTCTTCGCCCCACCGAGGGCCTGGACTCGCTTGCCGTGCGAAGTGCCAGTGAGGTACACGTGGCGAGCAACCGGAGTCGAACCAACAAAACTGACCGCGTCAATACCGGGGTGTTCGAGGAGCTGGTTCACCGTGCTCGCATTGCCGTGCACCACGTTAAAGACGCCGTCAGGCAGACCGGCCTCCTTTAACAGTTCGGCGAGGCGCACCGAAACCGAAGGGTCGCGCTCCGAGGGCTTCAATATGACGGTGTTGCCGCTCGCGAGCGCGTTGGCGGCCATCCACAACGGCACCATGATTGGAAAGTTAAAGGGGGTGATCGCGCAGACCACGCCGACCGGTTCGCGTAGCGAGTGCACGTCGACGCCGGCCGCCACCTGGCTCGAAAAGTCACCCTTCAGGTGTTCGGACAGTCCGCAGGCGTACTCGACGTTCTCGAGGCCCCGCGCGAGTTCACCGAGTGCGTCGGCAGTGGTCTTGCCGTGCTCGTACGTGATAACGGCCGCAAGTTCTTCGGCGTGGGTGACGAGCAGTTGGCGGAACGTGAAGAGAATGTTGGTGCGCTGGGAGAGCGACGACTGGCTCCACGCAACGGCCGCTCGACGCGCCACCTCGACAGTCTCGTCAATGAGTGACGAATCGGCGACGGGAACCTGTGCGCTGACGTCGCCGGTCGCGGGATTAAAGACGTCGATGTCATTTTCCTTAACCGAGCCGTCGACACGATTTCCGTCAATGAAGTGCGAAACTCTGGGCATTTTTTGCTCCTTCTCACCACACAATCTATAGGTTGCACATTGCTCACCGTTAGGGTTGGCCCGTGAGTTCACTCGACAATGACCGGTCCTTACGCAATGCAGTCGCGGTCGAGCCGCTCGGTCCGGGTCACTATTCGGCGACGCTGTCTGAGTACTACACCGTCATGGCCCACCCTCACGGGGGCTACCTGCAGTGTTTAATGGCGAGCGCTGCGCTGGCGGGTGCCGCCGGCGAAGGTGCGCACCACGTGCACGCGACCGCGGTCACGACGAACTTCATGCATGCCCCTGACGCGGGTCCGGTCGAGTTGCGCACCGAGGTACGCCGGGTGGGTCGCGGTGTCTCATTTGTCCACGTCACCATGAGCCAACACGACGTCGTGACGACCGAGGCACTCGTCACATTGGGGAGTTTGCGCGAAGAGTCGAAGCCACGCTACGTCGACGCGACGCCGCCGACAATCGCATCGCGCGACGATTGTCGCCAGTCAACGGGCAGCGACGACGTCAACATCATGCGGGTCGTCGATCAACGGCTCGACCCAACAAACGCGGCCTGGTGGAACGGCGAGGTCTCCGAACGGGGCGACGTGCGAGCGTGGTTGCGCCTGGACGACGGCGATGACATGTGGAACGCGCTCAGTCTTCACTTTGCCTGCGATGCGATGCCCCCGGCGACGTTTCCGCTGGGTTCGTCGGGCTGGGTCCCGACGTTGCAGTTCACCACCTACGTGCACCGGATTCCCACGGGTGAATGGCTGCGAGGCCGTCAGTGGTGTGTCGTAATTGCCGATGGCATCGTTGATGAACGCTGCGAGCTCTTTGACGACCGCGACGAGTTGGTGGCGTCGGCCAGTCAGGTAGCCATGGTGCGTTTCCCGAGTGGGCACTGATGGCGAGTACCGAACCGCGAGTCAACGACGACGGATCGCTGTTCATCCGCAACCGTCTCATAATTCCCACTGACGAGATTGAACTTCGTGTGACGACGTCCGGGGGCCCCGGAGGTCAGCACGCCAATCGGTCGCTGACGCGCGTCGTCGCGTCGTTTCGGGTCGCTGACTCTCAGGTGCTCAACGCCGCGGCCCAAGAGATGCTGTTAGAAAAAGTGGGAACTGTCGTGCGCTCGAGTGCGAGTCGCTTCCGCTCTCAGGGCATGAACAGAGCAGCGGCTCTCGAGCAACTCGCGAACCGAATTGGCGCCGCGCTCGAACGACCGACGCCGCGTCGCGCGACGAAGCCCACCCGTTCTTCCAAGGTGCGCCGTGTTGACGAGAAGAAGGCGCGCGGTCGGCTGAAAGAGCAGCGCCGGCGACCCGACGACGACTAGCTCGACGTCCCGAGGTGCCGTTCAATGGCGGCGAGGGCGGCTCGCATCGTGTCGTGCAGGCCAATATCGGTATCTTCTTGCGGTCCGCGAAGGGGGGTGAGCGAGGCGTAGCCCGCCATCAGTAACGCTCCGTCCTCGTCGGCCTCTTCGTCGCTGACGTCACCTACTTCCGGAGTCGCGGCGCCGAGACGCAAGAGCAGTTCGCCCTCGTCTGCGAGCGGTGCGTCGGATCGCGGCGCGGCGGACTTGACGACTCCGGCGGTGGAAATGCGGCCCCGGCGCACGCCCTTCAGTTCATTTCTGGGCAGATTCGGCACGTTGAGGTTGAGCAGCGTGCGCGACGGCGCGTTCATGAGTTCCTGCAGCACTTCGACCGCCACCGCGGCCGCGGTGTCGAAGTGCACGTCCTCGCCCCACTGGACCGACACGGCGAGTCCAGACAGTCCCAACTGCGCGCCGGTGAGGATCGCGCCCACCGTGCCCGAATGCAGGACACTGCGACCGACGTTGGCGCCGTTGTTAATGCCCGAGACAACGACGTCGGGTTGGAAGTGGAAACTGCCGAGCGCGCCCAGGATGGCACAGAGCGCCGGCGGGGCTTCGAGCGCGTAGGCGTAGATGGATTCGGCGCCCTCAATGACGTGGCGTCGGTACTTGATCTTCGGGTTGTCGAAGACGTCACCGACGGCTGAAGACATGCCCGAGTAGTTGACGTCGGGGGCAACCACGAGGGCCTCGCGAATTTCCCCGCTGGGCGCCTGGGCCATCCACCGGGCCACGGCGCGGGTCAGCACCGCCAGTCCGGGCGCGCGCACGCCGTCGTCGTTGGTTATGAGAATACGCATGATACGTACGCTAATTGTCGTAGGTTACATGTCAGTGATTAGAAGGAAATCTTGCGATGCTCCCATCTGGTGAACAGATTGCGATAGCCCACGGCGATCAGCGGGCCGTCATTACCGAGGTCGGCGCGACGTTGCGCACCTACGTCAAGGGTGGACTGAGCGTCATTGAGGGCTTCGCGGCTGAGGAGGTGCCCACCGGCGCCCGGGGACAGATTCTCTATCCCTGGCCCAACCGCATCGGTGACAAGCAGTGGTCGTTCTCCGACCGCATCGCCCAACCGACCGTCAACGACGCCCACCAGGCGACCGCCATACACGGCCTCGTTCGCTGGCGTCCGTTCCAGGTCGAGTCGGTCAACCAGAACCGATGCGTGATGCGCTTACTCCTGCACCCCACGCCCGACTACCCGTTCTTGAGCGAGATCGTCATTGCCTACCACCTAGGTTCCCTGGGACTCACCGTCACCACGACGGTGACCAATCGTGATGACGTGCCAATTCCTTTCGGCGTGGGCTTTCATCCGTACCTTTCCGTGACCACGCCGACTATCGAGGGGGCAGAATTAGAAGTGCCGGCGCTGGCCTACGTCGACGTCAACGAACGTCAACTGCCCACGGGCGAGATCCTGCCGGTGAAGGGCAATGCGCTTGACTTCACGAAGCAAAAGTCAATCAACGGCCACGACCTGGACGTCACGTACACCGAGCTGATACGCGACGACTCGGGTCTGGCGACCGTGGTGGTGACCGACGCCACCGGCGGCACGGTGGAACTGAGCATGGACCGCAACTTCGCCTACGTCCAACTCTTTACGGGCGACACGCTCGAGCGCGGACGGCGCCGAACGGCGATTGCCGTAGAGCCGATGACCTGTCCGCCCGACGCACTGCGATCGGGCAAGGACGTGGTCGTGCTCGAGCCCGGTCAGCACTGGGCTGGGTCTTGGCGTCTGCGCAGAAGGTAGACGGCGTGCGCGTCGTGCTCGTCACTGGCTCTACGAGTGGCATCGGTGCGGCCACGGCCCTGCGTTTTGCCGATGCGGGCGACACGGTGGTATTCAACTCGCATCGAAGCGTCGACGCGGGCACGCAACTCGCCTCACAGATTCCCGGATCGTTGTACGTGCAGGCGGACATTGCCAACGCCGACGACTGCGCCCGACTCATCAACGAGGTGCTTGAGCATTACGGGCAGTTAGACGTGCTGGTGAACAACGCTGGCACGACGAAGATGATTCCGCACTACGACCTCGAGGCGGCGAACGTTGACGTCTGGCGCGAAATTTTTGAGGTGAACGTCTTCGGCACCTGGAGCCTCTCGGTGGCAGCCATGGCGGCCCTGCGCGCGACCAAGGGTTGCATTGTTAACGTGTCCTCGGTCGCCGGCGTACGTCCCAGCGGTTCTTCCATTCCGTACGCAGCGTCCAAGGCGGCGGTCAATCATATGACGGCGCTGCTCGCCAAGGTGGTCGGACCTGACGTGCGCGTCAACGCGGTCGCTCCGGGAATGATCGATACTCCCTGGACGGCGACCTGGGACACGGTACGCGCGAGGGTGAGGGAACGGGCGCCTCTGAAGCGCACCGGGACGCCGAGCGACGTCGCCGACGTCATCGTGGCCCTGGCGTCCACGCCCTACGTCACGGGTCAGGTGGTCTGCGTCGACGGGGGAATCAGCCTGGCAACGTAACGCGCGTCGGCGGTGGAATTATCTGGCGCATCGTCCAGCACACGACGTGTGTGGCCGGTTGGGTGAACAGACGACTGCGTACCGGTTTGGTGGGCATTTCTAGTAGTTCGCGGGCCCACGGGGTGAGAAGATTGAGCGCGCTATCAACCAGTAATCGGTAGACCGCGCGCTGGGCGGCCGTGTCCATGTAGCCGAGGGTCACGAAGTCCCGTGCCGCGAGGGCGTCGGCACTGAAGCGCAGTTCCGGTCGATACGACTCGAGTCGGTCATCGAGTTCTTCTACCGAGGTGGGCGGGTTTTCGGCACCGAGGTCACGGGCGAGCGTGGACATTTCGTTGACGTAGGTGTCAGCGTCATCTTTCGACAGCGTGAGGGCGCCAAAAATTTGGTAGCCGCGTAAGAACATTGACACCTCGCAGGCGTGCACCCACGCGAGCAAATGGGGATCGTTGGCGAAGTAGGTCGCACCGTCGTCGGCGACGCCGCGAACCGCCTGATGGACCGCGAGCACTCGCCGTATGTCGGCGTGCGCGGTGGTTTTCGAACCGTAGGTGGTTCGGCCAATGAAGTTGGCCGTTTGCAAGAGACGGCCCCGCGGGTCGCTCTTGTAGCGAGAGTGCTGGGCGACACCGGCCATCGAGTGGGGGTGCAACATCTGAAAGAACAGTGAGCCGAGTCCGCCCACCAGCATCGAGGACAGGTCACCGTGCACGATTCTCGAGATGCCGTCGACGGGGAAGTAGGTCTCGGATGGGTCAAGACACGGCGGGAGCCGACTCGGGGTGAGTCCAATCGCGCGGCGAATCGACGTGCTCGCACGACGTTGAATCAGTTCGGGCGCTGGCATCTCCCACACTCCTTTCGCTGTCTCGTCCCAAGGTTCTACTGTACGGCGCGTTACTTTCAATTCGTCCGGAGGTCTGGGACACTAGAGAGATGGACGCCATCGAGCCACTGGGCGGGACAACGGCCGGCACCGACGTCATTGAAGAGACCGAGGTCGTGACGAAGCGGCCCTGGAACGTCGTGGTGTGGAACGATCCGGTCACCCCGATGGCGGTCGTGGTCGTCATCTTCAAGCGAATCTTTGGCTATTCGAATAACAAGGCCACGCAACTGATGCTGACGGTGCACCACGAGGGCCGGGCCATTGTGTGGTCCGGTCAGCGCGACCGGGCACAGGCCTACTGCGTGAAGCTCCAGGTCGCTGGGTTACAGAGCACGATTGAACAGGACGACTAATGGTTGGACGCCACCGCATGTTCGTTCGTCGCCGAGATGGTCGTGTTGAAGTTCGCCTCAACGACCTCGGTCGCGCCGTCGCCCGTGAGGCCTTCGGTCGCGTGGTCGCCGCCGAACGTGATCCCGACCACGAATGGCACATGACCTTAAGTGCGCCGATTGACCCCAGTAGCGATCAGGACGACCCGCTGGCCACCCTGACCCGACAGAACGAAACGTCGACGAACGCTGAACTCGCCGTCATGACGCTCAACGAGCAGTTCTTGAATGACGCGGAAGCCTGGGCCTGGCTCAGCACGCTGCAGGTGGCGCTACGTGCGACGGCCGTTGCTAACGGGCTGCTGAGTGACGAGAAACTCGCGGCCTGTGACCCAGAATTGATGAACTTCATTCGCACCCTCCAGTCGTTTCTCTTTGAGTTGGCCGAGTGCCTTTGAGGGCCACCGCGAACTAGATCAGGTTGTGCCCGTTGTTGTCGGGCGAAGGCGCAAAATCCAGGTGCCTCGTTAGACTTCTCACATGTCGTTCCCGCGAGAAGTGTCGCCTTCTAGCGAACCCCCCAAACGGATAAATGTCGGTCGCCGCGTGTTTCTCTCACTCGCCGCCTTGGGCGCGGTGGGCGTGGCGTTCGGCGCCAGCATCCAGAATTTCATTGGCAACGCGTTCGGTTCGGGTCTCGGTGGACTGTTACCGGGCGGCGACCACTTTCGGATCTATTCGATCACTGGCACGTATCCCAAGGTCAGTCGACAGAACTATCGCCTCAAGGTCAGTGGACTGGTGCACGACGCGCGGACCTTCACGATTGAGGACCTCGAAGCAATGCCCAAGACGGCCTTCGTGAAGAATTTCCAGTGCGTGACGGGATGGAAGGTCCCCGACGTTCATTGGGAGGGCGTCCAGCTGTCACACATCTTGAAGGTCGTGGGCGTGAAGAAGGGCGCGGTGGCGCTCACCTTCGAGTCCTACGACCGAGCGGACAGTGAGAGCCTCACCCTTGACCAGGCACACTTGCCCGACGTCATTGTGGCGTACCGGATGCTCGGCGCGCCGGTCACGACCGAGCACGGCGGACCGGTGCGTTTGTACGTCGCGCCGATGTTCGGCTACAAGTCGCTCAAGTGGTTGTCAGCCATACACGTGGTCGATCAGGAGGTGCCCGGATTCTGGGAGCAGAACGGGTATCCAGTCAACGGTTGGCTCGACGGCACCGTCGGACCCAAGAATCCCGATCCCGGGTTGACCTGACGACGATGACGCTCACCCAGGCCACGTCCGAGACAGCACGAATGCTTCGCTTTGATCGTGTCCAGCGCGGCGCCCACTGGATCACCGCCGCACTCTTCGGGGTGCTTATCGTCACCGCCATCCCGCTGTATTTCGGATCGTTCTTCGGCCTCGTCTGGCCGCGCCACCTCGTCGTCCAGATTCATCTGTGGAGCGGCGTGGCCCTGCCCGTTCCTATCATCGTGTCGTTGCTCGGTCCCTGGGGAGCGTCGATGCGTCGTGACGTGCGCCGGATCAATATGTGGACCCGTCAAGAGATGCGATGGTTGAAGACCTTGGGAGAGACGCCGCTGGTCGCCGACAAGTTCAATCCCGGTCAAAAGCTGAACGCCATCTTCATTGGCGCGTCGATCGTCATCATGCTCGTCACCGGATCGATGCTGCAGTGGTTCCGATTCTTCCCGGTGCCGTGGCGAGAAGGTGCGACGTTTGTCCACGATGTTTTTGCGTTCGCCATCTTTGCCGTGGTTATTGGTCATATCGCGATGGCCCTCACTCATCGGGGCGCGCTTCGTTCGATCTTCACGGGTTGGGTCAGTGAGAGTTGGGCGGCCAAACACGCGCCCGTGTGGCTCAAGGAAGAGAAAACGGGGTCCGACGCGATCGACTAAGAACGCGGCCCCACTCTGCACGACTCCCATTGTGCACTCATTCGACGTCCTGGCTGATGACCGAACTAGATATGCCACGACGAGAGGACAACGTCTGGTGACGCTTATTCCCCGCGTCATGTGGTTCACAACGTGAGACACGAATCGGCGAACGCGGGCTCATTGAACGGCTGAGTTCCGACTTACACTTCGCCAATGGACAACTCCGAGAGGCCGGTGTTTCAACTTGAGGTCGCTCCAAGGGAAAAGCAGAATCGATGGACCGTCTTCTTTC
>JBEKQN010000100.1:0-8724 GCA_049519675.1 Acidimicrobiales bacterium | reverse complement strand
ACCTCGCTGAGGCCCTTGACCATTGGGCTGTTTTTGATGAGGTAGATACGCCACGTGTCCCCCGGTGCGGGCCAGGTCTTGGTCTTGGCAACGAGCGTCAGCTGAGAATCGGCGTTGGCCTGGGCAACGACCGTGGGCGAGAAGGCGAGGTAGTACTTCACGCCCAGCATCTGGAGGTGCGCGACGCCTTCATCCACGTTGAGGGTGCCGTAGTCGAGGCCGGCCTGCGCGTCACTGGGCGAGAGGCTTAATTCGGCCTGGTCTAAGAAGTGATACGGCGTCGTCGCCGAGGACTCGAAGAAGAGACCCTCCATTGAGTCCACGCAGTCGTTCGTCCAGTAGGGCAAGAGCATCAGGGCTTCGGGCGTGCCGAAACGCTGCTGGTCCGAGTTGTACTCCCACATGGCCCGCCCGCAGCCGTAGCGTGTCGTCACCCGCTGCATGGTCGTGATGATGTTGTGATACTCCGGCCAGCCGGTCTGGGCCTGGTAGCCCGAGTAGTTGGTCTGGGCCCAGACGCTCACTTGGTTGCCGGTGGTATTCAGGTGCAGCAGGCGCGACACCGGCGGTATCAGTCCGGGCACGACGGAGAGCAGGCCCAGCAACGCGACCACCACGCAGGCGGTCATGGTGCGCCGGGCCACGCGCTGTAGGTCCTCACTCTCGTCGAGCGCCAGCACCAATGGCACCACGGGCGCGCGTCGCGGGTTGTAACGGTCTCTGACGACAGGATTCGCGATCTCGCCGGGTTCGTGGGTGATGGGGTCGCCCTCGATGAATGCCACCTCCAACTCCGGGCGGCGCCGTCGCCGTCGGGCCCAGCGGGCGAGGAAGTAGCCGAAGAGCCACCCGGCGCTGAGGTGGATCGAGATGAACCAGAAGGGCACAATGCGCTCGTTGAGGATGACGCTTTGGGGGTCATACACGTAGGCCAGGAGCGATACGACCACCAGTGACGTCAAGACCATGCCCAGCCGGTCGCGGACCGCGAAGGCGGCGACCAGGGCAATGGCCGCGAGGACAATGACCCACCGATCCCCGCCGGCAGTGATGACACCGGTGTTTGGATTGCGGAAATCCCAACCCAATTGGGCGAAGATCTGATACAGGCTGTTCACCGGTTGGTTGATGTAGCCCAGCGAGTTGGTGAGGTTCTGGGTTGTGCCGAAGGGCAGCAACCACCAGGCCGACAGGCCCGCCGACAGGAGTCCGGCGCCGAGGGCAAATCGAAGCGGGCGCGCGTAGTCACCGCGCTCGGTGTCGAGGTCGTTGGGGTCGCCGATGCCGCGGCGCTGGAGCGACTCAAAGATCACCAGCACACCCACGGCGCCAATGGCGAAGAACCACGGCAGGATGTGGGCCGCGAGCGTCGCGCTGAGACACAGGGCCGCCCACCAGTACCCGCGTCCCGTGCGCACGCCGCGCGCGAAGAGCCCGATGGTGACGAGGCTCAGGGCCAGGGAGAGCGAGAACGCGTACTCCCCCGCCATGGTCGAAAAGAGGTTGCCGCCGTCAATCGTGAAGGAGGCGTCAAAGAGAAAGGGCAACGTCGCGACCGCGAGCGCCGCCGGGATTGGGCGCGGCGCCTTGAAGAGCCGGCCCATCACGTAGGCCGCGACCGGCATGAGCACCGAACCGAGAATGGTGGCGAGCTTCATCGCCACGGCGAAATTGATGATGTAACTGGCGAGCGACGCCAGCCAGTCGGCCAACGGGAAGTAGAAGGTGTAGGCCGGCATGCCCGCGAACCACCCGGGATACCACGGCGTGACGTTAAAGATGTTGCCCTGCGCGTGCAGGTAGGCGGGCAGCGCCAGGTGCGATCCGGTATCACCGCCGGTGATGGTCGTCGAGGACACCAGCAGCGCGGGATGCAGCGACCAGGCAGTGACCCAGATCACGGCGACGACAATCAACGCGTCCGCGACCCGCAGCGGCGTCCAGAAGTTACGGATCCGCTGGAGCATCAGTGACCCGAACGCTGCACGACGAGTCCCACCATGGCGACCGCGTTAAAGGACATGTGGGTCAGAATGCTCGGCGCGAGCCTCTGGGTGTGGCGCAACACCAGTGCGAGCACCACGCCGAACAGCGCGAGACCAACAAACTGTACTCCCTCGGCGTGGGCGAGGGCGAAGAGACACGCGCTCACCAGCACCGCGAGAACGGTCCCCAACTTCGGCAGTACCCGTCCAAGTCCGTCGTCGAGCGTGCGAAAGAGCACCCCGCGAAACAGCCACTCTTCGAAGATTGGCGCGAGGAAGACCGTCATCACGGCCAACAACACGAAGGTCGCTCCGTGCGCCGCGCCAAAGAGATGCTTCACCGGCTTGTTAAAGCCCTTCAGGTGAAACGGGTAGTAGATCAGATCGATGGCGTACTGACAGGCAACGCCCAAGACCACGTAGGAGAGATCGCTGAGACGCAGGCGAAACTGATCGGGCAATGGCTCGAGATTGCCGTGGACCGTCGCGTAGTAGACGCCCGACAGAAAACCGCACCACAGTCCCACGAGCCCGAACGCATTGGCCCACCACGGCGGCACGCTGACCTTGGAGACCGCCTGAAATCCTCCGGGGAAATGCGCGAGTTGGGCGCCGAGGGCCACGAGCGCACTGGCCACGACCTCGCCCAGGAGGAACCCGATCAGGCAGCCGAGCAATATTGGGCCCACTCGAACGCGGTCGGTTGATTCCTTGGAGAACAGAGAACTCACTGGCTCTTACGCTAACAAGTCGCGAGTTTTCAACAGGCGCCAGTCTCACTGTCGTAGTTGACCTCTAGATTGTTGGAGTGAGTACACCAGATAACGAGAAGCCGAACCCGAACAAATACCTGCCAGGTTTGAAAACGCCGGTGACGCCAGAGTCGCGCCGACGCTTCCTCATCATTGCCGTCGTGCTCTTCGTACTGGGTGTCCTGCTGATCAACCCCTTGTTTTCACACAAGACCGTAAAGACCCTCTCCTATTCCACCCTGATACGCGACGCCAGCCATCACGACGTGCTCTCGGGCAGCATCAGTAACGTCAGCGGCATCATCACGGGCCAGCTGACCAACGGCACCAACTACACCACCAACGGCCCAATCCCGGTGCTGTCCAAAGAAGTGACGCTGCTCAGCGGCGACAACGTCGTCGTGACCTTCGCCAATCCCTCGAGCCTGCTCGCCGAGTTCCTGCCCTATCTCATCTGGATCTTGATCTTCGTTGGATTCATGTACTACCTGAACCGACAGGCCAAGGGCCAGATGAACGGCATGATGTCGGTCGGCAGATCAAAGGCCAAGCAGTTCAATCAAGACAAGCCAACCACCACCTTCAAGGACGTCGCGGGGTACCTCGGCGTCAAGCAAGAGATCAGCGAAGTCGTGGAGTTCTTGAAATCTCCGGGACGATATAAAGAAATCGGCGCACTGATCCCCAAGGGCATCCTGCTCGTCGGCCCGCCCGGCACGGGCAAGACCATGCTCGCTCGCGCCGTCGCCGGCGAGGCGGGTGTCCCCTTCTTCTCCGTCTCGGGCTCGGACTTCATGGAGATGTTCGTCGGCGTCGGTGCCAGTCGTGTGCGCGACCTCTTCGGTACCGCACGCAAGCAGGCGCCCGCCATTGTCTTCATTGACGAAATCGATTCCATTGGTCGAAAGCGCGGCGCCGGCATCGGCGGCGGGCACGACGAGCGCGAACAGACGCTTAACCAAATGCTCAACGAGATGGACGGCTTCGATCCCACCGAGGGCGTGGTCGTCATTGCCGCTACCAACCGACCAGACGTGCTTGACCAAGCGCTGTTACGGCCCGGTCGTTTCGACCGCCAAATTGTCGTGCCGCTGCCCGACCTCGACGAACGACTGCCCATTCTCGAAGTGCACTCGAAGGACAAACCGCTCGACGCCAGCGTCGACCTCGCTATGGTGGCCCGAGGCACACCCGGCATGAGCGGCGCGGACCTCGCGAACCTCGCCAATGAGGCCGCCTTGCACGCGGTTCGGCGCAATTCAAAGACGATTGGCATGGAGGACTTCGAATCCGCGCGCGACCGCGTACTGATGGGTCAGCTTCGCGACACCATGGTGATGATGGATGACGAGCGCGAGCGCGTGGCCTTCCACGAGAGCGGGCACGCGCTGCTCGCCTACGTCTTAGAAAAGACGGACCCCCTGCACAAGATCACCATCATCCCGCGCGGTATGGCCCTGGGCGTCACCATGACCTTGCCCGAAGAAGACCGTCACATCATGTCGCGCCACCACCTCGAGGACTCGCTGTGCATGCGCATGGGCGGGCGCGTGGCCGAGCTGCTCGTCTACGGTGATCTCTCCACGGGCGCGGCCGACGACCTGCAGCGCAACACGGACCTCGCGACGCGCATGGTCCGCGAGTGGGGCATGTCCAAGGAAATCGGACCGATGGCCTGGGGATCTAACAACCAGGTGTTCCTTGGCGAAGACCTGATGCACACCCGGGACTACTCGGACCACACGTCTCAGATCATCGACGACGAGGTCGAGCGCATCCTGCGTGAACAAGAGGTGCGGGCGATCGAAGTGCTGACGCTGCATCGCCGCGGACTCGAGTCCCTGACCCGTGCGTTGCTCGAGCACGAAACCCTCGATGGCGACACCGCCGCCCACCTTATTGATGAGGCCAACGGCGAACCGGTGTGGCCCAAGGGCTCCAAGACGGTGAGCGCCCTGACGGGCGTTGGTGCCAAAGCGGGATCGAATGGATCAACTCCCGAGTCCAAGGCCAAGAAGTCGCCCGCCGACTCGACACCGCTCGCTCCAGCTCCCAAATGGGAGCCGCCGACCCTACCGGCCGTCTAGCGTCGCGACGACGTCGACACCCGTCGGGGTGCTCGGCAACGTCGTGGTCACCAGCAGATCCGGCGACGAGGAGCTCACCAGCAACGTCGTGGCGCTCAACGTGGAGACGGAACTGAATAGCGACAGCACGTTCTGCGTGCTGTGCGGCGCCAGCGTTGCGCTGCCCGTGAGACTCGGCTGCGCCAGCGTGGTGAATCGCACGGAAATCACGTGCGAGGACGTATTGGTGACGGTCGCCGAGTTAAAGCCGTGGCCGGAAAAATCTGAGACCAGGAACGCCCGTCCCGGAATCTGCGGTGACCAGAGGGCGATGCCCCCGCTGGTGCCGCTGGCCAGGGTGGAGAACACGGGATCACTGGACGTGAGAGTGACCGAGGCGTAGCCGTTGGCGGGGATCGCCGGGTTCGGCGTGATGATGATCTCGCCGCTGGAGTACGGCGCGACGCTCACGCTCTGAGGAGCGACCGTGTAGGGAGAGAGCATGACGTGGGCGGTGACCGTGACCTCCAGCGCACTGGGATTGGCAACGCGAATCTGCGCGAGCGCGTTGGTCACGGTCGTCACGCGCGGCAGCCACATTGACGTGGCGAGGGCCGAGGACCCCGACATCAGCGACACCACCGGCCCCGATTGCTGGACGCCGACGATCACGACCGCGCCGCGAAGCACCGAGACGTGCACTCCGATGTTGGTGGCGTTGACGATCTGGGTACCCAGGTTGACCTCTAGTTGCGAGTGGGCGCCCACCGAGAGTCCTTGGAAGGGAGCCGGCGCGCTGTAGCCGGCCGCCGTGTACGCGGCCACGTTAAAGACCGCGGGCGTCGCGGTGGGATTGTAGACACTGAGCTCACCCGAGGAGCCCACCAGCGTGTCGAACCCCGCCCCGTACCACTCGGTCACGCCGGTCGTCGTGCAGGGCACCTCGGCCATTCCCGTTCTGGTGACCTCGTCGGCCACCACCCCGCCGCCGTTGACCTGCGCCTCTACGGCGAAGCTGTGTCCCTTCAGGAGCGTGATCGGACTCACGAGCTGGGTGCCGTGTGCACTCACGTCCACTTTGATGCTCGCTCGCTGGCCGAGGTCGTTGACCACTTCAACCTGCACCAGGCGCAGGGAATTGGTGGTATTGAGAAATATGACGTGTCCCTCGAAGGGACCAACAACCCCGCTGAGGCCCGTGCAAAAGAGCGCCGTCGACTCGGCGTTGGTGGCCGCGCCGAGTCCGCCGGGCAGCGTCGACGAATTCGGTGTCTTCGCGAGCGAACTGACCACGCCGACGACCACGAGGACTAGCGCGAGCACCGCCAGGAGCGGCCGGCGGCGCGAACTACTCATCCGGATCCTTTCTGGCGTGTCGCGCCGATGCGAGTCGCTGGGTTCGACGGGTGAACAACCACTCGAAGCGCGTCAGCCAGCCAAAGCCCAGCCACACGGTGGCCCACAGGAAAAGCGTGAGTAGCGCCAAGAGCCCGTTGAGCGGCAGACGGCTAAGGACCAACTTCGCACTGGGTGTGCTCGAATAGTTGCCCACCGCGTACGAGGGGGCCCACCCGTCGAGGATCTGGCGTGGCACGGCTTTGCCGTTGACGAGCAGCGTGAAGGCACTCGCGGGGGCAAGCGCGACGTCCATGGTGCCACCGGACAAGATGGGGCCCACGACGCCGGGTTGACCCAACTCCGGGACGTAGTTCGATGACGAGTTTTGGGCGATGAGGCCGTGAAAGAGCGAATTCGAATACACCTCGACCGAACTGGTGTGCAGCTCCAGTGACAAGTCGGTTTGGTGACCGAGCGCGAGCAACAGGCTGGCCGGCGCGGGATGCAACGGCACACTCTGGACGCCGGCGATCTCGGGTGCGGCGGCGTTCATCACGACGATGGTCGAGATGCCCGCCGGCGCGAGCAACTGTCCGAGGCGCACCGTTCGACCCTCCAGCGCGAGGTCTACGGCCGAGAGCAGGACATCGGACGTTCCCGAGTCGGGCGCGGCGAAGAAGGTCGCGCCGCCCGGCAGCCCATTAGTCGACGTGGCCGCTTCTAATCCCGGTGCGACGGACCATCCGGCGACCGGCAGGATCGAAGGGTCGCCCAGCCACAAGATGCGGTCGCCCCCGCCTTCGACGGGCGCGAGGTTGCCCAGCGATCCCACCACGCTTGAGGTGGGCAGGTCGAAACGTCCGCTGGCGAACGTGGTGAGGAACGGCACGATCGCGATGAGCAGGACGACCACCGTGAGGCCACCAAATATCTGGCGCCATCCGAAACCGGCCTGGCGCAGGTCGTGTTCGAGGGCGCTGACGCCCAAGCCAATGAGCAGTGCGAGCATCACCACGTACAGCGCCAGCAGGACTTCGAGGTCGGGCGCGAACGACCCCATCCAGTGGTGCGCGGACAGGCAGGCCACGACCAGTGTGAGTGTGGCGATGGTGGCGGCCTTGATCGCGATGGCTCGGCGCTCCGCGCGACAGAGCACCAGGCCCAGCAGCGCCGCCGCGGGCAACAGCCAACCGAGCCACGTCGCACCAAAACTTCCGTCAGCGCCGCGCACGAGGTCGGCGAAGGACGGCGCCGACCACGGCCCCACGGCGAGCCCGAAGACGCCCAGGGCACGCCGTCCCGCGAGCAGGGTGTCGAGCGTCATGGGCAGCAAGAAGATGGCCGCACCGACGAGCGTTGCCGCCAGCAGTCGCCACGGTCGGAGTTGTTCGTGGACCTCGTCGCGTTCGAAGTACCGCGAGACAACAACGCCCGCGACGATCAGCGCCACCAGGACCAGGGTGGCGGGCGCCATCGCGCTGAGCAGCGCAATCAGCATGACGAGCAACATGCGCTGACCCGAGCGCGTCGCACGCCAGCCGCGGTGGCCGAACGGCACGGGCTCGGGATAGGGGGCCGAGCGGAAACCCGGCACGGCGAGTAACTCGAAGAGGCGCCGCACGATGAGCGGCAGACCGGCGACCACGACGAGCACGTCCACGCGACCTTGGCCAACCATATTGAGCCCGAGCGGCAGCGCCATGTAGGCCACGCTGGCGACGACGCGCGCTCTATTTGAAACTCGTCCGCGCAGCAGTCGCCCCACCGCGATGGCACCCAATGGCACCGCCGCGATGAGTACGAGTCGGGGCAGTATCCCCATGCGTCCCAGCACGAAGGTTCCGGCGAAGGCCAGCAAGCCGTAACCGGGCATGCCCGGCGTGCCCGTGCCCAATCCATTGGGTGACCAGGAAGCGAAGAAGTGGCGCCACGTGGTCCACCACGAATCGAGCGGAGCCAGACGACCAACGAGCGGTAGGTGCGTGGCGACGAGATTGCGCGAACCAATGATCCACAGGATGATCACGACGAGCATCAGTGCGACTTGGGACCGGAACGTGGTCAACAGCCGAGAGGGCTGGCGACGTAACTCAATGGCGGGACTGTCAGGGATATCGTCAAACTCTTCGTTCTCCGAGAACGCGGCGGCGAAACCGACCACGTCGCCCACGGCGTCATCAATTTCAATGACGTCTTCGGAGGGGGGCAGAATGCCGCGGGCCCGGTCCAACCCGTGGCGCACCAGCGTGACGACGAATCGCTTCACCCGACTGGCGCCGCCGACCTGGAGACGGCGCAGCTCCTCGTCCGACAGGACGCGAAAGATCGTGCGTTGACTACGGCGCTGACGAATCCCTTTGCGATTCTTCAGCAGCCAACGCCACGATCCGACGATGGCGCCCGCCCGGTCGGTGTCGCCGCCGAGCAGGGACAGCACCAGCTCGATCGAGTCGAGTATCGACAACCACAGCAGCGTCGATATCGTGCTGCGCCGTCCCCATCCGGTCGCCACGACCAAGAGTTGGTGGCGGCGCTGCAGGTCCTGCCGGCTGGCGCGCCGCGTGCCGTACGCCGTCACGGGCC
>JBEKQN010000099.1:0-8979 GCA_049519675.1 Acidimicrobiales bacterium | reverse complement strand
CCTCCTGGTTCTGGTCGCGTCCCGCCACAGACGAGACCCGGACGTAGCCCACCAACTTCTTGATACCTGCGTCTTGCGGCATAGCCGAAGACTACTGCGAATCGCCCTCAAGAGGTTCTACCAAAAAACGATAGACATTCGTTTCGCGTTGGACAAAACCCAATTTTTGGTACAAGCCGTTTGCCGATTCACGATCGGGTCGACTCGTCAGATCAATTGATCGAGCGTTACTCCGACGCGCCTCCTTGATCGCGGCGCCGATCAGGGCCTCACCGACTCCGGCCCCTCTTGACGACCGGTCCACCACGACGTCCTCGATCCACGCCCGCAACCCAGTGGGTATCGGAAACATGGCGAGCGTGAGGGAACCGACGACTTCGCCGTTGTCGGTTGCGACAAAGAGGGTGATTGCCGAGGAGCTCGTGATCCTCTCGAGGTCGGCGAACTCGAGCGGTGGCGCCGAAGTGGAGAGCTGGGGCAGGAGCTTGTTCAGCTGTGCCAAGAGCTCATTGGTGGCGCCGTGGGCCACTTCGATAACGACGCCCATCACTCACCTCTCCACACGGGACGACGCAGGTCGTCGTAAAAGACATCACGATGTTCGCCGTCAATCGCCGCGAATATTGGATCGGCCCATCGATCGGCACCGATCGTGGGTGACGGCAGCGTGTCGCGCGTGAACCAACCGGCGTCGGTGCACTCCAGCGGATGAATGTTCATGGATCCGCCAACGACCCGGCAGAAGAACAGCAACGAATAGAGCGGCACGCGCGAGGCACCGAGGCGCATGCCGTCGAGCACGCCAATGAGGCGCACCGGTTCGACGTCGTAACCGGTTTCTTCGCGCACCTCCTTGACGACAACCTCCGGCGCCGAATAGCCTACGTCGCACCATCCCGTGGGATAGAGCCAGATACCCGAGTCGGCGCGCTGAATCAGCAGCAGCTCACCGTGATCGTTGGTCACGGCCGCCCCCACCGCCACCTTGGGCGTGACGTAACCGGGAACCCCGCGGCCGATTTCTTTCATCCATTCCACGACGTGACCGTCGCCGTCGACCGGGTCATCTACGCCAGTATCGGCGGCCGCCTTGATGTCACCGGCGATCTTCAAGATCTCCTCGTAGCGTTCGCGTTCGAACTGACTATCGGTAAAGCCCATGCCCGTGCGCGCGACGCCAGCTAAGGACTCGGCCCAACGCAGCAGGGTCTGTTCGGAGATGGCGTCACTCACGCTTCGACGCTACCAACCGGGCTACCCCAGACTGGCGGCGAGGACTTCGTCAACGGTGCCCACGAGGCCGGTATAGAACGGGCCAAACTCCGCGTAGAGCGTCGAGGCCTCGTCAAAGCGCATGGAATAGACGCACTCCTTCAAGTCGTCGACGTGCACGCCAAATAACGTGACGCCCCATTCCCAATCGTCCAGACCCGTCGACCCGGTGACCACCTGGAGGATGCGACCCTTGAAAGTCCGGCCGATGGCCCCGTGTTGGCGCATGAGCTCGAGACGCTCGTCGTACGCCAGCGCGTACCAATTGTGCTGCTCACCGCGGCGCTTGGACATTGGATAAAAGCAGAACGCCCTCATGCCCTCGGGCGGTAACACCGGCCAGAGTCGGTCGTGCAGGATCTTCTCCGGCGTGCCCGCGGCGTACTCGCTCACTTCGGTGACCGAGACGTAACTTTCTGACACCAGCAGTCCCGCCGCTTGGATCTTGGACTGAAAGGTGCGCAACGCCCACAAGTCAGCACCCAGCACCATGAAGCACAGATCTGCCTTCGCGCCGATGATTGAGGCCGTCACGACCTGAAGACCCTGCGCGCGCGCCTGCTCAACGGCTGCTCTAACACCACCCAGGTCCACGTCCCCATCGGGGTGACAGAAGAGGTGGACCACGTTGAGTCCCCGCGACGGACCTAGGGGTTCGGGTGCGCTCATGGTTCCAGACTAAGGGCTATCGAGCGTCGCAAATTTGCCGCTCATCCCATGTCCATACCGGACATGGAACTTCCGAAGTAGATCGTCGTGTACGGCTTCACGACTACCGCCTCGAACGTCACGTGTCGCGCTTGGGAATGTGCGGTCGTGTGCCAGGTAATCGTCAGCGGTACTTTCAACCCTTTGCGAAAACTCTTGGTGATCGAACCCAGCATGGCCCCTTGGCCGTGCCATCCCAGTGCGAGCGTGTGCCCGGCGCGCACCTTGATCTTTGAATCAACGAGCATGTCCGACGACTTCTCGGTCATGTTGGTGTCGTAGTCAATCATGTCCGACGGCGCGAGCGGACTAGTGACCGACGTAATCCAGATGGTTACATCAGAAGTATTCGTCAGTTTCAACGAGATCGCGGAGAGGCCGCCCTTGTGTGCCGCAGTCAGCGTCGCGTCCTTGACGACGATCGGGCTGACGCCCGTGGCCCCACTCACCCCAGTCGCCATAAGGGAGGTCACCACGATCAGCACCACACCGAGATGAACTTTGATTCGCACTAGCGAATTTTACTCCACGAGACGTGAGGATAATCCTGCGTAAAAAACACAAGGGCGGGGACTAAGTCCCCGCCCTTGTGTTTAATCGATGCTGAATCTTTAGTAGTCGTCCATACCGCCGCCGGGCATTGCCGGGGCCTTCTCTTCGGGCTTGTCAACAATGACGCACTCGGTGGTGAGGAAGAGCGCCGCAATGGACGCCGCGTTCTGCAGCGCCGAGCGCGTCACCTTGGCGGCGTCAATGACACCGGCCTTGATGAGGTCCTCGTATTCGCCCGTTGCGGCGTTAAGGCCTTCAGTGGGCTTGGCGAGGTTGCGCACCTTGTCGACAATGACGCCACCCTCGAGACCCGCGTTAACCGCAATCTGGTTGAGCGGCGCTTCGCACGCCTTCGCAACCATGCGCGCACCGGTCGCTTCGTCACCGCTCAGTTTGTCGGCGGCTTCGAGGATGCGAGTCTGGCTGCGCAGCAGGGCCACGCCACCGCCGGGCACAACGCCCTCTTCAATCGCGGCCTTGGTGGTCGACACGGCATCTTCGATGCGGTGCTTCTTTTCCTTCAGCTCGACTTCCGTCGCGGCGCCGACCTTGATGACGGCGACGCCACCGGACAACTTCGCGAGACGCTCCTGGAGCTTCTCGCGGTCGTAGTCCGAGTCAGTGTTCTCGATCTCGGCCTTGATCTGGCTGATGCGGCCCTTGATGTCCTCATCGGTGCCAGCACCCTCAACGAGCGTGGTCTCATCCTTGGTCACCACGATCTTGCGGGCCGAACCCAAAAGCTCAACCGTGGCGTTCTCCAACTTGAGTCCCACCTCTTCGGCAATCACCGTGCCACCCGTGAGGATGGCGATGTCCTGGAGCATGGCCTTGCGGCGCTCTCCGAAACCGGGAGCCTTCACCGCGACTGACTTAAACGTGCCGCGAATCTTGTTCACGACCAAGGTCGCGAGTGCTTCGCCTTCGATGTCCTCGGCAATGATCAACAGCGGGCGACCCGACTGCATGACCTTTTCCAAGACGGGCAGCACGTCGCGCACCGACGTGATCTTTCCGGCCACGAGCAGGACGTAGGCGTCTTCTAAGACGGCCTCCATGCGCTCGGTGTCGGTCGAGAAGTATGGCGAGATGTAGCCCTTGTCAAAGCGCATACCCTCAACGAGGTCCATGTCCATGCCAAATGACTGGCTCTCTTCGACGGTGATGACGCCGTCCTTGCCAACCTTGTCAATGGCGTCAGCGATCATTTCGCCGATCTCCGTGTCGGCCGCGGAGATGGACGCCACTTGGGCAATCTGCTCCTTGGTGTCGGCCGGCTTGGCGAGGTCGTGCAGTGAGGCAACGGCCGCTTCGACGGCGGCTTCGATGCCCTTCTTGAGCGACATCGGGTTCGCACCGGCGGCGACGTTCTTCAAACCTTCGCGGACCATGGCCCAGGCGAGCACCGTGGCGGTCGTGGTACCGTCACCGGCCACGTCGTCAGTCTTCTTGGCAACTTCCTTGACCAACTCGGCGCCAATGCGCTCGTAGGGGTCTTCGAGGTCGATTTCTTTGGCAATCGAGACACCGTCGTTGGTAATGGTGGGCGCTCCCCACTTCTTGTCCAACACCACGTTGCGGCCCTTAGGCCCCAGCGTGACGCGCACGGCGTCGGCCAGCTTGTTCATGCCACGCTCGAGTGCTCGGCGGGCCTCTTCGTCAAAAGCGATCAGTTTCGCCACTGTGAATCCTCCTAGTGCGATTTTGCACCTAATTGGTGCAAATCAATATTAGCAGTCAGAGGGGGAGAGTGCTAATTTGGCCCTCAGCCGCCGGCCACGGCGGGCACCAGGGACACGGTCTGGCCGGCCTCGAGCACGGTGTCGAGACCCTGTAAAAACCGGACATCCTCGTCGGCCACGAAGACATTCACGAACCGGCGCAGGGCGCCGTGGTCGTCCAGGACCCGAAAGGCGATGCCCGGATAGGCCTCGTCGACGGCCACAATGGCCTCGCGCACCGTGTCTGCTTCGACCGGCACCTCGCCGGCGCCGCCCACGAGCGAGCGCAGCTGGCTGGGTAGGCGCACCGTGACGCTCACGAGGCCGCCACCAATTGGTGAAAGCGCAACGCCTCTTCGGCCTCAGCCAACGACGGCTTGATGGTGGAACTGACCACCGCGGTCTCGACAATGGCGTCGAGGGTCTTTAAGCCGTGGCCGGAGATGATCGCCACAACCGACTTATTGGGGTCAATGGTGCCCCGAGCGATCATCTGGCGCAGCGAGGCGATCGTCACTCCCCCGGCGGTTTCGGCGAAGATGCCCTCGGTCTTGGCAAGCAGCCCGATGCACTCAAGTATTTCGTCGTCGGGCACCGAACCGCAGTCGCCGCCGTTGCGACGTAGTTCGTCGAGCACGTAGGGACCGTCGGCCGGGTTCCCAATGGCGAGCGAACGGGCAATCGTATTTGGTCGCTGGGGCGTGATGAATTCCGCACCCTGGGCAAAGGCCGTCGCGACCGGTGAGCAGCCCGCTGCCTGCGCGCCAAAGAGCACCGGGGCGCTTCCGTCGACGAGGCCTAACTCAATGAACTCGGCGAAGCCCTTCGCGATCTTGGTGAGCTGGCTGCCCGACGCGACGGGCACGACGACTTGATCGGGCGTGCGCCATCCCAACTGTTCGGCAATCTCGAAGGCCAGCGTCTTGGAACCTTCGGCGTAGTACGCACGCAGGTTGACGTTGGCGAAGGCCCAGTCGGGGTGTTCGGCGACGAGTTCCACGCAGAGTCGGTTGACGTCGTCGTAGTTGCCTTCGACCCCGAGGACCGTGCCGCCGAAGATGGCGGTCATCGCGATCTTTGACTTTTCTAGGTCCGCAGGAATTATCGTCACGCTAGGCCAGCCAATGAAGGCCGCGTGCGCCGCGACCGACGTCGCGAGATTCCCGGTCGACGCACAGGCAGCCGTCGTGAAGCCCAGTCGACGCGCACTCGACAATGCGACTGACACCACGCGGTCCTTAAACGAACCCGTTGGATTCCTCGTGTCGTCTTTGAGCCACAACTCTTTCAGACCCAACACGTCGGCCAGCCGGGTCGCCCGGCGCAGCGGCGTCCAGCCGGCGCCGAGGTCCACGGGCTTGATGCCGGGATCGGGCAGCAGATCGGCGTAGCGCCAGATGGAATTGGGACCACTCGAGATCGACTCGCGGGTGACAACCTCTCGGGCCGCCTCCAAGTCGTAGTACACCCCGAGCGGCCCAAAGCACATCTCGCACGAGTAGCGAGCCTCAGTTGGATAGGTGGTACCGCACTCTCGACATAAAAGACCTGTAGCGAAACTCATAACTCCCCTTGCATCGTTCGGGCTTTGGCACCTGGTGTGATGAGAGGGTCTCTCTTTGATCACACTGGTTGTCGCGACTTCAACGGGCCCGTCCCTCAGTCGCTCTGGATGACGTATCAATTGTGGCGGATTGGCGACAATTTGTCAAGACCGCACTTTGGACGTCTCCCCCTAACCTCTTTGAGATGAGTCATCATGACGTCCCGTGGACATTCACCAGCGAAGAGTTTGACCTGCGGCGAGTGCTCGAAATGGCGTCCTCCACGTCGATCACCGTCATCATCCCAGCGAAGAACGAAGCGGCGACCATCGGCGCCGTGCTCGACGCGGTGACCCACCACGAAGGTCTCGTCGACGAGTTGCTCGTCGTCAACGACCACTCCAATGACGACACCGCGACGGTGGCCAACCACCACGGGGCCAAGGTCATCAACGTGGACGGTCCGAGCGGCAAGGGCGAAGCCATGACCGCCGGACTCGAGGCGGCCTCATCGGAGATCGTTGTCTTCCTCGACGCCGACGTCCTTAATACGACGACCGATTTCGTGCCTCGACTCGTGCAGCCCCTGTTGGAACAAGTCGACGTGCAACTCGTCAAGGGCTACTACGAACGCCCGCTGCACAACATGCCCACGGGCGGCGGGCGGGTGAACGAATTGGCCGCGCGACCCATACTTTCATTGCTGTTTCCCGGTCTCGGCGAGATTCGCCAACCGCTCGCGGGCGAGACCGCCGGACGCCGTAGCGCCTTCGAGTCCATCACGTTGGAAGCCGCCTACGGCGTCGAGATTGCCCTGCTCATTGACATCGCGCGACGCTACGGCGTGCACAGTTTGGCCCAAGTTGATCTCGGCGTCCGTCGCCATCGCAATCGTCCGCTCGACGAACTTCGATCAATGGCGGTTGACGTTTTGCACGCGGCGTTAACACGACACTCGGTGCAACTGCCAGCGCGCGAGTAACGCTCGACTAACGCAGGTCGTGGCCGAGCACGACGATTACGTCATCCGTCGCGGCGCCGGTGACAACTCTCGGATTGCGCAGTGGTTTCACCTGCGTCGACTTCACCTTGATCTCCTGAGCAACCTCACGCGCCGCCCACTGAAATCCACCGTGGTAGTACACGACGGTCACCGTGGTCGCCGGACCGTTCACCTCGGGTAGCGCGTCCCAGCCAAGGGTTATCAAACGTTGGGTGTACGTACGGGCCAGTCCCGTCACATTGGTGCCGTTAGCGACCTGCACCCGTACTCGTGTTTTAGCAATTGTGGTCTGGGTGGACGCGACCGTCGTTGTTGTCGTACTGGTAGTTGCGCCGGGGCCCGAAGGGTTAGTCGAGCGCAGCATCAACGTGGCCGCAGCGACAAAGAGGACGAGGATGAGCACCACTACGCCGAGTCCGGGCTGATAGTGCGATCCAGATGTGTGTGATTCGTGCTGGGGGCGGGACTGCTCACTCATTGGGCTTAGCCTAGAGCGGTACGCGAGTGTGGTGCATTGAAATCACTATCCTGTGTACTTCCAAGCCGGTGTGGCGCAGTCTGGTAGCGCAGGCGATTTGTAATCGTCAGGTCGTGGGTTCGAATCCCTCCACCGGCTCCACGTTCAGTGACGCGTCATCGATGAGTGCCGAATCGACCAATGGCTATTGCAATTACGCCGTTTCTCATTCGGACACAACTACGCGGCAACATCAGTGGACCCCCTGCGACCCACCGATGTCGCTGCCACTCAACGAAAACGCGGGACCGGCGTCACCCTTCAGCCCTTTACAAAAACCTCGACCCGGCGATTGGTCGTGCCCGTTGCGGACGTGACCGTGCCCTCGCCCGCCGACGTCACCGTGACTCCCGAGACGTGCAACGACCGCAGTTCTGCCCTCAGGTACGCCGCGACGACACTTGCGCGCCGACTGCTGATGGCCTTCTGTGAAGTAACGGAACCGGAGTTATTGGTGTAGCCGTACAAGGTTTCCGCCGTGAAGTGTCCGGACTTCGTGAGCACTGCGAGCCGGAGAACTTGCGTCTTTAGATTCGGGGTCAAGGTCGCCGAGTTCGTTGCGAACGATCCGACCGCACCAATCAGCACGTTCGACGACTTCGATGTCAGCAACGCATCCCAGTGCGCGTAGAGCGTCATCGAACTATTGAGTTGAAGAGGATCGTTGACATTGAATACCGTGCCGCTGCCGTCTGACTTTGAGTTCCAATTTGAAAACGTGTGACCAACAAAGCTGAGTCCCGTCCCGCCCGGAAGTTGGAGAGTAATACCACTCGTGCCATTCAGCGCAGCAACAGACCCCACACCTCCGTTAGGCGAGAAGTTGATTGTGAAGGTTGGTAGGAGTGACCACTGCGCATAAAGAGTGATAGACGACGTGACGACGAAAGAACTCCCAACTGCATAGTTGGTTCCACCACCTGATGCGCTTGTATTCCAACCAGAAAAGAAATAACCCGGATCAGAAAGCGAAGTGCCGCCAGGCAGAGTTATCGACGTTCCTATGCCACCAATTATTGGGGAGATTGTTCCACTTGCACCGTTGGAAATGAAGGTTGTTGTGCCTGATGAGACCACGGACCACTGCGCATACAAAGAGATGCTCGTTGCCGGTGTGTAGGTGCTACCTGCCGGGTAGGAGATTCCCGAACCGTCAGCAACAGTATTCCAGCCTTCAAATATGTAGCCGGTCTGAGTTGGTGTGAGAAGGACCAAAGGGGTTGAGCCCACAGTAAAATTCACCGAAGGAGATGAAACAACTCCACCCGCCGGAATGTAAGTAAGCGTGTAAACCTTTGGCGTCCACTGGGCGTACAAATCCATGGAGGTGGAAAAGTCGAACGTCTCTCCATCGAAGTAATTCAGACCACTCGAGCCACCCAGTGGCAAGCTACTCCAGTCGTCAAAGGTGTAGCCCGGATTTGCGAACGTCGGAGTAAGGGTCGAAAAGAGAGTTAACGCTTTCGGACTAGTTGATTGCTGTCCCGCCGATACCGGATCCGACCCACTGTCATTCTCGAAGAATGAAACGGTGTTAAATGATCGTTGGGTGGCCGAAAATGCAACATTGGGTGTCACTAAGCAAACTATCGATGCAACAAGAAGAACGACGCAGGAACGAAGTAGGGTCGACTTCACTTTGCGTCGCTCGGGAAAATTGTG
>JBEKQN010000098.1:0-9012 GCA_049519675.1 Acidimicrobiales bacterium | reverse complement strand
GACGACGACTTCATAACCGGGCCACCGGTGCGCACCACGGTGCCGTCGATGAGGACGAGCTCCAGCCCGAGCACGTGCTGGCGCGTCACGCCGTGACGAACCGCGCGCATGCCGCCGGCGTTGGTATTGACGTTGCCGCCGAGCGAGCCGGAGAGTTCTCCCGGAAAGACGGGGTAGCGCAGGCCGCTGGGCTCTAGGGCTTCGGCGAGTTCAATGAGCGTGATGCCCGGTTGCACGACCGCGACGTGGTCATTGACATCGAGTCGCAGCACCTGATTCATTCGCGAGAAACTCACGACAATCCCGCCGGGTACGGGAGTGACGGCTCCCGACAGTCCCGTACCCGAGCCGCGCGGCGTGATGGGCACCTTGAACTCGCTCGCCAATTTCGCGATGTCGACGACCTGCTGGGTACTCGCGGGGCGTACAACCGCGAAAGGCTCGCTCTGACGGGGATGGAGCGTCTCGTCGTGCAGATCCTCGAGATTGTGGTGAGGCGAAAACGTCGCGGCGTCAGTGCCGACGATGGCGATGAGTTCGTTACGCAGGTCCCGAGTTTCCACTAGTGGGCAACGTTATCGTCGTTGACGCCTCTTCTAACTCTCGACGAATGGCGGCGAGTCGGGCTTTTCGCGCTTCGCCGGTGAGCGGCGCGTTCCGCTGTTCGATCTCGGCGATAACCCGTTCAATCGGCGCGAGATAGCGCGAGGGCGATCGGTCGGGATAGCGCGGATCGTTACGCCCCCGGCTCCAGGTAATGAGCAGCGAGTCTTCGGCCCGGCTCAATGCAACGTAGGCGAGACGTTGTTCTTCCGCGAGTGCGGCCGCGGACGTGGCGTTGTAGTTGGGCAACTGGCCCTCGGCCCAACCAATCGCGGCGACGTGTTGAAACTCAAGACCCTTGGAACGGTGGATGGTCGAAAGGGCGACCGCGTCGTTCTGGTCCTCGTCAAGTCGCCGAGGCGTGGCGTCGGGTGTCAGGAAGAGGTCGGAGGCCGGCGAATGCTCCGGACCTCGACGTTCATAGGGAATGTCGGCCGCTTCGAGATACCCGGCGACGAGCTCCAATTGTGCGTTGGTGCGCGCCAAGACCGCCATTGAACGCCACGGGCTTCCCGGCTGGTGTTTCGCACCCAACCACGTGGTCACTCGAGCGGCCTCTTCCTCATCAGTGTTGTAGCTGCGCACCAAGGGCACTTCGCCGTCGTCCTTCGCGGGCATAATGCCGGCGGCGCCCGCTTCGAGCAACGTGTTAGCTACCGCGATGATGTTGGCCGTCGAACGATGGTTACGCGTGAGGTCGAGCACCACGGTGTCGGGCCAGGTGCGCACGATGTCGTTGAGAAACTTCGGATTCGCGCCGTTAAAGCCGTAGATCGACTGGTTGGGATCGCCGACGCAAAACAGATCGGGGTCGTCGCCCGCCATCTGGCGCAGCATCATGAACTGCAATGGATTCATGTCTTGGGCCTCATCTACGTAGAGCGACCGATTGCGGTGACGGAATGAGGCAAGCACCGACGGCTCGTCGCGCAGCAGGGAGATCGCTTCGCTCAGCAGCAAGTCAAAGTCGAGCACCCCGCGGCTACGACAGAGGCCGACGTAGCGATCGAGGACGTCGGCGAATTGCGAGGGCGGCAGGGGCGCGTCACGACGCAACTTTCGAACACTCTTGGCGTAGAGCGCGCCGTTGAAGCCCTGGCTGAGGGCCCAACTGATCTCCTGCTCGAGTCGGGGCAGTTGCCAATCTTCTAATTTGAGCTCGCCGCTCTCGCGCAGTTGTAGGGCGAGCGCGTTCACGAGCCGGCGACGATTGGCTTCGAGCACCAACGGTTTTAGGTGATTGTCGTCGCGGTACTGGTTCACCAAACTGAGTGCCGCTCGGTGAAACGTACCGGCGCGGATATCACGGATTCCCGCTTTTGCGAGTCGGCGCCTCAGCTCGTCGCCGGCCTTGCGGGTAAAGGTCATCGCCAGCACTTGATCGCCCGCGATCTCTTCGTCGCTGATGCGCCGCTGAATGCGCAATGTCAGCACGTGGGTCTTTCCCGACCCGGCGGTCGCGCGAATGAGCAGGCGACGCTCGGGCGACATCACCGCTTCGCGCTGTTCGGGCGTGAGGCCCACGAGCAGTTCGTCGGAGAAGGCCGTCTCATCACTCATAGTCACCTTGACGCTACCGGCAGGTCGTGACGTGGTCTTGGTCGAGGGTGGCACCTCAGTAGCCTGAAGTACGTGCTACGTGCCTATGGCGATGGAAATCTCTTTGGCGAGCCCTACGGCGAAGCTCCCATTCGGGTCGTGTTTCTGCACGGCTGGGCGAGACGCGGACAGGACTTTGCCGCGTGCGCCACGCAGTTGGCCAGTCGTGGAGTGGGATCCGTGGCGCTGGATTTACCGGGTTTTGGGGCGTCGCCTCTACCAACGGTCGCCGGAGGTGCGCGGCTCTACGCCGAGCTGCTGGCACCGGCCCTGTCCGAGATGAACCGGTCACCCGTGGTGCTGGTGGGGCATTCCTTTGGCGGGTGCATCGCGACGGTCCTGGCCGCCAACTACCCCCAGTCGGTCGCGGCGCTCGTGCTGGTTGGAGCACCGCTCGTGCATTCGTCGGCGTCGGCCAAACCACCGTGGGCCTACCGAGCCACGCGCTACTGGCACGCCAAGGGTGTCGTGAGCGACCGGAAGATGGAGGCGGCTCGCCGGCGCTACGGGTCCAGTGACTATCGCAACGCACATGGCCTACTGCGCGACATCTTGGTCTCCCGGGTGAACGAGAGTTACGAGGACGAATTGGCCCGGGTGCGCGCACCGGTCGCCCTGGTGTGGGGCGAGCGAGACCTCGACGTGCCCGAGTCGGTCGCCTCGAGGGCGAGCGCCCTTCTGCATTCGCCTCATACGTTTCGCAGTGTGGCGGGCGTTGGGCACCTGTTGCCGACCGAGGCGCCCCAAGAGTTGGCGAGCGCAGTCTTGGAATTCGTTTCGTGAGCACGGGCGCGGTGCTCCTCGATTGTCTGATGGGTCTCGCGCTCGCGGGAGCCTACGCGGCCCAGATGGTGCGATGGTTGCGCGTGCTCCAGCGCGAGCACTACGAACCAAGTTCGATGCGTCGCTTTCTTGGCCGCTGGTCAACTCCGCAGGTGGCCATGGCAAAATCAACGGAACGCTCCAAGGAGAAGCGGCCGGTCACGCTCAGCCACGTGCTGATCTTCCTGTTGGTGGTCACCACCATTCTGCGAGTCGACGTGCTCATTGTCGTCGTGACCGCCGCGTACGGGCTGTTGTGTCCCCAGGGACTCTCTATGAAGGGTCGCACGAGCAAACTGCGCTGGACGCGCCGACTAACCATCACCGCGCTGGTCGCGACGCTGCTCTCCGCGGCGGTGGGCGTCGGTGGTCTCTTTACGGCCCGTCCCTGGCTGGCCTTTGTCGCCATGGTGTGGGCGGTGCCGGTGACGCTCGACGTCACCGCTCGCTTGCTTGCGCCCTACGAGCATCGTCACTCCCAAAAATTTGTGGACCAAGCGATTGCGCGCCTCGCCCGGGTGAAGCCCCGCATTGTCGCGATCACGGGTTCCTACGGCAAGACGTCGACGAAACACCATTTGTTCGAACTTTTGGCCATTGACGGCGGGGTAGTGGCGTCACCACGAAGCTTCAATAACCGCACCGGTCTCTCGCGGGCAATTAACGAAAACCTCGCCGACGGGAGCCGAATATTCATCGCCGAGATGGGTACGTACGGTCCCGGTGAAATCCGTGATCTCTGTTCGTGGTGCCCGCCCGACATCGCGATTGTGACCGCCATCGGACCAGTGCACTTAGAGCGCATGAAGACAATCGAAGTGATTGATCAGTCCAAGTTTGAGATCACTGAGAGGGCGAGCACCGTCATCGTGAACATCGATGATGACCGATTGGGTCGCTGGGTCGAACGATTAGAGCAGAACGGCAAACGCGTGCGCACCGCCGGATCCGTCAACACCAACGCGTCGGTGCGCATTGTGCCCGAAGGTCCGAACTGGTTGGTGGAAGTCGACGGCGTCACGCTCGCGACGATGGTACAGAAGAACGGCATGCAGGCAACTAACTTGGCCTGTGCGCTGGCCGGTGCACTGGAGCTCGGGCTGACGAGCGATCAGGTTGCGCGTCGAATCGACGCCGTAACACCGGTAGAGAATCGGTCCAACGTGGTCCAGGCGCTTTCGGGGATCGTGGTCATTGACGACACCTTCAACGCAAATCCCGCCAGTGCCCTCGCGGCGCTGACCTTGCTGGGATCACTTCCGATCACTGGTCGCCGAGTGGTCGTCACGCCGGGTTTGGTCGAACTCGGCGACGAGCAGTACGGTGCGAACATGGAACTCGCTCGTCGCGCGGCGGCGATGGGCGTGACGTTGGTCGCGGTCGGGCGCACGAACGTAAAACCCTTGCAAGTTGGCTACTTCGCGCCTTTGGAACGCTTCGATACGCGCGAAGAGGCGGTCGCGTGGGTGCGCGCCACGCTGGTACCGGGCGACGGAGTGCTGTACCTCAACGACCTGCCCGACCACTACCCTTGATTTCTTGATGCGAGTAGAGCGGACAAATACATGACTATTGGCGTGCTCTTTGGCGGACCGGCGCCCGAACACGACGTGTCCATCCTCACGGGCCTACAGGCCGTACGTGAAATGCAACGTCAAGGTGAGGTCGTGGGCATTTACTGGACGAAGACCAATCGCTTCTACGCGGTGCCCGGCGACGTCGAAGCGGAATCATTCCTAGAGGGACTGCCCTCGGGTTCAAATGAACTCGTCCTGCGCCTCGGTGACCAGGGTGGGTTTTTCACCACCGGTCGAAAAGAACGCCGCGTCGAACTAGAGGCCATATTGCTCGCCACGCACGGCGGACCGGGCGAGGACGGCACCCTGCAAGCAGCGCTCGACATGGCGGGCGTGGCCTACAGCGGACCGACCGCCGCCGGCGCGGCGCTGGGAATGGACAAGTGGACCTTCGGAGCCGTCATGCACGCGGCCGGACTGCCCACACTGCCGCGCGCCCTGCTGACGAGCGACACCACGGAGCTGGCCTTCACGGGGCCGTATATTTTGAAGCCGCGTGCCGGTGGCTCGTCGATTGGCATCGACGTGGTGGAGGACTTGACCACCGCATTGGCACGTCTCAAGACCAACGTCCATCTCGCGACGGGTTGCGTTATTGAACCATTTCGCAGCGACCTCACCGATGTCCAGATTGCTCTGCGCACGTATCCGTCGCTGTCGTTTTCGGCAATCGAGCGACCAATCCGACGTTCGAGTGCCGCCGAGATACTTGACTACCGCGACAAGTATGTCGGCGGTGAAGGCATGGTGTCTGCGCCGCGCGAACTGCCCGCGGTGCTGGCGACCGGTCAGCGCGACACCATTGAGCGCTTCGCTCGCATCATCGCCGACGTCGCGTCGGTGCGCGGGGTCGCGCGCGTGGACTTTCTCGCCAGCGACTCCGAACTCTACGTGAACGAAATCAACACGATTCCCGGGTCACTGGCGAAGTACTTGTTTATCGATCCGCCGCTGGCCTTCGCGCAGTTATTACGCGATCTGATTGCTGAGGCGATTGAACGGCCGGCCTATCACTTCAGTACCGCTGGGGCCGACGGCGTCGTGCTGCGTTCGGCGGGGTCCATCGCCTCCAAACTCGCGTAGTCTCGGCACGCGAGCGAGGGCCGCTATCAGCGCGTCACTGTAGGGATCAATGAGTCGTCCCTTCTCGAGCGACCAGTAGGCCAACTCGTAGTCGCCGGTGGCGAGCGAATCGTGATGCAGTGCCAGCGCGGCCCATTCGCCGTCGCGCGCCAGTCGCGCGGCGTGACCCTCGGCGAGGAACCATTCAAATCCTCGCAAGGCGCTCGCGAGTGGTTCACCCTGCACCAGGCTGAGTGCTTCACACAGCAGCGGTGCCCAGTCGCCCGAGTTCATTTGGCGCGCGCGGGCAACCAAGCCGTGGAAGATCTCTACGTCACTGGTGAGCTCGTGCGTCACGTAGAGTCCCGCTGACGTGACGGCGTGTAAATGAGGGCCGAGGGCGTCCGCGCCAAGGCTGCGACGTACGGCACTCGCAGTATTGGCCAAAGTTCTCATTGAGGCGTCCACGTCGGCGTGAGTTAACACTCGAGTTCGCAGTCGGTCGCCCGTAACGGGCTCGTTGCGATGCAGCGCAAGGTAGGCAACCATCTCGACGCAACGTCGACGCAACGTCGCCGTGAAAGGTGTTGCAATTCCGACGATGCACGGGTCACTGCGCAAGAGCTCGGCACGGATGCCGAGCGTCGTGTCACGGGATGGAGTTGCGCTACGAATGCTGAGTGGCGCAACTACCTCGACCCCAGCGGATTCATCCAGGTTGGACGGGCCAACAGTGACACAGCGCTTTCGTAACTGCTCGTCAAGAGCGTGCGACGCGCCTAAGTAGACCACAATCGTTGAGTGGAGCGCGCGAGTCGCGAGCGCCCACAGCAGCTCTGGTTCAGTGACCGCGTAGACCACGCGTCCGCCCTCGTGCAGCGCCACTGCATTAGCGATGATGTTCTCACTGTTCCAAAGTTCGGGCACGACGAGTCGGCCGCCTTCTCGGGCGAACGAGATGACTGTGTCGTTGAGGACTTCGCCAATGACGCAGGCAATCACCGGATCGGACGTGTCTGGTCCGGTGAACGCCGGTGTCGTGGGTGACATGTGCACGACGCCGCCTAATTGATCACCGATGCGGTGACGCAGCGCCGCGATGAGTTGTGGGTTATCTGCTCGCAGCAAAGCAATCGTCTCGTCGATGTCGTCTTCACTCGGGACATATTGATGTTGACGCAGCGAGTCCTTGTGCCGTTTGACCACGAGGGCCAATGGCAGAGCGCCCGTTGGCGACAGGGCCACTGGCATGGAACCCTCACGACGTCGGTGGTCTGACGGCACGGGTGAGGGCACGTCGCTCGGCAGCGTCCAGTGCGTTTCAGCGGGCACGGCAACGTACGGTGCCGACCGCGTCGCGGCGGCGGTGTTGGCGGCCCCGACGTC
This sequence comes from Acidimicrobiales bacterium, assembly GCA_049519675.1. Lineage (GTDB taxonomy): Bacteria > Actinomycetota > Acidimicrobiia > Acidimicrobiales > RAAP-2 > RAAP-2. Next base: position 1,963 of record JBEKQN010000098.1, on the reverse strand, counting down.
GCTGGGCAGCAAAAAGGGCATCACCATCACTACGAGTCCGGCGAGCCACGCACTACCGTCGCGACCTAGTAGCGCGCCGCGCCGGAGTCGAACGACGTTGCGGGCCAACTGGAAGAGAAACGTGAGCCAGAAGACGCCCAACAACGCGAGCAGCAGACGCACCAGTGACGTGTTGGTCTCCTGTGCGCTCTGCCCCCACTTGGTGAGCACCACGTAGGGCAAGAGAACGAAATAGATCGCCAGCGCGATACCGTGCGCGGGCCCCGCGCCGAAGCGCCTTACGTGATGGGGGTGAGTTGCCATGTCGGCGACACCTCGGGATTCGTCGAGGTGAGCTGCAGTTGGCAACTCTGATTGGTCATGATCACGACCCGGCGGCTGACAGAAACGGTTCGCGAGGTGCAGAGCAGTTGTGCCGTGATCGGAGTGCTCGTCGCGAGCGTCCACAGACCCGGGCCGCGCAGCGGAACGTCGGCGACGGCGAATGCCGAACTGAGCGAGCCGCTGAGCACGCTGTTGGACACGGTGGTGCTTGATGGCGGTGCGACGCTCTTCGCGTTCGAGTCGGTCGCGCTCGAGAATTTCTTCTTGCTCGTTGTTTTCGCTGCGGTGACGGTTGGGGCTTTCTTCGGGAGCAGCGTGGTCGTGGTGGTGCTCGTCGTAGGCGACGCCGGCACCACGATTGGCACCGTCGAGGTGGTCGTCGGCGGGCGGTTGAGTGCCTGCGTCGTGCGAGGTGAGGCGCTTGACGTCAACGTGAAAACCAAGACGACGAGCAGGAGGGGGCTTGACCACATCAGCAGGTGCGCGCTGCGGAGTGATGAGAGTTTGCGCGCCATGGTCTTCAAAGGGTACCGGTGTTGGCGACGACGGAAAATTCACTGATGAGTTTCTCAACTTCCTAAATAAGAAATCTAATTGCGAAGTGCTGCAGTTCGGCTTGCAGCGAGCTAGGTGCGGAGTGGTCGTCCTGGGCGAGTTCGCGAAGTGAACGGCCTTCAAAGACGCGGGCGTAGGTGATGCGCGCGATGCGCTCGTACTGGCTGCCACGATAACTGTCGAGTCGGGCCAGGAGGGGCGAGGACGTCTCTGCGGGTTCGTCGAGGGTGTCGAACTGGGCGAGCGTGCGCATGGCCGCTTTCTCCTTGAGCAACCATCGCCGAAGACGTCCGCGCAGCGCGGAGAGGATGTCGGGTGCGCAGTACTGACGAGACTGCCCGGCCCAGTCAACGAGCAGTTCGCTGGCGAGCGCCATGGCCGTGCCGAGGGTTTCGCTGGGGTCTCGAACGATGCCCTCTCCAAAGCGCAACTGACGACAGACGCTGACGATGCCCGGAATGAGGGTCTGGAGCAGCGCCCGGTGAACCATGGGATCACCTGCTTCTTCGAGCAGCGCCCGCACGATCTCGGCGCGTTCGATGGCACTGCGACCGGCGCGTAGTTCCAACGCGTCGACGACGTCACAGAGGTCGACCATCGCGTCAAGTCCGACCGTTGGGTGACGAATGCGGAGACGCTTGCACGCCTCGTGTGCTTGGCGACTGCGACCAACGTGTTGCCATTCGCGTCGCAATTGCCCTAACAGGTCGGTGGAGGATGTCATGGCGCCCAGTACAGGTCTGGCACGACACAGCGCCGCGACCATCAGGGCGCCCAAAATGACTGCATTTTTCACGACCGTCAGCGTGCCGCAGAAAACGCACTTTCCAACGCACATATCGCGCAATAGTCTTGGACACATGGACATCGAATCGTTTTATGAGCAGAACGAAGCCCGGCGCGAAAGCGCCGAGTTTGAGTTTGGCAGCGAGTGGACTGACGCGTCGGACAACGAATACGAACTGTCCTGGGTCGAAGCGACCGGCGAGCTGTATCTCATGGTCGAGCCCGAGGCCATTGTCAACGAGGACATCTTCGGGGACTTCCTCGTTTCCAATGAGGTGGTCAGCGATCTCACCGTGGT
>JBEKQN010000097.1:2971-12134 GCA_049519675.1 Acidimicrobiales bacterium | reverse complement strand
GCAAACCTACCAGTGGCATCGGTTTTGGCAGCGGCGTTGAGCGGATCTTGCTCACGCGCCGAGCCGAGGGCGTGACGACGCAGCTTCTGGATCGCACGCTGGACCTCTTTGTCGTTGACACGACCACCGACGACGTGGCGACCGTGCTGGTTGACCGCTTGCGGTCAGCCGGCTTCGCGACCGGGCGCGCCTATGACGAGCGCTCGATGAAGGCCCAAATGAAGGTGGCGGACAAGTCCGGCGCGCGCTTCGCGTTACTCATCGGACCCACGGAACGTGGCGCAGGCGAGGTTACGATTAGGGACCTGCGAACGTCAGACCTGGAGCAGAGCCAGCGCACGGTGGCCCAGACTGACCTCGTTGAAGTGATCGCCAAGCTACTGAAGAAGTGATGTGACCATGCCCACGGATTACGAAGCCACGAGTTTGCGCGACCTGCTCTGCGGGTCGGTATCGACGTCGCTGATTGGCCAGACGGTCACCGTCTGCGGATGGGTGGCCAAGCGGCGCGAGCACGGCGAGCACCTCGCGTTCCTGGACGTCCGTGACCAATCGGGCATCCTCCAAGTGGTCGTCGACGGCACGGTCGACGCGCGCAGTGAGTATGTGGTGCGCGTGAGCGGTACGGTGTCGCACCGTCCCGAGGGCACCGTCAACGACCGTTTGGCGACGGGCGAAGTGGAACTGACGGAGTGCACGGTGGAGATCCTGGCGACGGCCGAGCCACCGCCGTTCCAATTGGACGACCGGATCGACACGGACGAACAGGTCCGACTGCGCTACCGCTTCCTGGACATCCGACGCGACGCCATGCAGCGCAACCTACGACTGCGCGCGGTGGTCAACCGTGCGCTGCGTGCCGCCATGGACGAACAAGGCTTCTGTGAGGTCGAGACGCCGTTGCTGTGGGCGCCGACCCCAGAGGGGGCGCGCGAATTCGTGGTGCCGTCGCGTCTGCATCCCGGTGAGTTCTACGTGTTGCCCCAGAGTCCCCAGATCGCCAAGCAGCTCTTGATGGTGGGCGGGTTCGACCGCTACTACCAAATCGCGCGCTGCATGCGCGACGAAGATTTGCGAGCGGACCGTCAATTTGAATTCACGCAACTCGACATGGAAGCCAGCTTTGTCACCCAGGACGACGTGATGGCGTTTGTCTCGCGCGCGGTGCTCGACGCCGCCGAGGCGGCGACCGGTCTACGGCCCGGTCCCATTGAATCAATGACCTGGACCGCGGCGCTCGACCTCTACGGCACCGACAAGCCCGACCTGCGCTTCGGCATGAAACTCTGCGACCTGTCCGAGGTCTTTGCCGCGACCGACGTGAAGGCCTTCGGCGCGCCGACGGTCAAGGCCCTGCGTCTGGCGGGCGGCGCGGAACTCTCGCGCAGTCGCCTCGATCAATTGACGGATGCCGCCAAGGAACTGGGCGCCAAGGGTCTGGCGTGGTTTCGCATTACTGGTGACGGACTCGACTCTCCGTTGGCGCGGTACTTAAACGACACCGAGACCCAGGCCATCAGAAACGTCGACGGCGCCGAGGTCGGCGACATGGTCTTCTGCGTCGCCGACGAGTACGTCGCCGCGTGCAAGGTCCTCGGCGCGCTGCGCGTGACGCTCGGTTCTCGTCCGGTGGGTGAAGGACCGCACCATTACGTCTGGGTCACGGAGTTTCCGTTATTCGAGGGCATCGACGAGGACGGCAACCTGCAGGCGGCGCACCACCCCTTCACCATGCCCCATCCCGATGACCTGGAACTCTTGTCGAGCGACCCGGTAAGAGTCCGCTCGCAGGCCTACGACCTGGTGCTCAATGGTTGGGAGTTGGGCAGTGGATCGGTGCGAATTCATCGTGCCGATATCCAGTCGCGGGTCTTCAGCGCCCTGGGCGTCAGTGACGAGGAAGCCGAAAATCGCTTCGGTTTCCTCCTGGGCGCCTTCAAGTACGGCGCACCACCGCACGCGGGGTTTGCCTTCGGGATTGACCGTCTGGTCGCCATCTTCGCGGACGAAGAGAACATCCGCGAGGTGATTGCCTTTCCCAAGACGCAGTCAGGTTCGGACCTCATGACCGGGGCGCCCAAGAGCATCACGGCCCGTCAGATCCGTGACCTGCATTTAAAGACCTCCAAAGGGTCGTGAACTACGTCGCTGTTCGATGACGCCGTCGCCCAGCGCCTGAGCCAGGTCGCACCGCTCGCGGAACTGCTGCGACCGAGGACGCTAGACGAGCTGGTCGGACAGGGCCACCTTGTAGGCCCCGACGGCCCGCTGCGCCGATTTGTGGCCGCCAAGCAACTGACGTCGATGATCCTCTGGGGCCCGGCCGGCACGGGCAAGACAACCCTGGCGCGCATCATGGCGAGTTCCGCAGGCTACGCGAGCGAGAGCCTGTCGGCCGTCAACGGGGGAGTCAAGGAAGTCCGCGAGGCGTTGAGCCGCTCGCACGACCGACTCGGCGAGCACGGACAGCGCACGGTGTTATTCATCGATGAAGTGCACCGCTTTAACAAGTCCCAGCAGGACCTCTTGTTGCCCGCGACCGAGACCGGCGAGATTGTCCTGATCGGTGCCACCACCGAGAACCCCTATTTCGAGGTGAACGCCGCGCTGATGAGCCGCTCCACGTTGTGGCGACTGCACACGCTCAACGAACAGGACCTCGCTCAGCTGGTCGAGCGCGGACTGCAACTGCGTCAAGCGACGATAACGCCCGACGCCATTGACGCAATCACGTCCTCGGCCGACGGTGATGCCCGCGCGGCACTCAACACTCTTGACACCGCGATCATTCTGGCGCGCGCCGAAAGCGGAAACGACGCCCCGGTCGAAGTGAACCACGTCGCCCAAGCGCGCGACGGCCGTCTCTACCACCAGTCGCGCGACACCCACTACGACCAGGTAAGTGCCCTCATCAAATCCGTGCGCGGTTCGGACCCGGACGCCGCGCTCTACTGGCTCGTGACGTTGCTCGAAAGTGGCGAGAGCGCGCGATTCCTCGCGCGCCGCTTGGTCATCCTCGCGAGCGAGGACGTGGGGCTGGCCGACCCCATGGGACTGCTCGTCGCCGAGGCGGCCGCCCGGGCCGTTGAATTCGTGGGGCTGCCCGAAGCGCGCCTCACCCTGGCCCACGCGACGGTCACGTTGGCGTTGCTGCCCAAGAGCAACTCCATCACCCGGGCACTGGGGGCGGTCACCCATGCGGTCCAGTCCGGCGGACTCGTGGACGTGCCCGATCACTTGCGCGACGCGCACTATCGCGGCGCCAACGAAATCGGGTTCGGACTCACCTACGACTACCCGCACGATTTTGCGGGCGGCTGGGTTGACCAGCAGTACCTGCCCGACGGGCTCGTGGGCTCGGTGTTCTTTGACCCCTCGAACTACGGCAGAGAGCAGTCACTCGTAGAACAGTGGCGCCAACGACGTGCTCACGAGGACCCAAAGAACCCAGCACCACAGGTAGAGTAAACGGGTGGAAGCGGCCCAACTACGTTCGACTTTTCTCGATTATTTCGCGGATAATGGCCACACGATCGTTCCCTCGGCGAGCCTCATTCCCCACGATCCGTCGCTGCTCTTCACGGTCGCGGGCATGGTGCCCTTTAAGCCGTACTTCCTTGACACCGACAGCGCGCCGTACAAACGGGCCGTGTCCATTCAGAAGTGCTTTCGCACGGTTGATATTGAGAACATCGGCACGACCCTTCGGCACCTGACCTTCTTCGAGATGATGGGTAACTTCTCCTTCGGCGACTATTTCAAAGAGGGAGCCATCAAGTACGCGTGGGGCCTGATCACCGAGGGTTTCGGTCTTGACCCCGAACGGCTCTGGGTGACGGTGCACATCAGCGACGACCAGGCCGAAGAGTTGTGGCGCGACATGATCGGTGTGCGGCCCGAGCGTATCCAACGTCTCGACGCGGACAACTTCTGGGAGATGGGTGACACCGGCCCGTGCGGTCCGAGCTCGGAAATCTTCTTCGACAAGGGACCGGAATTCGGTGACGAGGGCGGACCGGCGTTTGGTGGCGAGGACCGCTACATGGAGTTCTGGAACCTTGTCTTCACCCAGTTCGACAAGTCGCCGGACGGCTCGTTGACCGAGCTGCCCAAGAAGAACATCGATACCGGTGCCGGCTTCGAACGCACACTGTCAATTCTCAATGGGGTGGAGTCGGTCTTCTTTACTGATCTCTTCGCCCCTCTCTTAGAAACCGCGTCGCGGGTCGTCAACGCACCGCTCGGTCGCGACGACGACACGGACATCGCGATTCGACGTATTGCCGAGCACGGACGGGCCATGACGATGTTGGTGTCCGACGGCGTGCTGCCCGCCAATGAAGGTCGCGGCTACGTGCTGCGCCGCATTATCCGACGGGCGATTTTGGCCGCCCGACGCGTGGGGTCCGAGGCGCCGTTAGCGGCCTCCCTGGTCGAGGCCACGATTGAAAAGATGGGCGTGGCCTATCCGGTGCTCGTGAAGGATCGCGATCTGATCATCTCGGTGCTGGAACGTGAGGAAGCTGGGTTTGCCCGCACGTTGCGCACGGGCCTGTCGCTGCTCGAAGGCGCGCAACAAGAATTGGTGGCGTCGGGCAGCACCGTGTTCCCCGGCGACGTGGCCTTCAGGCTGCACGACACCCACGGGTTTCCGATTGAACTCACCGAAGAGATAGTGGGCGAATCCGGCTTACGCGTGGAACGAGGCGCTTTTGACGCCGCGATGAAGGAACAGCGCGATCGTGCTCGTTCGTCCGCCAAGACGCTCAATCTGGCCGACGACGCGCACTACCGCGATCTCGTTGATCACCACGGCGCGACGGAGTTCGTCGGTCGCGACCTCACGCGCTACAGCATCGAAACCACGGTGCTGGCGGTCCTGAAAGGCGAAGACGGGACCAGTGAGCTGTTTATCGACACCACGCCGTTCTACGCCGAGTCGGGTGGGCAAGTGGGCGACACCGGCACCGTCGTGACCGAAACCGGACGGTTCGAAGTGCTTGACACCCAGAACGTCGCCGGCGGACTCGTTGCCCACCGGGGTCGCCTGACCGGTGACATCGTGCCCGGCCAGGTGGGTGTGGCCACCATTGATCCCGTGCGCCGCGAGGCGACCCGCAGAAACCACACCGCGACGCACCTGCTGCACTCGGGACTGCGTGCCGTGCTCGGCGATCACGTGCGCCAACAGGGATCCTTCGTGGGTCCCGACCGACTTCGCTTCGACTTCTCGCACGGCGCGGGACTTACCGGCGAAGAAGAGAACGAGATTCTCACCCTGGTCAATACCGACGTCGTGGCCAACGAAGAGGTCGAGACCATTCAGACAACCAAGCAAGAGGCGCAGACCATGGGTGCCGTCATGTTCTTCGGCGACAAATATGGCGACCGGGTGCGGGTCGTTCGCGCGGGTTCGCACAGCCTGGAGTTCTGCGGTGGCACGCACGTCGACCGTCTCGGCGACATTGGTCAGATTCAGTTGGTGAGCGAGGCGTCAATTGGGGCCAACACTCGACGCATCGAAGCGGTCAGCGCGCTGGCGGCCTACCGCCGCAGCCACGAGATGGAGGGCGCGCTCGGATCGGTCGCCTCCTTGCTCAAGACATCACTCGATGACGTGGTGCCGTCGCTGGAACGACTGGTCGAGCGTCAGCGCGACATTGAAAAGGAGATTTCGTCCCTGCGTCAAGCACAGCTCTCGACCTTCGCCGAACAACTGCACGCCCAGAGCGGCGGCGACGCACTCGTGGCGCGCGTAGACGGATATCCGGGAGAACAATTGCGCACGCTCGCCCAAGACCTGCAACGTCGAGGACGACGGGTAGTCGTGCTGGCCGGTGCGGTAGACGACAAGGTCGCCATCGTGGTCGCGACCGATGATTCTTTGGACGCCCAACAGACGGTTAAGGATTTAGCCGGCCTCGTCGGCGGCGGCGGTGGTGGTTCGTCGCGCCTCGCGTTGGCCGGGGGGCGTGACGTTGACGGCATCGACCGCGTGCTGGTCGCCGCGAACGAGTTATAAGGACATCGTGGCGCGCATACTCGGGATAGACCCGGGAAGCCGTCGCTGCGGCGTCGCCGTCACCGATTCGGATCAGACGATGGCGTTTCCCCGTCCGGCGCTCAGCGTTGATGAATCATTGATGGGAAAGATCGCGCAGCTGGTCGATGACGAGGCGGTGGTGCTCATCGTGGTGGGGCGTCCGATCTCGCTCGCGGGCGAAGAAACCGCAAGCACCGAAGAAGCGGACGAACTCTATCGAGCGATTCGTGAGCGCGTTCATCACGCCACGGTGGTCCAGTGGGACGAGCGCCTCACAACCGTGGAAGCCCAGCGATCTCTAAGCAGAGCCGGCGTGAACGAGCGCAATCAACGTTCGCGCATTGACAGCGCGGCTGCGGTCATCATGCTGCAACACTATCTAGATGGCCTTTCTACTGACTAAACCACTTGGCCGCGTACTCGGCCTGGTGATCATCTTGGTCGTGGCGGCGAGTCTGTGGTTCGCACTACAGGTTCATCCGCTCTCGGGTCAGGGCAAAGCCGTCATCGTGACGGTACGCAACGGGGAATCACTTTCAGCAGTGGCGAGCGAGATGCACGCGAAGGGAGTGATTGGCTCGCCCTTGGCGTATCGGATCGACACGACGATCTTTGGTGCGCCCAGCATCACTGCCGGTTCGTACCAAATTCGTCAGAACTCATCGTTCGGCGAGTTGACGTCGATCTTGTCCAAGGGACCTAACGTTAAAGTGCTGTCGGTACTGCCCGGATTGACGCTGAATGAAGTGGCGATCTCCTTAGCGTCGGACGCCGGGAACACCTTCGCGAACAGTTTTGTTCGCGACGCCGCCCGGTTGGCCACGACGAGTGCGTTTCATCCGAATGGCTCGTTAGAAGGTCTCATTGGACCAGGCACGTACCTCCTGGCTCCGAGCGAGACGCCGATGATGTTGGCCCAAAAAATGGTTAGCCGATTCGACCACAAGGCGGCGGCGCTTGGCCTCACGCCATCGACGAAACTCAACGGACTCGACGCCTATCAGCTCATTATCGCCGCGTCAATTGTTGAAAAGGAGGGCTACTACCCGAGCAATATGCCACAGGTGGCCCGAGTGATCTTTAATCGCCTCCAGCGTGGCGGCCCGCTGCAAATGGACGCCACCGTGTTGTACTACCTGCACAAGGATGGCGGCACGGTGACCCCAACGATGCTGCAGACTCCCGAGCCCTACAACACGTACCTCAATCTGGGACTCACACCAACGCCGATCTGCACCATCTCGAAGTTCTCGATCAACGCCGTGCTGCACGCGCCGGCCGGAACGTGGCTGTACTTCACGCTGATCAATAAGGATGGCAAGGAGGCGTTCTCGACGACCTTCGCCCAACAATTGGCGAACGAAAAGAAGGCTCAGTCGCGGGGTATCGGATGAGGTGGCGTCTGGGAGTCGTGGGTTCGCCCATTGCGCATTCGCGCTCGCCGCAGCTACATGCGGCCGGGCTCGCGCTGGTGGGTCTTGAAGGCACGTCGGAGCGTTTCGAACTTCGCGAAAATGATGCGCCACAACTTCGCACGTTGATGGCCGGACAGTTCGACGCGCTCTCGGTCACGATGCCGCTCAAAATGGCGGCCGTGCAACTCTGTGACTCGCTCGATGACGTGGCCCTACGCACCGGAGTGGTCAACTCACTGCTCGCCCGAGATGGCGAAGTTCACGGCGCCAACACCGACGGACTCGGCTTCGTCAATGCGGTCGAGTCGGAATTATCGGTCTCACTCGTGGACGCTCGGGTGGTCGTGCACGGTGCCGGGGGAGCGGCGCACGCCATCGTCGACGCACTGGTGCACGCGGGAGTTGCTTCCGTGACGGTTCTTGGCCGCTCGTTGGCGAACGTGGATTCGCTCACGAGCCGCTACGACAACGTGCACGATCATGTCGAGGGCGTCGGGCACGTTGACCTCGTTGTCAACACCACGCCCGCTCTCTCGCGTGAATCGTCGGGGTCCGTGCTCGACGGCGTCACGGCAACATCAATTGCTATTGATATTGCCTACGATCCCACGATGACGCCGTGGCGTAGCCTGTACGAAGATGCAGGATGTCGCACGAGAAACGGACTGGGAATGTTGGCCTATCAAGCCGCCCTCCAGATGACGTGGTGGTGGGACGTGACCATTGATGGTGGAGAGCTGCTGAAGGTGCTGCAGTGAGCGACACGCTGGCCGCTTTCTCGACTCGCGTCCGCGCTCGAACGTCGATCGACCTGGGTCTCGCGGGTGGACTCATCACACTGGGCTTGTTCGGCGTCGTCATGATTTACAGCGCGACAAAACAACTCTTGTTGAATGCCGGCGACAATCCGCACTACTACTTTGAGCGACAACTGCTGTTCGTCGTTATCGGCATCGTGGTCATGTTCGTGATTGCCCAAATTGACTACCGACGTTTTGAGAGTGCCGCGACCCCACTGTACGTGGGCGGGCTGCTCGCGTTGGCCGGCGTCTTCGTGGTTGGCCAGAGTGCGCTCGGAGCGCAGCGCTGGTACAGCTTGGGCTTCATCCAAATCCAACCCAGCGAGTTCACCGTGCTCTTCATCATCCTGGCGGTCGCGACCTACTGTCAACGACGACCCGAGGGCCTCACCATGTACGACGTCTGTCGACTGTTGCTCATGGGTGGCGTGCCGCTGCTCATGATTGCCGCGCAGCCCGACCTCGGCACCGCCATCATCATCGTCATCACGGTGTCGGCGATCATGGTGGTCGCGGGAGTGCCGCCTCGGTTCATGACGTTGCTGGCGGTGGCGGGCTCCATCGCCGCGGTGGCGGCGGTCTATTTTGACCTGCTGCACCGGTACCAAATCAATCGCCTGTTCTCGTTCATTAACCCGAACTCGAAGAATCCGAAACTCCAGACACTGCTCTACGAGGTCAACAATGCCAAGAGCGCGATTGGTTCGGGTGGTATTCACGGTTCGGGACTCTTTCGCGGGATGCAGACGGTGCTCGGTTACGTGCCCGAACAGCGCACCGACTTCATCTTCACCGCGATAGGAGAGCAGCTTGGTTTTATTGGCACGTCGCTCGTGATTCTGCTCCTGGCCTTCGTCGCCTGGCGCATGTTCGTCATTGGCCGCAACGCCAAGGACACGATGGGG
>JBEKQN010000097.1:0-2960 GCA_049519675.1 Acidimicrobiales bacterium | reverse complement strand
GGGGCGACTCATCTGCCTGGGTGTCTTCATCTTCTTCGCCTTTAGTTGTTTCGAAAACATCGGCATGACCATGGGCATCATGCCCGTCACCGGAATCCCCTTACCCTTACTCAGTTATGGCGGGTCGGCGGCGTTGGTCTTCTTCGCGGGCGGCGGGGCCGTCTTGTCGGTGTCACGACGCACGGGAAATTAGGGTGGTCCGATGAGTGAAGGTGACGCGAGCGAAGAGACGGTCGAGCAATCCCCGAGCGAAGAAGCGAACGAGAACAACGACGTTGTCTTCCGCGTCATGACGGTCGGGTCAGTTCGTTTTGACCTCGGTGACTCGTCGCCCCAGATCCACCTCATGGAAGAGGACTCTCCCTATCGCAATGTCTCAATCGCCGTGGCCCTGGCCGAAGCCCAGTCACTGCACAATGCGCTGATCGGTGCGGTGGGACTGCGTCCGAGCACCCACGAACTAGCGACATCGATCATCGCGCACCTGCAAGCGGACATCATCGCGGTGCGTATTCTGCGCCAAGAGAATGGCGTGTTCTATTCGGAACTTGACCTCATGACGGCGCGCGGACGTGAACGGTTGGACTGTCGAACGAGCGACGGCATCATCCTTGCGATTCGCCAACCGGTCGCGGCACCGATTCTCTGCGCCGAAGAGGTGCTGCAAAGCTTCTACGCGTAAGGGCGTCGGCAATGTCGACAGTCGAGTGCTACTCGTGCGTGCAGTCAAGCGCGGACAACCTTCCGATTCGAGAGAACATCTGCAGCGAAGGCGGGTGGCGCGTTGCCCACTCTTTCAATTCCAGTCTCCCCGGGTGGCTCGTGATCGTGCCCCTACGCCACATTTCCTCACCCGATGAGATGACCGATGGCGAAGCCGAGGCACTCGGTCGGTTGATTCGAGATGCTTCGCTCGCGCTCAAACGAACCACAAACTGTGAGAAGACCTACGTGATGATGCTTGGCGAAGCCGAGGGGTTCTCCCATCTGCATTACCACCTGGTCCCGCGGATGAGCGATCTGCCTGACGAACGCCGAGGACCGAATATTTTCGCGTACTTGAAAGAGACTGCCCTCAGTTTCGCGGCCCAAGACGAGATCGCGCAGAACATAAGGAATGCCTGGCCCACGAGCGAGTGATCACGTCGCGCTAGAGCAGCACCGTGGGATTGAATGAAAACGCATGACGATTCGCCGCGGCGTGCGTGCTGCCTCGAGCACCAATTGTCGTAGTACTGCATCGCGCAATTTCGAACTGTGCCGTTTGATCATCGTTGGCAATCATTTCAGGCTAATTGGGTCACTGTTGGGTTCAGGTAGATGGCGCAGTGATGTTGGCCGACGAGCATTGAAGCATGAAAAATGTGCAAGGGCACAGAGGCCAGGGGTGGTCAAATCACTCAGTTTCAGTGTGGCGTCGGATGACGTTGCCGCTGACAAATCGCGCACGCCGTGCAGCTATCGGCGGGTCGCTGGCGTTGGCACTCAGCGTCCTGACCTTGGCCGTGGTGGCGCTGCCGGTATCAGCCAGTGCGCCCGGCACGACGTTCCTCACGCTTAAGAACGGTGCGATTGTGGCGTCGACGACGGCACTCCCAGCCCAGACTAATTCTCGCGGTGTTGCCAATAGCATCGCATCTGCGGCGTTGCGCAAATCGAGGCAACCCGCCGGAAACGCAACACCCACGACGACGTCGACTACTCCAACGACGCCCACCAACCCGACCACTCCGACGAATTCATCCTCGACACCGACGACGCCGATCAATACACCGCCCGCTACCACCACGACGATCGTCACGCCGTCGACCGTCACCAGGCTTTCGAACCCGAGTGCCAACCTTGCGCCGAGTCCGAATTTTCTCAATTCCGGTCAGTGCACGGGGTCTGCAGGAAATTGGACCTGTGCGAATCCCTGCGTGACATCGTCGTTGACGTGGAGCGCCTATACCAACGCTCAGGGTTGCACGAATTACGTCTTGCAAGCTATCAACGTCGCTCGCGCCGACGAGAACCTGGCCGCCATGGTGCTGCCGTCAAACTGGTCCTCGCTGACGCCCGACCAGCAGCTCTTTGTGGTGGCGAACCTGGAGCGGACCGCTCGGGGATTGCCGGCGTACCTGGGCATCAACGCGGCCCTCAGCGCTAACGCGCAGCACGCCGCGCAACTGGACACCGATCCAACGGACGCCGCGGGATTTGCCATCGGACTCGACGCACAGGGCGTCCCGGGGATGGGCGGCGCGTGGGCCGAAGGCTTCAGCGTGCTGGCGGTGGACTACTTCTGGATGTACGACGATGGTTGGGGTGGCAGCGCCGCCACGACGTCGAACATTGACTGCACGTCGGCGTCGGCCGCTGGATGTTGGGGACACCGCGACGAGTTGCTGGGTTCTGACGCTCCCTTTAACCCCGGCGTGGGACTCAACTGTCAGGACTGCGAGATGGGTACCGGCTTCGCGCAAGGCAGTAACTCCTCGTCGTTCGTTGACCTCATCGAGCTTCCCAACGGCACGCCTCCGGCAATGACCTTCACCTGGGCTCAGGAGCTCGCGCTCGGCTTCTAGCGCTGTGGGTCGCGGACACCGACGCGGCGTTGACTAGCGAGAAGAGCCGGTCAGCCCCTTGAATCGTTTCGTGAACTGCACGGTGCGGATCTCGCCGCCTTTGAGTTCGCGACTGTTCTCGTCCGAAATTCTCAGCAGCACCGCGACAATGACGTAGTTGGCGAAGAGCGAGCTACCGCCGTAGGCCATGAACGGAAGCACCATGCCCGTAAAGGGCAGGATGCGCAGCACGCCCGCCATGATGAAGAAGGCCTGGAAGCCAACGATGGCGGTCAGGCCCACCGCGGTCAAACGCACGAAGTCGGAGTGGGCCCGCTGGGCAATGCGGAACCCTTCGCCAACGAAAGCCACGAAGAGACAGAGCACCAGAATCACGCCAATGAATCCGAGCTC
>JBEKQN010000096.1:0-9172 GCA_049519675.1 Acidimicrobiales bacterium | reverse complement strand
GCGCCCGCCGTCGATCACCAGGATCTGGTCGGCGCTGCGAATTGTAGAAAGCCGGTGGGCAATGACCAGTGACGTGCGGTCCGACATTGCCTCATCGAGCGCGTGCTGGACGGCGGCCTCATTTTCCGAGTCCAGGTGGGCCGTGGCCTCGTCGAGCACCACCAACCGGGGTGCCTTGAGTAGTAGTCGCGCCAGCGAGACCCGCTGCTTCTCGCCGCCCGACAGGCGGTAACCGCGCTCGCCCACCACGGTTTCGAGCCCCAGCGGCAGGGATTCAACCAGGTTCCAGATCTGGGCCGCGCGCAGGGCCGCTTCGATCTGGGCTTCGGTGGCGTCGGGCTTGGCGAACATCAGATTGACGCGCAGGGTGTCGTGGAAGAGGTACGGGTCCTGGGTCACGACGCCAATGGTCGCGTTGAGCGAGGCCGTCTGGATCTCGCGGATGTCGAGCCCGTCGATGGTCACCGAACCCTCGCTCACGTCGTAGAGGCGCGAGACCAGCAGCGAAATGGTCGTTTTGCCGGCGCCGCTCGGGCCCACCAAGGCCGTCATTGTGCCCGGGATCAGGTCAAATGAGACATCGTGCAGCACTTCGGTGCGCGGCGTGTCGTCCAGACGCGCCACGGCTTCGAGTGACGCCAGCGACACCTCGCTGGCCCCGGGGTAGGAAAAGTCCACGTGGTCAAAGCGCAGCAACGCTGGCCCGTCGGGCAGGACCACGGCGTTGGGGCTCTCCTTGATCATGGGTTCCAGGTCCAGCACCTCAAAGAGTCGCTCGAAGCTGACCATGGCCGACATGTAGTCAATGTTGAGGTTCGACAGCTGGGTGAGCGGGCCGTAGAGGCGGCCAAGGTAGGCAGTCAGGGCGACCACGGTGCCGATTTGGAAGGCGCCGCTGACAACGCCCACGCCGCCGAAGCCGTAGGCAAAGGCGGTCGCCAGCGACGCGGTCAGGGTAAGGCTGACAAAGAAATAGCGCTGGTAGAGCGACTGGTCGATCCCGATGTCGCGAACCTGGCCGGCGCGCACCTCGAAGTACTCGCGCTCCTCCTTGGGCCGACCGAAGAGCTTGACCATCATGGCGCCAGCCACGTTGAACCGCTCGCTCATGACCATGTTCATCTCGGCGTTCAGTTCATAGCCGCGCTGGAAGAGCGTGCCCAGGCGGCGCCCCACTTTTCGGGCCGGAAGAAGGAACACCGGCAGCAGGATCAGCGCGACCAGCGTGATCTGCCAACTGAGCACGAACATCACCGTCAGAATGATCGAGACCAGGATGACGTTGCCCACGACATTGGAAAAGAGGTCCGTGAACGCCTGTTGGGCCCCAATAACGTCGTTATTGAGCCGACTGATCAACGCGCCGGTCTGGGTACGAGAGAAAAAGGCGATCGGCATCTCCTGGATGTGCTCGAAGACCTTGGCCCGCAGGTCGTAGATGAGCCCTTCGCCGATCACGGCCGAGATCCGCCGCTCCGTCAAGCTGAGTCCGGCGTCAAAAATGGCCAGGATGGCGGTAAGGGTCGCGAGCCACACGATGAATCCCCGGTTGTGCTCCGGGATGGCATTGTCGAAAATCGCCCGCAGCAGCAAGGGCGAGACGGAACTGACCACCGAATCGAGCACCACGGCGATAAGAAAGATGATCAACATCCGCTTGTAGGCCCGGGCGAACTTCAAGATCCTTGGAAATGTGCCCTTTTTGATCCGGTGTTCAAGGATCTTGCGGTCCCGCGACAACGAGCGCATGCCCATGCGGATGGCCGGGCCACCGCCACCACCGCCATGCATGCTCATTACGACTCCCTTGTCGCAAGCAGTGTAGAGGTCGCCACCTGGGTCAAAAACGCAGCAATCTAACCGTCGAGCTGTTTGGCAATCTCGCGCAGGGCCGTCTGGTAGTGCACCCGTGCCTCGGTACGCACCTCATCGTTTCTGACGTCACGTGGCTTTTTGAACTCCCACGTTTTCAGGTTCACGACGTTGCCCGGCATTTCGCGCAGTACCTCGTAGACCGCATGGCGGGTCATCAGGACCACGCGCATCAGTCCCGCCACGTCACTGGACTCGTATCTCCAGTTGGGATTGGGTCCAGGAGAGGGTTCCGACCAGCCCATCTTGTGAAGCACCCGTTCGTCGTGAGCGGTGAGTGCCACGGCGTCGCCAATATTGAGGTTGGAGATCACCTCGGCGATAACCCGACCATTGGGTTCCACCCAGAACTGCACGTAGCGCACGTCGGCGAATTCGGCGATGGCGACGAGGCAGCGAGGGTCCACGGCCATGGCGCCCAGCATTTCGGGCAAATTGGCAATGAAAGATCCCACTGTGGATTGCACGGTGTTGTCGTATCCGGTGACGTGAATTTTTCCCATACTGGAAATCTATGAAATGGGTGTCACATTAGGCAGACGTGATCGCACTCACCAAGATGAGCAGTCCCAGCGTCATCATCACGCAGGCCCCGGTCACCCGCATCGCCACCAACCGGGCCGGTGAATTGGCGAGCCACTCCCTCGCGCTACCGGCGATGAAGCCCCACGTGCCGTCACTGCAGAAGGCCATCACGCTGAAGATCGCACCGAAGATCAGCAGCTGGACCGTGATGTGGCCCTGGGAGCGATTGACGAAGTGCGGGAAGACCGCCACGAAAAAGACCAAGGCCTTGGGGTTGAGAACTCCCACCATGAAACCTTGACGGATGACGCGCAGTCTCGGGGGGCGCTGCGACTCTCGTTTGGTCATGGCTTCGGCGTGCTCTTCGCGGTGACGCATCGCGTCCAATCCCAGCCAGAGCAAATAGCAGCCACCCAATATCTGCAAAACAGTCGAGAACGTCTTGGAGTTGGCAATCAATGGCCCGAGTCCCACGGCAACGATTGCCGAGAGCAGTAGTGCACCGATGCTGTTGCCGAGCACTGTCAGTACCGCGACCGCTCGACCCCACGCGACGCCGCGCGCGACCGCGAACATGACGCTCGGTCCGGGCACGACGATGATCACCGCCGATGCAATGAAGAACTGCGTCAAATGTCCGGCACTAATCACGGCTCAAACCTTTTCACAATTCGCTCCAACACGTTGAGACTGGCGCCGATACTGAATCCGATCGTCGCCGCAAAGAACACCGTGCCCACGCCGAGCGTGCCGCCCAACAGCCATCCGATCAGTACCACAATCAATTCCAACGTGAGACGCACGTAGACGAGGCTCACGTGAAAGCGTCGGTGGATGCTCGTCATCAAACCGTCTCGCGGACCCGGGCCCAAGTTGGTCGACAGATAGAGCGCGCTGCCGACGCCAATCACAACAACCCCGCCGACGATGTACACAATTTTGATTCCGGGATTGGACGGCACAACGAGCGCGTACGTCGTGAGGTCCAGCACGTAGGCAATCACAATCAAGTTGCTGATCGTGCCGAATCCCGGTCGCTCTCGTAGAGGGAACCACAGCAACAACACGACAGCACTAATGAGTGCCGTCGACCATCCAAGAGAAAGATGTGTGTGGCGCGAGACACCTTCGGCGAACACCGTCCACGGCGTAGCGCCCCAGTGCGATTGCACCAAGAGACCTTCACCGAATCCGAAGAGTGAAAGTCCGACCAACAACGGCGCCAACATTCTCGGACGAACGGCCCACGTGTCTGTCGCTCGCCACGGAGTGATCGGAATCTTGTGGCTGAGTCGCATGGTTCGCGCCACCCTAGTCGTCGACATGTTATTGGCCCTCCCGTTGGCCGCGTGACGTTCATTGAGTTCACAACGCAACGCACTTCCATATGCGACACGTCACGTTCGCCACAGTCGACACCTCAGTAATCTGGCCCAGTGAAACGCGTGACGGTGCTCGCCCTGCTCGTCGCGCTCTACGCCGGGCTGGCGTCGGGGGTCAAACCCTTCACCTCGCTCGCCTATGTCCTCGTCGCCATCCCCTCACTCACGGCACTCGTCATGTACGTACTGCTCGGCGGTCTCACGCCGCATCGAGGCGACGTCACCAACTACTACCTCGAGCGCAGTGACCGAGCAACACTGATCAACGTGGTGCCGTGGTTGAGTCTGTTAGCGCTCGCGGTCGTGCTCGAAGTTGTTGGTCTCGCGCTCGGCGGACGAAGTAACTCCGTGCCGACTCTCAGTACCACCGTCGACCACCTGTTGGTAACTCGCGAGGGACGATGGTTGTTATACGCAACGTGGTTGAGTGTTGGGATTGCTCCACTGCTGCGACTCTGGCAACGCCAACGCACGGCACGATCGTAAAATGCTCGGGACAGTGTGCTGGCTGATGTTGCTCGCGTTGGGCCTCTTGATCGAACTCTTCAGTCGCCTGGGACGCACCGCGACACCCAGCTTGATTCGCACCGGAGCGCTCGTCGCGAGGTCCGTTGTCGGAAGATTGTTTTTGCTCGTGTTTTGGATTTTCGTTGGACTCCACCTTTTTGCCCGTTACACGCTGCCGGGACACTAATTCCAGGGTCGCCCAGCACGTTGTTCCAACTCGAATTTTGATGTTCGAGGTGTAACCTTCCGACATGTTTGAACGGGAGGGCTCGGGCAGTGTCTGAGACAGCGACGTACGCTTCACCCTCCACCCCTCGTGACCCCGACCAAGGAATTGTCCTTCGCGGGGTGACCAAACGGTTCGGGAGCCACGTGGCCGTGTCCGGCGTCGACCTCGACATCGCGCGCGGCGAGTTCTTCACCATGCTCGGCCCCTCGGGCTCGGGAAAGACGACGCTGCTACGACTGATCGCCGGTTTCGAGGTTCCCGACGCCGGCACCATCTCACTGCGCGGCACCGACGTCACCGGGCTGCCGCCCTACCAGCGCGGCGTCAACACCGTCTTCCAGGATTACGCGCTCTTCCCCCACTTCAGCGTCGCCGAGAACGTGGCCTACGGGATGCGGGTGCGCCGCGTCGCCAAGGCCGAGCGCGCCCAACGCGTCGACGCGGCGCTCGACATGGTCCAAATGACGGAGTTGGCCGCGCGCCGGCCGAGCCAGCTCTCCGGCGGCCAGCGCCAGCGCGTCGCCCTGGCGCGCGCGATTGTCAACGAGCCCGAAGTGCTGCTGCTCGACGAGCCGCTCGGCGCGCTCGACCTCAAACTTCGCCAGGAGATGCAGGTCGAGCTCAAGCGCATCCAGCGCCAGATCGGCATCACGTTCATCTACGTCACGCACGACCAGGAAGAGGCGCTCACCATGAGCGACCGACTGGCCGTCTTTCGTGACGGGCAGATCGAACAGGTCGGACCGCCGGCCTACGTGTACGAACGCCCCGCCACGGAGTTCGTCGCTTCCTTCGTGGGCACGTCCAACGTCATCGAAACCCCGACCGGGCGCGCGGTGCTGCGCCCCGAGAAAATCGAGCTCTCGCACGGCCCGGTACCCGCGGGTCGCCTCGGCGCGCCGGGACGGGTCCTCGACGTTGCCTATCTCGGCATGGTCACGCGCTTCACCGTTGAACTGAACACCGGCAAGACCATGACCGCGGTGCGACAGAATCGTTCCGGGGGCGCCGACGACAACACGCTCGCACCCCAGAGCGAGGTCACGGTGTCCTGGGACCTCGCCGACGCATTTGATCTCGCAACAAATGCCGTGCTGACAACCAGCACGGTGCAAGGGTAAAAGGAGCATCATGAAGAGTTCACGAATTCGCCGGTTGGCGAGTCTCAGCGCCGTGGCGTTGGTACTGGGTCTCTTGACGGCACCGGCGGCCTTCGCCGGATCAACGGCCGCGCCACCGACCCAGGGCATGAAGCCGCTGCAGTCGGTCGGCAAGGGCGAGGGTCATCTAAGTCTCATTGCCTGGGAGGGCTACGCGCAGCCCGAATGGGTCAAGCCCTTCACCGCGACAACCGGATGCAAGGTGTCGGTCAAGTACGCCGGCTCCTCGTCTGAGATGGTCTCGTTGATGGCCAACGGCGGCGGTCAGTACGACCTGGTCTCGGCTTCGGGCGACGCCGACCTGCGCCTCATCTACGGCGGGGACGTCAAGCCCATCAACATCAAGTTGATTCCGTCATGGAGCGAGTTCCACACGTTCTTGAAGGCGCCGCCCTTTAACACGATCAACGGCGTGCACTACGGCATCAGCTACGAGTTCGGTCCCAACGTGCTGCTCTATTCGACCACGACGTTCCCCACGGCGCCCACCTCGTGGTCGGTGCTCTACAACCCGAAGTACAAGGGCAAGATCACGGTGCCGGACAACCCGATCCAGATTGCCGACGCGGCACTCTACCTCTCCAAGATCGAGCCGAGCCTCAAGATCACCAATCCCTACGAGCTCACCCAGAAGCAGTTCAACGACGCGGTCAGCCTCCTAAAAGAAGAGCACCCGCTGATCAAGAAGTACTGGGACCTCGCCAGCCAGGAGATCTCGCTCTTCCAGAACGGCGAAGCGGTCGTGGGCGCGGCCTGGCCCTACCAGACCAACACCTTGGTCGCGGCCGGGGCCAAAGTAGCCGACACCATCCCCAAGCAGGGAGCGACCGGATGGGCCGACACGTGGTTGCTCGCCAAGGACGCACCGGACCCCAACTGCGCCTACAAGTGGATGGCCTACGTCTCAACCCCCAAGATCCAGGCCGAAGAGGCTGACTACTTCGGTGAGACGCCCGCCAACACATTGGCCTGTCCGATCATGAACACCATCCAAAAGGGCTCGTGCGCGGCGTACCACGCCAACGCCCCCGCGGCCTACTTCGCGACGATCAAGTTCTGGCAGACGCCGCTGGCGGCCTGCGGCAACGGCAAGAACGACTGCGTGGACTTCACGCAGTGGCAACAGGCCTGGACGCAGATCACCGGATAAGCCCCGGTGTCGCTAAGGGCAGGTTTCCGGCAGAAGGCAGGGGCGGCGCTGTGGCGCAGGCCCTGGCTGCGCGGCGCGCTCACGCTGTCGCCTCCCCTGCTGTGGTTCCTGGTGATCTACCTCACCTCGCTGGTCGTCATGCTCATCACCGCCTTCTTCAGCGTCAACTCGCTCACCGGCAACGTGGTCTACCAGTGGACCTGGTCCAATTTCAGCCAGATCTTCACCCAATCGGTCTACGGGTCGATCATCCTGCGCACCTTATTGATGGCCATTCTGGTCACCATCACCGACGCCCTGATCGCGCTGCCGTTTGCCTTCTACCTGGCCAAGGTGGCCGGGCGGCGCTGGCGCCAGTTGTTACTTTCCCTGCTCCTCATGCCGCTCTGGGCCAGTTACCTCGCCAAGGTCTACGCCTGGATCAACATTCTGTCCAATAAGGGGGTCCTGCCCGACCTGGAATCGCACCTGGGTCTGCCGATCACCCACATTGCCTATACCAATACCGCCATGTGGATTGTCTTCAGCTATCTCTGGCTACCCTTCATGATTGTCCCTATATACGGGGCCTTCGAGCGCGTGCCCAACTCCCTGCTGGAGGCGTCGTCGGACCTCGGCGCCGGCAGCTGGCAGACATTTCGCTGGATAATCCTGCCCATGGTGCTGCCGGGCATCGTCGCGGGCTCAATTTTCACCTTTTCCCTGACCCTGGGCGATTTCATCACACCACTCCTCATTGGCGGCTCGAGCTCTAATTTCATCGGCAACGCCATCTACGACAGCGCCATTAACGGTGGAAACCTGCCCTTTGCCGCCGCGTTGGCCTTCGTCTCGATCGCCATCATGGCCATCTACCTGCTCCTGGCCAAGTTCGCCGGCGCGTTCGAGGCCCTATGAGGCTCTCGGCACTCACCCGCACGGCCCTCGCGGCCCTCGCCGTGGGCGTCGTGCTCTTCCTATTTGCCCCCCTCGTGGTCATCATCTACTTCGCGTTCGGCAAATCCAACGTCCAGACATTCCCCATCCACCACTGGACGACCTACTGGTTCTCGGTTGCCTGGAATGACCCGGCGGTGCGCAGCGCCCTGTGGCTGAGCATCAAGGCGGGCGTGGCGGCGACCGCCATTGCCCTCATCCTGGGCACCCTGGTCGCCTTTGGCATCCACCGATTCAAGTTTTTCGGCCGCGACACGGTCTCGCTACTCCTGGTGCTGCCTATCGCCCTGCCCGGCATCGTGACCGGGTTGGCCCTGCAATCGGCCTTCAACCTCGCCGGAATCCCCTTTTCCATCTACACGATCATCATTGGTCACGCCACGTTCTGCATCGTGGTCGTCTTTAATAACGTCATTGCCCGCCTTCGCCGCACCTCGATGTCACTCATTGAGGCCTCCGCCGACCTGGGCGCCACCCCGTTTCAGACCTTCCGCCTGGTCACCATGCCCATGCTGTCAACGGCCATCGTGGCGGGAGCACTTCTGGCCTTCGCCCTCAGTTTTGACGAAGTCATCGTCACCACGTTCACCGCCGGAGCCCAGAACACCCTGCCGCTGTGGATTTTCGGGGCAATTCGCCTGGGCCAGCAGCTGCCCGAGGTCAATGCCGTCGTCGTCGGGGTCATCTTGCTCACCGTCATTCCCATCGTGGTCGCCGCCCGGATCTCCAGCGGCGAGGGCCTGGGCGGCGCGGGACGGCTCTAGGCACGGTCCGGACCGCGAGTGGCCCGCGTCCATGAATTGGCGACGTCACTCGGCGTGGGCGACCCGACAATCGTCGCCCCCTCAAGCCCGAAACCGACCCTTCGACGGGGTCAAAAATGGCCCACTCGGACCTACTTCTGGTGGGTCGCCAGCACGGTATCGGCGCACAATTTTCGAATGCGAAGATTGACCTCGCGACCCTCGAAATAACGCACTGCACGGGCAGAAATGGCGATTGTTCGGTCGTTCACTTTTCGCACGTAATACCTGGTCGCATGAAGTGCACGAAAAGATGCTCTGGAACACACTCAGATGCATTTACGCTGATGGCCGCGTGAAAGGTAGTTACGAGAGATTTTGGAGCTAAAACCGTCCAAAACCGAACTCACGAAACGTCGTTCGACGACTCCCAGCCATCCCAATGTGGCGTTTTCGATGTTGTCAACGCAGTCCGACGGAGCGTTCTCGCCGGGCCGTCGTCGACGGGCGTCACTGACAGTAACGTGAGGTCGCCACACCAGAAGATCAAGCGACGCGGCATCCAAGAAAATGGCTTGAAAGGCACTCCGCCGGCAAAAGGTGCATGTCCACGTGACTACAGTTCGACGTGCTTTCGATCCCGCGAGAAGATTAAGCACTTTCGGGCA
>JBEKQN010000095.1:0-9269 GCA_049519675.1 Acidimicrobiales bacterium | reverse complement strand
TGCCTTTAGGTCAAGCTTCAGCGCACTCATCGATCGCCCCGACACGTTGGTATTGGTGGCGGAGATCGACGGAAAAATCAATGGCTACTTGCTCGCGAGTTGTCACGGAACATTTTTCGCCAATGGTCCCGTCGTGTGGATTGAAGAAGTGATGGTCGCCACGTCCGCTCGCGAAAAGGGCGTTGGGCGATCTTTGATGGTGCGTGCAGAGCAGTGGGCCGCGACATTGCCCGCCACGTACGTATCGTTGGCGAGCCGGCGGTCGGGAGATTTCTATCGAAAACTTGAGTACGTTGATTCGGCAACATACTTCAAGAAGGACATGTCCCCGTCCGGCAGTTGAACAATTGGGCCCTAAGAATCCTTCTTACACTCGGGCCGCCTCTGAACAATTGCCGTAAATTCACAGTATTCATCTATTAAGGCGTGAGCTTGAGAGACGTTGCGAACTACACAAGGAGAAGCCTGGGACCATGAAAAGGACACCACCGGAACGGACCAATCAGAAATCATCGCGTCGCAGGTTTGCCGCGATTGCGCTAATGGCCTCGGGAGCATCTCTCGTGGCGGCGGCTGTCGTGCCTGGCGTGAGTGGCGCATCCTCGGGATCGATCACCATTACGGTGTCGCAAAACAAGACCTGGGGGCCGACGCTGACGCTCAAAGACGGATTCACCGTCTACCGGCTCGCGAAAGATTCCAACGACAAGAGCGTCTGCACCGGCAAGTGCGCGACTGTTTGGCTACCCGTTCTCTTGGCCCCTGGTCAAAAGGCTCCCATTGGCGTGGGCGTGAGCGGACTGGGATCATTTTCTCGAGCCAACGGCACCAAGCAGGTGACCCTCCAGGGGATTCCGCTCTACACCTTCACCAAGGACAAGAAGGCCGGAGAAGTGTCGGGAAATGTCAAGGACGGGTGGGGACAGTGGTGGTCAATTAATCCCAAGAGTCCTCAGACCGCGCCCAAGAAGAGTGGCGGCTCCGGTAACACGACCACGACAACTGTTGGTGGCGGCGGCGTGGGTTACTAACTAATGGCGAGCGTCGAATCCAACTATCCGTACGCCCAGGGTTCGCCCCTGCGATTCGAGCCCGCTTCCGTAGACGACCGCCTGCCCGCTCGTCTACGGAAGTGGGGCCGTTACGTCTTCATGAAGGAAGCCGGACCGACCAAGGCGTGGTACGGCGTGCTCGCCATCACGGCTTTCTGCGCGTGGCTGGGCGTCGTAGGCTTCCAGTCACTGATGAGTACCGGCAGTCTGTCGCTCGCGGTCTCGTCGGCCCGGGCCCGTGCCGTGGGCCCGGTGCTGCTCGTCTTCGTTGGCGTGATCCTGCTCGCCGAGCAACTCTGGCCGGCGGTCCCTCGACCCCTGCTTTCGAAGGCCCATCTGGTTGACGCGGGGTACTTGGCGCTCTTTGCCATCGTCGTGATGCCGTTGCTCACGCTCGTCGAGTCGGGCTTCGCCACGGAGATAAGTCGCCACGCCCACTTTCTGATGCTGAGCCGTCTGCCGATCGGACCCCAAGTCGTCGGCGTCAGCCTCATCCTGATTGGCATTGACGCCATGAACTGGGCGGGCCACGTGGCCAACCACCGCTGGCTCACCCTGTGGCGGCTGCACGCGCTGCACCACTCGCAAGAAGACATGAGCGTGCTCACGACATTTCGTACCCACCCGCTCATCCACGCGTCCTATCTACCGTCGCTCTTTCCGGCGCTGATACTGGGGGCGAGCGGGACCGTACCGGGGGTGGCACTCATTGTGTACGGTTGCCTCATTACCCTGCCCCACGCCAATCTTCGCTGGAAATTTGGTCCGTTTGGTCGGGTCTTCGTCTCGCCGGCCTATCACCGCCTGCACCACGCGGCCGTGGCCCTCGACGAACGCGGGACGGTCAATTTTGGTTTCGTGCTGGTGTGCTGGGACCAGATGATTCACCGCGCTGCCTTCCCCACCAACGAAGCGCCGATCGCCACCGGCCTCGCTGGCCGACCCGTACCCGTGGAACAGGCAGTATCGGCGCGGGCGACACCGCGAGTCGTGGTCGCCCAGTTGGCCCAACCCTTCACGAAGCGCGCCGCTAC
Organism: Acidimicrobiales bacterium; assembly: GCA_049519675.1. Classification (GTDB taxonomy): domain Bacteria; phylum Actinomycetota; class Acidimicrobiia; order Acidimicrobiales; family RAAP-2; genus RAAP-2. The sequence continues at coordinate 7,183 of JBEKQN010000095.1, read as the reverse complement.
TGACGCGCCGGCGTCGTGACACGGATCCGTTCCCTCGTAAAGCGATTCCACGCGACGCGTGACGCGCGCCTCACCCGGGACCTAGCCCTCGTGGTCGCGCGTTTTGCGCTGGCCTGGATATTCATATTCCACGGCGCGAGCACACTGTTTGGCGCCTTCGGAGGCGCGGGACTTCACGCGGAGGCGGTGTACTTCTCCCAATCGGCCCACCTACACCCGGGCACCTTCTTTGCCCTGATGGCCGGCATCATTGAGTGCTTCGGCGGCATCGCCGTGGGTATTGGGGTCTTCGGACGCCTGGCCGCGGCCGCCATCGTGGGTGACATGGTCATGGCCATGATCACCGTTACCTACGCGCAAGGCATTGTCGGCAACTCCTCAGGAATTGGCTACCAACTGAACGTCGCGCTCGCAGCCCTCGCCGCCGTCGTAGCCTTCATGGGCACAGGTCGGTTCTCGCTCGATGCGTTCATTCGCTCCACTCTCAAGCGCTAAAAACAGCGCTTACTTCAGGCGTGGTTCGCTTTTTGTCGACTTAGCGCCGTGAGGGTGTTGGCTCGCTCCGCTTCTGGGAGCGCTCGCATTGCCCCGTACGGTGGTGAAATATGGACTGGAGTGGGACTTCACAATGAGATGGTTCGCAGGCAGTTGATAGGACCAGACGCCCGCACCGGCGAGCAGCACGAGCACCGCCGACGCGAACCACCGAGGCAGTTGCTTGAAGATCCAGGCCGCCAGCAACGCGATCAGCCCGAGCGCGGGAACGTAGAAACGAACCACGTGCACCGGGATCACAGCGCCCAGCGTCTGAGCGACCGTCCAGGTGTAGGTGGAGTACAGCCCCCACACACTGGACCAACCGGCGACCAGCACCAGCGCCACCACCGCGTCTTGGCGAGCTCGCAGCCGTGGCGCAAAGCGAGGGTCCACCCGGCGGCTGCGCACGAGGCGAACGACTATCCACACCACGCTGACTAACGCAGGAATCAACAGCGGCATGGACTCCACAAGTTCTTGGGGCATGCGTTCGAGGTTGGGCAGGATGGCGCTGGTGCCGAACGTGATGAGCCCCGACGGATAGCCAGTTCTGGTGGTGCCGCCATATAAGAGGTGATTGAGCTCAATCCCGGCCGCCGCGAGCCAGATAACCACCGCCATCCAGGTCAGCACGGTAGCGCGCGACAACACACATACTCGTCGAAGCGCGATCACCGCGATGACGGCCACAACAAGCACCGTAACGTCGGAATATCGAATGAGCACCGCGCCTTCGAGCGCCAGGAAGGCAATGAGACCAAGGATCAATCGACGAGGGACCGGATCATCTTTGGCGACGAGCACGCCCAGCAGCAATCCTGCGGCGCCCGCGATCAGCGATGCGTCAGTGAACGTGGGCATGGTGGCGCGCCACGCGAAATTGAGCGCCGCGCCCGAGGTGCAGTAGAGCACCACGGCGTACGTGCCACCCCAGCGACCCAACCAGCGGTGCGCACCGTAAAAGAGTCCGCAGCACGCGAATCCTCCATAAAAAAGCGGCGTCCAACGAAGCAGGTGCAGCCACTGAAAGCCAACCGCAAAAAACGGATACCCGGGATTCTTTTGACTGATCCAGTTCCCACTAATGAGATGCACCCACTGTTCGATCCCTCCGCCACCGTGTGCACTGAGCTGGGCCAGCAGCGCAATGTACTGGGGGTTCGACAACAGCACGTGTCCCTCACTGAGCGCCACGATCGAGGCCCTATACGCGTAATCGTCGGGTTCGAGTAGTTGCGGGGTCTTGAGAAGAACCACAACGCACATCGCCGCAAATACCCCGATCGCGATCCACACTTCACTTCGAAGTATTGGATCCTTGGGCACCGACGACGGCGGGCGGCGGGTCGACGAAGGCATGGCAGGAGCCTACGACGGGCAGCAGTCAATGGCCTAGTCGAGTCGATGCACTTTCTGAGGAAGGCACTAGGCAATGAATACCCTCAATTTCGCCACATTTTCACGTTTGAGTGGCGGGTTTGCACATTTGACGTGCGCCGTTGGTGCAACGGTTCGACCCCCGAACGCAAGATTCGCGTGGGCTCGTAGTGTGAACCAAGCATGACTTCTCTTTCCGTACTTGACCTCGCCACGGTCGCGACCGGTTCCACGCCCGCCCAGGCGCTTCGAGAAACCACCGATATGGCCCGAGTCGCCGAACGCCTTGGATATGAGCGGCTATGGGTCGCCGAGCATCACGCGATGGCGGCCATTGCCAGTTCCGCTCCCGCGGTGCTGATGGCGCACCTGGCCAACGCCACGTCAATGTTGCGAATCGGGTCCGGCGGCGTCATGCTGCCCAACCACTCGCCTCTGGTCGTCGCGGAACAGTTTGGGACCTTAGAGGCCCTGCATCCCGGTCGAATTGACCTGGGTTTGGGTCGCGCGCCCGGGACCGATCCCCATACAGCGCGCGCCCTTCGGCGCCACGGTGACCTGCGCGCGGACACCTTTCCCGACGACGTCGTGGAGCTGATTAGTTATCTGCTGCCACGCGAAGGTGCGGCCCCGCATCCCTTTTCGACGCCCGGAACCGGCTACCTGCCCCAGATCTGGCTGCTCGGCTCATCCACCTTCAGCGCGCAATTGGCCGGCATCTTGGGTCTGCCATTCTCTTTTGCCTACCACTTCGCGCCCGCGCAGCTAGATCAAGCCCTCAGCATCTACCGCTCGAACTTCACGCCGTCAATCTTGCTCGAGCAACCGCGCGTCATGGTCGCCGTCTCGGTGCTCTGCGCGAACACCGAGCAGGAGGCTCGATGGCTGTCGGGTTCGACCGCGCTCAGCGTGTTACAGCGCAGAACCGGAAAAATGGGGCTGTTGCCTTCCCCCGAGGAGGCCGAGAACTACGCGTTCACTAGCGCGGAGACCGAGATCGTTGACGAAGCGCTGGCCAGCCACGTGATCGGCGACCCCGCGACCGTGCTGGAAGGACTGCAGAAACTCCAAGCGCGCACCGGTGCGGACGAACTCATGCTGTCAATCCGCACTCACTCATACGAGGCTCGGGTGCAGTCGTTCACCTTGGTGGCCGAAGCGTGGGGACTTGCGGCCCGCTGATCAGTCGCCACGTGCGCCTGAGAATTCACGGACGAACATGAACTGAATTGCCAACCAAATGGGAGATTCCCGCCGTTTGACGAGAATTTGTCCGCGTGAGAGAATTTCGAATGAAGGTTATTCTGCTTGCCGATGCGGTCGAATTCTTGGACCGGACACGAGCATTTCGCTCCCAAGAGCCCTACCTCACCAACGTGATGGGCTCAACGGCGACCTCCGTCGCCGCCGGGCTACGCAGCTACGAAAAAATGTCGTGGTGGGTCGTCGAAGACGATGCCGGCACCGTGCGGGCCATGATGATGCGCACGGCACCACACAACTTGGTGCTCTCACCCATGCCCTTAGAGGCGGTCGACGCCGCAGCGGCGGCGGTCGCGGTGCACGATCCAGGAATACCCGGACTCTCCGGTTCAAAAATGCTTGTCGAAACGTTTCTAGCGAAATTCAGCGACCTATGCCACCAGGAACTTCAAGGAGAAATCGAGCGAACCCTCCTGGTCTATGTCTTGGGAACCTTGAAACCGCCCCCACGGGGGCCTGGAACGTGGCGCCGCGCAACGGCGAGTGATTTTGACTTTCTGCTCACGTGGTGGAGGGGCTTCGCCGATGACACCGGTGTGGAGCGGCACGGACTGAAAGAGGGGTTGGAAGCGTCGCTAAACGATGGCCGGGTCTATGTGTGGATCGACGGGGACCAGGCGGTGTGCGCAGTCGGGCACTCGCCGATCGTCGACGTGCCTAGCGGATCGGTAGCGCGCATCGGGCCGGTCTACACGCCGCCCGAGATGCGCCGTCGAGGCTACGCGGGCCAGTTGACCGGCGCAGTCTCAGCACATTTGCTCGAGCAGGGACGGGGCCTCATGCTCTTTACCGACGCGGCCAACGCCACGTCCAACGGCGTGTACACCCGCTTGGGCTACGAGAAGGTCGACGAGATTGTCGAGTGCGCCGTAAAACCCGTCTAGTGAGTCGTCGCGCGTCGAATCGCGTATCTACAAACGAGAGACGAGACGACCCGCGGCCAGGGCCGGCGTTGGGTCCTTAGATGATTTGAAGGCCAGTCGATTGGCGGGCGTTGGGCGACTGATGTAGTAGCCCTGGGCCCTGTCGCAGCCCAGTTCACCCAGCAAGTCCAGCGTCTCGACGTCCTCGATGCCTTCGGCCACCACCCGAAGACCCATGTCGTGGCCGAGATTGATTGTCGCGCGCACGAGTTCAAGGTCACGTCCCTTGCCGTCGGCCCCTAACGCGGTGATGAAGGTGCGGTCGAGCTTCAGTTCGCCCACCGTCAGACTGCTCAGGTACGCGAGCGACGTGAAGCCCGCCCCGAAGTCGTCAATGGAGACAATGATCCCCATATCGCGCAACACCTGGATCACGGCCTGGGAACGAACGAAGTCGGTGATGATCGTGGTCTCGGTGATCTCGATGACCAGCGCGTCAGCGGGCAGTCCGTGCCGCTCGAGCAGCTCTTCGATCAGATCGAGGAAGCCCACTTCGAGCAGGTCCGTCGTCGCGACGTTCACCGACACGGCGAGCACCCGATCCTCGGCGCGCCAGGCGGCGCACTGGGACAGCGCCTCGTTGAGGACCCATGTCGTGAGCGGCCACATCAGGCCCGCCTCTTCGGCCAACGGCAGGAATTTGAGCGGCGGCACCAAGCCCAGCTTGGGGTGGGGCCAACGCACGAGGGCTTCGACAGCCAACACCTGCCCAGATCGCAGGTCGAGCTGCGGCTGGTAGTGCAGGACAAACGCCCCTTCTTGCACCGCGACGCGCAGTTCATCGAGCAAGTTGGGCTGGTCTTCGCCGCCGTCGAGGTCCTGGTCATAGAAGACGAAGGGCGTATTGCCCAACTTGGCTCGGTACATCGCTACGTCCGCACACCAGAGCAGACCCGGTCCGTCCGAGGCGTTGGAAGGAACGAGGGCAATGCCAATGCTCGCGCCCACGCTGGCGTTGATCTTGTGCAGCACAAAGGGCTGTTCAATCTCGTCGAGGATCCGCTTGGCCACGACCACGGCCTCGTCGGCATCGGCGTCCATCAGCACCACCGCCAACTCGTCGCCACCGAGACGCACCACTGATCCGGCACTACCGACCGCCCTCGTCAGGCGCGGGCCCAATTGACGCAGCAGCTCATCACCGGCCGGGTGGCCAAACGAGTCGTTGATCTCTTTGAAGTGGTTGAGGTCAACGAAGAGGAACGCCATCTCGCGCGGCTCGGGCAGCCCTACTTGGGCCGAAAAGAACAGGTCGAGAATATGGAAGAGTTGACGGCGATTGCCGAGGCTCGTGAGCTCGTCAGTGTGGGCCTGGCGGTGTCGTTCTTCGGTGAGAATTCGCAAGCTGCGCGCTGAAATAGCCAGGCGCACGCCCACGGTGAGCAGGGTGGCGACTGCCAACCACAGCGCCACGCGGCTGATCTGGTTGAGCGTGCCGGTAACGAGAATGAACAGACCGCACGCGGCGGCCAGTCCCGGCAGGAAGAATCCGGACGCCTTTTGCGGACGGAGAGGATCGGAAAAACGTGCGGGCAGCCATACGGACATGGACATGAGCAGTACCGCGGTGGGCCAGGCAATGGCGTTGAAGTCATTGCCGACGTTCGCGTAGCGCGACACAATCGACGAGGAAGAAAAGAGATTGAAGGTGTCGCCAATGACAATGACGCTGAGGCCCGTGGCGAGCAAGTACCACTGGCCGCTTCCTCGTCCCGAGAGCAGCACCGTGCCGCCGATAACCAGCATGAGCATCAGCAAATCCCCAACTGGATAGGCCATGTTGGTGGCCGTTGCGAGGTTGCTTCCCCCCGTCAGGTGCATGATGCTGTGGAACGCAAACGCCGCGCACAGGGCCGCAGCCCCGAGACCGGCCACCAGGCCGTCGAGCCAATTGGGCCGCGATAGCCGTCCGAGTCCGTGTTGCAGCAACTGCACCGTCGCGACGTAGGCCAACGGGTAGAAGAGCAGGTAGAAGACGTCCGCCGTCGACGGGGTGGGCGCGGTCTTTCCGCCCATGGACTCAAAAGTGAGGAAGAAGTCGCCAATGGTCCACGACATCAAACTGCAACCCAGAATGAGCGGCACCGTGCGCCCGGGTCGCTTCTTCAGGCCCTTGGAGATACAGATCGCCGAGGCTACAAATTCAAACGCCGCCACGGCCCAGCCGTCGAGCCACAGCCAATGTTGGCTGGAGCTACGAACAAGGAGGGAAATCAGGTACGCCACCAGCAACGTGCCCAACACGGCGTAGAGCGGCCAAGGGTTTCGTTGACGATATTCGGGCGCGACCACGTCAGGGATAGGTTCGGCCGGCGGCAATTGCGCGCTCGCCGATACGGCGAGAACTTGCTCGGGCGCGGGGTCAGGTGCGATCGCAACGCGACCGCGACTCCCGCGACGACGGTCTTCAGTCATGGGCATCATCGGGCGCGCCGCCACGTTCCATAAATTGCAAGATACCTGGTAAAAGACATGGGAACTAGCATTTCAAGTCACCATCAAATCAGCGTCGACAATAACCCAACACCGACCCAATTCCATCTGGGGGCCCAAAGGTCCAAGTCCGCGGTTTCTGTCAGGCAAAAGGCCTTTGGTAAATTTTCGAAGAGATAGTTTCCCGTTCTTTGGCCCCAAACGCGAGAGGAAATTGCTCGGAACCGTCCCAGGAGTTAGTCCGCAATTTCTTGCACGCCAATGCACGTATTGACGGCGGTACGATGGCCCAGTATCGGACGTACCGGTCGAGATGTGAAGTCCCGGACACGAGATTGGCGAGTGGTCATGGATCAAAAGTTTTCGCATACCGATGAAGCCGGAAAACTGAAAATGGTCAACGTCGCGGGAAAGCGACCCACGAAACGACAAGCGCTGGCCAGTTGCGTGGTCTCAACCTCGGCCGACCTGACCAGGCTCGGACCCAACCGCGCCGGGATTGAGCCAATGCATGCCGCCCGCCTCGCTGGCATTCAGGGGGCCAAGCTGACCCCGAACCTCATACCCCTGTGCCATCCGCTCAATCTCGATCAAATCCAGGTCGACCTCATTGCAAAAACCGGTCAAATTGAAATCCTGGCCACCGTGGG
>JBEKQN010000094.1:0-9277 GCA_049519675.1 Acidimicrobiales bacterium | reverse complement strand
GAACGGGGCTGGGTGCCGCCAGTTGTGTTCATCCCCTTGGCCGAACAAAGCGATCTCATCCTGGAACTGGGCACCTTCGCCCTGCGAGAAGCGATTGCCGCCGCGAGCAAGTGGGAACGCAAGGGACTCAAAATCAATTGGCCCTACATCACGGTCAACCTTTCAGCCCGACAATTTCAAGATCCCAATCTCGTGTCGATCATCGAAGAGGCGCTCTTCGAGAACGGTCTCGGTCCCGAACGACTGGTCATTGAAATTACCGAGAGCGCCGCCCTGCTCGACATCGCCGAGACCCTGAACGTCATCGAACGACTTAATCGCCTCGGCATTGGCTTTGCGCTCGACGACTTTGGCACCGGCTATTCGTCGCTCTCCTATCTCGCGCTCATGCGTCCGCGCATCATTAAGATCGATCAGACATTCGTGAGCCCCACGCTCGAGAGCGTCCGCAACGACACCCTGCTCGAAGCAATCGTGTCTCTCGGTCAGAAACTCAACATGTCCGTGCTCGCCGAGGGCATCGAGACCCAGCGCCAATTCATCCGGCTTCGCTGTTTCGGCTGCGAACTGGGCCAGGGCTTCCTCTTTGCACCGGCGGTGCCCGACAATGAGGCCGCGACCTTGGTCGGTCAAGTGTTAGGAAGCGCGACCGCCTAGCGAAATACCTCGGACAGGTTTCTTGGCGGTATTTGATTCCGAGGATCGATGCGAAACTCCGCGGCGATCTTTGGGCGAAACTCAACTCAATGCAGGCGTTCGCCCCTTCAGCGAGACGTCACCGTGACTTTTTTGTCGCCAACGCTGGTCACGCTCGCCAGCGTCGCGCGAACTTTGACCTTGCTCGACAAGAAGTGCAACACGATCCGGGCCCGACCAAGGGCGAGCGCCAAGTCGCCCTTCGCGTAACCGGTGAGGATGACCGAATCACCCGGCTTCAGTTTCTTCGCGAGGCCCGTCAGGGTCTCCTTCGCTCCCCCGCTCAACGCGTCGCTCGTTCCGGAAAATAGCACCGTGAGTGTCGCGGGCCGTGGGGTGATTCTCTTGGCCATCGTGATCTTGGTCGGCGGTGACGATATCAACGGGCTCGAGCCGTCCGCTACTTCCGTCGCGGTCACGATGCACGTACCTTCGCTTGACGCGTTCAGCGTGCCGTTCTTGATTGAGCAACCAGTTGCTGTCCCGTCCTTGGCGCTGAAGCTCACCGCGCCTCCCGCGGACCTGCCCGAGGTTACGAGTACGAGCGGAGTACCCACTCGACCCGACAACGTGGTGATCGTGAGCGAGACAACGGGAGGTGCCGCTACGACCACGGGAGGTGCCGCAGTCCCAGTTCCCGATGCAGGTGGTGGCGTAGTCCCTCCACCGCCGCCGCCGCCGCCACCACCGCCACCGCCCGAAGAGGCTGAGGTCCCGGTTCCACTCATCGTGACCGTTTGCACGCCGCTACCATCGTTGCCTTGGAGTATCCATGTCGCCGACGTCGCACCGGGTGCGGTGGGCGAGAATTGCACTGTCTCCTGCAGGGATGAATTGGCGGGGATAATCGTTCCAGTTCCGAGCGTCGTGGTGGCGGCAAAGCCGTTGGTGGATGGCGGCGTACTCGTGGTGATGGTCAGCGGATCGCCACCGAGGTCGCTGACGTCGAAGTTGATCGTCGCTGTGGACCCGACGGCGACATCACCGAAGCTGAGTTGTGTCGGGGCGATATTGATTTGTGCCGATGGATTTGCCGATCCCGACAACGGAACGCCGAAGTCGCCGACGCTCGTCTCGAGCGTCACCACTCCTCCATACACGTGGTCAAAATCGCCCGAGGAGCCAGGCGGCGAAAAGTCCACAGCGAAACTGATCTTGGCGCCAGGGTTAATCGTTGCGTTGGCCGGCGGATTCGGCACGGCGAATGGCAACGCCGGAGGGATGAAGCCAGTGATGGTCACGGCGCTCGTCGAGACATTCGTGAACGTCACGGATTGGCTGACCATCGGTCCGCCGATCGGTTGACTACTGAAATCCACAGCGCTCGGCGCCGCGCTGAGTGGGGACGTGGAACTGAGACCCTGGCCCGACAGCGCGACGGTCGCGGTGGCGCCGGTGACGTCGGCAGTGAGCGAACCACTGAGTCCACCAATGGCGTTCGGTGTGAAGGTGACCGGGATGGTGATGGTTTGACCCGCCGACAACGCCGCGGGGAGTGACTGCGACGGCGTACCGAGCGCGAACGCGGATCCTTGAACCGTGAATGCCGACACTGTTGTTGCTGACGTTGCGGTAAATTTGGCCGTCGCCACGTTTGTCTGCGAGACCGTCGTCGGGGTGAAGTCAACGTTGTCACCCGTCAGCGAAGGCGTAGAGGAAGCCAGGACGCCGAAGCCAATCAGGTTCCCGTCTCCGGTGCCAACGAAGATTTTTCCGCCGTCAACGCCCGGCTCGGAAAACTTTGCGCCGTCGCCAATCGCGGCACTCCATACCTCTTGTAGGGTTCCTTGGGGACCGGGGTTCTGTGGGATTGGATTGTACGCCTGGAGTTGCGCGTTGGCGAGATCACCAACTTCCTCATGGACAATCCACAGCAGCGACGAGCCCGATGTGGTGCCGTTTGACGTAATGATGGGAATACCGGAGGCAAAACCGAACATATTGGCGGAATTTGACGTGGCCCCGACGAGCTGGAACCATACCGCACCCGACGCGCTCACCATTCGCTTGAACACATTCAAAGATCCGCCGGCGGTCGTGACAAACGGGACAGTCCCAGCCGTTGGAACATAAACGTACCCACCATCACCGGGCCACACCGCGAACCGTGACCACACCCCGCCATACGGTCCCGTCTCGGCCGGTATGGCGTCACTGCCAACGCCGTTGGTGTTGACGGGACCATCCTGGTATCCGCCCAACGCATTCATGTTGAGCTCGTAAATCACTCCCTCTTTGCCGGCTGCGAGCATCACGTTGGGCTCTTGGGGCGTACCCATGCTCGTCGGAAGTGCGACCACGCCGCCCGAGCCGAGATCACCATCTTGAGCGTTGAGTGATACGGCGTCCGAAGGTATGAAATAGTCAACGACGTGCAACTTGCCAGTGGCCGTACTCAACTCGACGACGGCTTCACCAAAACTATGTGCAGTGGTTGTAGCTGGACCGGGGTTCGGCAAGTTACCGTTGCCGGTCCCAAAATAGATGTCACCCTGACTGTCAACGACGGGTGCCGAACCAGACCCCCAGATGCCACCCCCACCGCCACCGCCGTTGGCTAAATCAACGCCGGTCTCGCTCGCCCACATCGTCGTGATGCTCGCCGAACCCTCGGAAACGCCGATGACCCAACCGGTCCAGTTGCCGTAGTCACATTGAGAACCGAACGCGGCGTAGACGACGCCGTTGACGAGCACTAGCCCCGGGCGCTGGGTCTGCCACTGGCCGTCGAACACCGTGCCCGCGTCATCGTCAGCCGATCCTTGAATGAGTACGCCGCCCGCCGGCCATCCCGACGGGGTCGCTCCGGTTTGCACGTTGACTGCGTCCATGTAGTACTGCGTGGCCCCGCTGGGGCCGTCGCTCGTGGCGGCGATGAAGTACGCGGTATCGGTCGCCGGGTCGATCACGGGTGTGCCGGTGATTCCCATGTTCGCGCCGATATCACCGCAACCCGTCTGCGCCAGTGGATGAGACTGCGGGCCGAAGTTCCTTGTCCACTCGATTGCGCCGGTTGAGGTGTTGAGCCCGTACGCGTTGTCGTCCTCGGTCACCGCCAGTACCGTCGGCTGGCTGATCAGCGGCTGGGCGAACACCGCGCCCGTGAGTTGTGTGTTGAACAGCTCGCCAAAATCTCCGCCGGAGACGACCGATGGCGCGAGTTGGGGCTCGTTCGGATACCATCCGGTTTCGAGACTACTGGAGGACATTTGCAGCGTGTCCGCCCTGGCACTCGTGTCATGCACGATCCACGTGATCGAGACGCCGGCCACCACGAGAGCGACCAGAACGCGAGTGAGGACGTTCGTCCGGCCCGAAGGGGCATGACGTGCGCGAGAAATTACGTGCGTTCCCGCACGCTCGAGGTGCTGCATAGCCGTTACGGTACTCCGACGGAACCGCGTTTCTGCCCACGTGTCCGACCCCCGCCACCCGATAAATAACCAACCGATTTCCTGTACATCCCTTGGTTTTGAATCGTGACGTACGCCGGCGCAGCAAATTCGTTACAGCAAACGTTCCACTTCGACGTTCACTAAGGAGAAAAACTTAAGGACGCGTGAGTGCGCGGCAACAACAGTCCTATTTCTTACGCCGCTGGACCTTACGACGATCGACCTTGCGACGCTCGACGCCGTTACTCGGCCCAAGATCCTCTTTGCGACGGTCATCACCATCTCGACGATCAACCTTACGACGCTCGTCATCCCTTGCCGAATCGGAACTTGCCTCGCTGTGATGTTCGTCCACGTTGTTATGTCTAACATCTTCGAAACTGAAGGCGGCGCATTGACCTACTGACGGTGCTATGTGAGTGCAGTGTGTTGGATCGTTCGAGACGCGTCTGGCGGCTAGATCACCGAGTCACGCAAGATCTATCAGGTGTTGCGCCTCGTCATTTTTAATCGTCACCGGCGGAATCATGCCACATTCGACTTTCAGTTGATTTAGGTACACGCTCCGTCGATTCAACAATTCACGCCCGTCACCAGTGGCAACGTTGCACATTGTTGCGGGCGTTTATTGATCCTGGAACAAACCAAGCACGTTGCCATCGATATCAGCAAATTGCGCCACGACTCGGCCGCCGCCGACCTCGTGGGGAGCCTCGGTAACTCTGGCACCCGCGGCAGTCACCTCAGCGAGCTTCGCCTCAATATCAGCGACACGCCAAAAGGCAACTGGAGAGGTCATGGCCTGCGCGCCACTGCTGGGTACCAGTCCGATCTGCTGGCCTGCGGCCTCAAAACCTACGTAGTAGGGAGAATCGGACTGTGGCGCGACGCCGAGCAGGGCGGCATACACGGCCTTGGCTGACGCCAGATCGGACACAGGATGCAGCACGATCTGTATTCCCTGGGTCGAAGAGTCGCTCATGTTCGCTCCTTTGGTTATGGGTCATTGACCCGATATTTGTCGGCTTTACGCTCTGGCGATCACGATAGTTCGACGTGGAATACAACGCTTCTTGATCCCTGATTGGTTTGGTGACGTGCGATTGCAAGGTACTTTTGAGCGGAATGGTCGTGGTGGAGGTGACGGGACTATGTTCGAACCCCAGCACACCCTTGTTCATCAGGTAGGACATACCACCTGAACAGCCAGCTCGAGCCACCTCGGGCCAAAATTGTCTCCTCTACCGTGCTTACTCGAACCCTCGAAGGCGCCCGCTGGCCGCATGACCTCGAGCCGCATTACACCGTGATGACGACCTTGCCTCGAGCGTGCCCTTCCTCGATGTATGCAAGAGCTTCTGGTACGTCGTCTAACGAGTTAGTCCGATCGATGAGCGGAACGACTTCGCCAGTCTTTACAAGGCTGCAAAGGGACTCCAGGTCCTCCGGCGTCACATTCGCCATGACCACTCGAAGGTGCTCGCGGACGAACGGAGAGACGACGGTCGCCTTTAGAAGAAGTGCGATTGGGCGCAGCCACTTACCCTTGGCGCCGCCCGCGAGGACGAGTGTCCCACGCGGCTTTAGCGAGCGACGAAGATCGCCGAGTGAGCGGTTCCCAACCGTATCGATGACCACGTCGTATCGCCGGGGAAGTTGGGCAAAGTCTTCAAGCGTGTAGTCGACAACCTCGGTGGCGCCTAACGACCTGACGAGATCTATGTTTCTCGTGCTACAGACACCCGTCACCTTGGCCCCGAATGATCTGGCAATTTGAACAGCAAAAGAACCAACGCCTCCTGCCGCGCCGTTGACGAGGACGGACATTCCCAACGCGACCTGTCCCTTGTCACGAACCGCTTGAAGGGCGGTGATTCCAGCACACGGGAGGGACGCTGCCGACTCAAAAGTCACCTCGTCGGGCTTTGTCGCGAGACGCTTCTCGTCCGCGGCGGCAAACTCGGCGAAGGCACCCCTGGCGATGCCGAAGACTTGGTCGCCCGGCTGGAACCGAGTGACCTTCTCGCCGACCGCCGTGACGATGCCAGCCGCGTCGATTCCCATCGCGTGGTTCTTGGGACGCCGATAGCCAGCGCTCATTCGCAAGAGGTAGGGCTCGCCGCGGACCATGTGCCAGTCGTACGGATTGACCGTGCTGGCACGCATCTTGATAAGTATGTCGGTGTCCCCCACCTCAGGCAGCGGAACTTCCGCCAGCGAAAGGCTCTCGGCTGGCCCGTACGCGGCTCTTACAATGGCTTTCATCTGATCGTCCCCCATTTCTAGATCGGGTTACTTTACATCGTAAACTTATGCTGTAAGGATAGCCATACTATGTAAGTATGTCAACTATGCCACGCGCGCTTAATACGCAGCGATCGAGAATCCCCCTGAGCAGGGAGCGAATTCTCCGCGCCGCCCTCGCGTTGGCAGACGGCTCCGGTCTTGAATCCGTGACGATGCGAGGACTTGGCGAAGCCCTTGGTGTAGAGGCGATGTCGCTCTACAACTACGTAGACGATAAGGATGAGATCCTCGTAGGGATTGTCGAAATTGTGCTGTCAGAAATCGACTTCTCGACCCCTCCAGAGGACTGGGCAGCGGTCATGCGCGCGACCGCAATTTCCGTTCATGAGTCACTTCTACGGCATCCATGGGCGTGCCAGCTCATTCTGACGCCTACCTCGTCCCGCATGGTCACGTCGCGAATGACCTACATCGAGGCGATTCTCGCGAAGCTTCGCGAGGCGGGGTTTTCGCCCGAGGCAGCATCAAGGGCTTACCACGCGCTCGACAGTCACATTCTGGGGTTCACCATTTGGCAGCTCGGCCACAAGCTCCCGGCGGACACCCCCCCAGAATTCATCGAGAACCTCCTCGACCTGCTGAATCCTTACACCTTTCCCTATCTCATCGAGCACGCAGCAGTGCATATGAAGACCTCAGATGGTGACGAAGAGGGTGAGTTCGAGTTCGGACTTGACCTTATTCTCGATGGACTTACGAGACTTGTGCGTCCATTGCCTAAATCTGCGTCCTGACTTTGGTCCCGACGCCATATTGGGCTGCCGTCAACCTGAATACTCGAGTCTCTTCGGCTTTCACCCAAAGTTCCACGACGCTGTATGTATGGAGAAGAGGCGCAAACAACTTCCAAAATTGAATGAGCGAACGAGAAACGAAACCGATGCCTCGGTCGAGGTTCGGTTGTGCCTCCGACATGTGATTCCGACAACGAAGTGGGCGCTGAGGGACTCGAACCCCCGACCTGCTGAGTGTAAATCAGCTGCTCTAACCAACTGAGCTAAGCGCCCGGGAACCAACAGCCTAGAGGGTGCCCTCATCGAGCATCGTGGACAGTAACTCCTTCGTGCTCGCAAACACGGGTCTTCTGACGACGGCGGCCGACGTCTCGAGTTCTTCGTCGCGATAATCCTGCACCACGGCGCCGGCCTCGAGCGCGATGAGCATCCCGGCCAAATAGTCCCAGGGATTGAGCGTCGACTGCTGCGCGACTGCGTATATGTCGAGTGCACCGTTCGCGACGAGGCAGATTTCCAGGCTCGCGGCGCCGAGAGCTCGATACTGGGCCCACCCCAAATGGCGCGATGGCAGACCGGAAAAGGCAGCGATCGCCTTGGAGAGATCTGTTTGTGAACTCGAATGAATCTCGAGACCGTTACACGTCGCGCCCGCACCCTTTTGCGCTTCGAAAACGTCACCCGTGGAATGATCCTTCACCAAACCCATGATCAACTCCGACCCACGCATTACGGCCAAACTCGTCGCGTAAAACGGAATCCCGCGGTCACAGTTCGTCGAACCGTCAATTGGATCTACAACCACAGTGACGTCACCATTACCCGTGACGCCAGATTCTTCACTCATCACCCGCAGCCCGGCACCGCCAAGCACGCGCAGCGCGACTTCGTCCGCTGCCACGTCTAAGAAATATTGCGATTCTCGTTCACCCGAGAGTCCCCGGCCCCGTTGCGATTTCACCACCTCACCTATCTCGTGCGCACATTCACGAAGCAGCGCCGAAAGAGAATCGCTCACACAAACACGCTAGTTGTGTCGGGGACTAACCTGAGTAGTAATGGCCGCTATTGACGTCGCTGGTTTCGTTGCAGACCTAAAGGACCATGCGGTTACGCACGGGTTTCACGTGCACGACGAACGACACTTCGTCGAAACCTATTCCCTTCGCCAAGCGTGGGAAGTGGACTTACATCCCGAAGACGGCTGTGGCGGACCGGTAGACCTGCACATAGAACTTGACGTAGACCCGCGAACGCTGCTGGCCTTTGAAGACGCGGTGCTGGGACTGCCCGATGACGTCGATCCGCCGGACGAATTCCA
This sequence comes from Acidimicrobiales bacterium, assembly GCA_049519675.1. Taxonomy (GTDB): domain Bacteria; phylum Actinomycetota; class Acidimicrobiia; order Acidimicrobiales; family RAAP-2; genus RAAP-2. Next base: position 824 of record JBEKQN010000094.1, on the reverse strand, counting down.
CTTTCCCCTGGTGTTGACCTGGAGCCTGCCGCCGATGCCGCACAGTCCAGACCTACTTCGCCTGGCGATCGACCTCGCCCCGATTGGCGGTCTCGAGATGCCCCTGGAGGTGACGGCGAGCGACTCATTCGCGTCGCCCACCGAGGCCAGCGAGCGTCGCATCTCGATCGTGGCCCGTCGGGCCATCTCGCTCAGCCAGGTAGCCAAGGGCGAAGATCCGTTGTGTGACATCTTCGAACGCGGTCACAGTGTCAGCGACTTCTTGTTGCAAGCTGCCGACTCGTGGCTCGGTTAACACCTCGACTTCTTCTTTTCGTTCCTTTCCTCGCTGCCGGCATTATTTTGAGCGCCTGTGGTGCCAACGGAGCGGTGGGTGATGCACGCACGTCATGTCGCAGCGTCAAGATGGCGCTGTTGTTAGAAAAGCAGAGTCAGTCGGACGGTCTGACCTCGGGCCAACAGTCCCGACTGCAGGCCCAAGCGATGCGTGATTTATTGCGGGCCACGCAGCCCGCGGCTAACGCGACATCGCTCGACGGCAGTTGGAATCCACTGATGACCACCATCAATGAAGCCGAACGGGTACCGCTCGCGAATTTAGTGCCGGCGCTCACGCGACTCTGTCAAGTTGCGGATTCAACCTCGCCGTATCTCTAGGTCTCCGGAAATCGCTCGTAGAGCCACTCGAGGGAGCTCTCGTCGAGCATGGCGTCTTCCCAGCCCTGCAGCGTATCTTCGAGGGCGGCGAGCGAGGGCACTTTCGCAATGACCACCACGGTGAGATCGCTGACCACCTCATCGGAAACGAGGAAGTCCCCGAAGAT
>JBEKQN010000093.1:0-9485 GCA_049519675.1 Acidimicrobiales bacterium | reverse complement strand
CCGGGGCCCGTGGGCTCCAGGGTGATCACGACGTGGCCGTACTGACCCTTACCACCGGTCTGGCGCACGTACTTCTCTTCGACTTTTTCGACCTTCTTGCGGATCGTCTCGCGGTAGGCCACCTGGGGCTTACCGACGTTGGCGTCCACGGAGAACTCGCGCAGCATGCGGTCGACCAGCACCTCGAGGTGCAGCTCGCCCATTCCCGAGATGACGGTCTGGCCGGTCTCTTCGTCGGTGCGCACGCGGAAGGTCGGGTCCTCTTCGGACAGCGAGTACAGCGCCTTGCCCAGCTTCTCCTGGTCGGCCTTGGTCTTGGGCTCCACGGCCACGTGAATGACGGGCTCGGGAAACGTCAAGGTCTCCAGCTGGATCGGTGCGTCCACTGCACTGAGCGTGTCGCCGGTGGTGACCTGCTTCAAACCCACCGCGGCGATGATGTCACCGGTGCGGATGGTGTCTAAGTCCTCGCGGTTGTTGGCGTGCATCAAGAGCAGACGTCCGAGACGCTCTTTCCTCATGCCCTTGGTGGTGTTCAATACCGTGTCGCCCTTTTCTAGGGTGCCCGAGTACACGCGCAGGTAGATCAACTTGCCCACGTAGGGGTCGGTCATGATCTTGAAGGCCAGTGCGGAGAAGGGCTCGTCGTCGGACGGCTTGCGCTCGAGGACCTCATCCTTGCCCGGCTTGGTGCCCTGGGTCGGGGGAAGGTCGGCCGGCGAGGGCAGGAAGTCAATGACCGCGTCGAGCATCGGCTGGACACCCTTGTTCTTAAAGGCCGAGCCGTTAAGGATCGGCACGCAGTGGTTCTCCAACGTGCCCACGCGCAGCGCGCGGCGGATGTCGGAGGGCGAGACGTCCTGTCCCTCGAGCACCTGTTCCATCAGGTGATCGTCGAAGCGGGTGAGCACGTCGAGCAATTTGGCGTGGTACTCCTCGGCCTGGGCCTTGTACTGGTCGGGGATGTCGATGACTTCCAAGACCTCGCCGTGGTCGTCGTGGTGGATCGTCGCGGTCATCTCGCACAGGTCGATGATGCCCAGGTAGCCGCCTTCGGCCCCGATGGGCAGCTGGATGACGGCCGGCACGCAGTCGAGACGGTCTTCGATCATGTCCACACAACGAAAGAAGTCCGCGCCGATGCGGTCCATCTTGTTGACGAAGCAGATGCGCGGCACGTTGTACTTGTTGGCCTGGCGCCACACGGTCTCGGTCTGGGGCTCCACGCCGGCGACGGCGTCAAAGACGGCGACGGCCCCGTCGAGCACGCGCAGTGAGCGCTCTACCTCAACGGTGAAGTCAACGTGTCCCGGGGTGTCAATGATGTTGATGCGGTTGCCGTTCCAGTAACACGTCGTGGCGGCAGACGTGATCGTGATGCCACGCTCCTGCTCCTGGACCATCCAGTCCATGGTGGCGGCGCCTTCGTGCACTTCACCGATCTTGTAGTTCTTGCCGGTGTAGAACAGGATGCGTTCGGTCGTGGTCGTCTTGCCGGCGTCGATGTGCGCCATGATGCCAATGTTGCGGACTTTTTCGAGCGGGATCTCGCGTGCGGTCATTTCAATAACTCTCTTTTATTACCAGCGGTAGTGTGCGAAGGCCTTGTTGGACTCGGCCATCTTGGCCATGTCTTCGCGGCGCTTTACTGCCGCACCCACACCGTTGCTGGCGTCAATAATCTCGTTGGCCAGACGTTCGGCCATGGTCTTCTCGCGGCGCTTCTTGGCGAAGTCGGTCAGCCAGCGGATCGCCAGCGTCGTCGAGCGACGGGGCCGGACTTCCATTGGCACCTGGTAGGTGGTGCCGCCAACACGGCGACTCTTCACTTCGAGCTCGGGACGTACGTTTTCGAGCGCGCGCTTCAGCGCCGCCACGGGGTCAGCGCCCGTCTTCTGCTCGACCAGTTCTAAGGCGGTGTAGACAATGCGCTCGGCGATGGTGCGCTTGCCGCGCTCGAGGACCTTGTTGGTCACCTGGGTCACCAGGGTCGACTTGTAAATCGGGTCGGGAACGAGCTCGCGTCGTTCGGCGGGGCCTTTACGAGGCATTAGCTCTCCTTCTTGGCGCCGTAGCGACTACGGGCCTGCTTGCGGTCGCGAACACCTGAGGTGTCGAGCGCGCCGCGAATAATCTTGTAACGAACACCGGGCAAGTCCTTGACACGCCCGCCACGCACGAGCACGATCGAGTGCTCCTGGAGGTTGTGGCCCACACCGGGTATATAGGCCGTGATCTCCACGCCCGAGGTGAGGCGCACGCGCGCGACCTTGCGCAGCGCCGAGTTCGGCTTTTTAGGGGTAACCGTGTGCACGCGCGTGCAGACGCCACGACGCTGCGGGGCGCCCTTCAGCGCGGGCGTCTTGGTCTTGGATACTTTGTCCTGCCGGCCCTTTCGGACCAACTGTGCAATTGTGGGCACGCGGAACCTCTCTGGTTATACAACGTTCTTTGGAACGTGCCAGTTGGTACCGGCACGCGGACTTTCCATTCTACGACAAATCACCCCATAACGGCAAGCCCGGCTGGCGACGCAAAGGTCGTCAGCACGGCCAGGTCGTTAGATCGCTTGGTTGCCGATCTCGTCTTCGGGGTTCGCGATGTCGTTTTCGGGCAACGCGGACTCGTCATACGTGGCCGTTCCGATGTTCTGGAAGGCCGACAGGTCGGCGCTGAAGGTGTCGTCACCGGCAATCTCGCCCAGGAGACTGGCGAGGTCGAGGTCGTCGTCCGAGACCTGCGCCCACGCGGGCAGCAGTTCGGCGTCGGGCATGTCCAGGCGCAGTTCGCGCTTGTTGTAGTACTCGAGACCCGATCCGGCGGGGATCAACTTGCCAATGATGATGTTTTCCTTGAGGCCCACCAGGTGGTCACGCTTACCCTCGATGGCGGCTTCGGTGAGCACGCGAGTCGTCTCTTGGAACGACGCCGCGGAGAGCCACGAGTCGGTCGCGAGTGAGGCCTTGGTGATACCCATCAACTGGGCTCGGCCGTCGGCCGCTTCCTTGCCCTCGGCTTCGAGGCGGTCATTGGTGTCGTTGAACAGCTTGACGTCGACCATCGCACCGGGCAACCACGGCGAATCGCCGTCGTCGACAATCTGCACGCGTCGGGTCATCTGACGCACGATGAGCTCGATGTGCTTGTCGTGAATCGACACGCCCTGGTCGCGGTAGACGTTCTGGACTTCCTCGGTCAGGTACTGCTGGGTCTCACGGGTGCCGCGGAACTTCATCATGAGCTTGGGATCGAGCGGTCCGTCGTGCAGCGGCGTGCCGACCTCGACCTCTTGGCCGTCTTCGACGTGCAGGTGGCGCGCGATCGAGATCGACTCCTCCTGGACTTCGCCGTCGTTACCAACCACGGTGACCTTGCGCTCGCGACCAATCAGTTCTACGCGCACGACGCCCGAGAACTCGGCCACCTTGGCGGCCCCCTTCGGGGTACGGGCTTCGAAGAGCTCGACCACGCGCGGCAGGCCGTGCGTGATGTCGCTTTCGGTCACACCACCGGAGTGGAAGGTACGCATGGTGAGCTGGGTTCCGGGCTCGCCAATTGACTGGGCGGCAATGACACCAACGGCTTCACCGAGTTCGACGAGCTGGTGGGTCGCCAGTGACAGTCCGTAACAGGCAGCACACACGCCCTGGACCGCGTCACAGGTGAGCGTGGTGCGCACGCGCACGCGCGTCACCGCCGGGTCGTCACGCAGGCGGTCGACGTCGTCGGCCATCAGCATGGTGCCCGCTTCGACCACCGAACCGTCGGACAGGGTGACCGGCTCTGAGACCACGCGGCCCCACAGCTTGGTTTCCAAGTGCGCGCGCTGACCGCGAGTGTCGGCGGCGACGTGCTCGATCCACAGCCCACGGGTCGTGGCGCAGTCGAACTCCTTGACAATGAGTTCCTGGGCGACGTCGACGAGGCGACGGGTCAGGTACCCGGAGTCCGCGGTGCGAAGCGCGGTGTCACCCAGGCCCTTGCGGGTGCCGTGGGTCGAGATGAAGTACTCCAGCACCGAGAGGCCCTCGCGGAAGGAGGACTTGATCGGGCGGGGAATCATCTCACCACGCGGGTTGGACACGAGGCCCTTCATGGCGGCGATCTGGCGAATCTGCTGGCTGTTACCACGTGCGCCGGAGTCAACCATCATGCGGATCGGGTTGTCGAACTTGGCGTTCATGGCGCGGTCCGTGGCGTCACCGACCTCCTTGTTCGCGTTCGTCCAGATCTCGATCTCCTGCTGGCGACGCTCGTCGTCAACAATGACGCCGCGGCGGTAGTTCGTCTCGACCTTGGCGGCCTGCTCCTCGTACTTGTTGAGGATGGCGGCCTTCTCCGAGGTCGTCACGACGTCGTCGATCGAGATCGTGAGTCCGGACTTGGTGGCGTAGCGGAACCCCAGTGACTTGATGGCGTCCAGCGACTCGGCGACTTCCTGGCGGCCGAAGCTGCCAGAAATCTCCTCGACGATGACGCCGATGGGCATGGCGTTCTTGCCAATCAGCTCGTTGACGTAGCGGAACCCGAAGGGCAGCGCCTCGTTGAAGAACACACGACCCGGCGTCGTCACCAGTGAACGGCTCGCGCCCTTGACCTCGACGCCCGCGCCTTCAAGGCGAGTGTCCAGCGACGAGCCCTCGGAGGGGCGAATCTCAATGGGCGTGCGCAGGCCAATCATCTTGTCGGCGAGCGCGTTCTCCACTTCGTAGACGTGACGGAAGACACGGGGGTTCTCGACCTCTTCGTTCGCGGGCAGCGTCAAGTAGTAGGCGCCGAAGACCATGTCCTGGGCCGGCTCGGTGATGGGGCGACCGGTGGCGGGCGTGAAGATGTTGTTGGTCGAGAGCATCAGGATGCGCGCTTCGGCCTGGGCTTCGGCCGACAGCGGCACGTGCACGGCCATCTGGTCACCGTCGAAGTCCGCGTTAAAGGCCTTGCAGACGAGCGGGTGAATCTGAATGGCCTTGCCGTCAACGAGGACCGGCTCGAACGCCTGGATACCGAGGCGGTGCAAGGTCGGCGCGCGGTTGAGCAGCACGGGGTGCTCGCGAATGACCTCTTCGAGCACGTCCCAGACCACGGTCTTGCGACGCTCGACCATGCGCTTGGCGCTCTTGATGTTCTGGGCCATCTGGGTCTCGATGAGCCGCTTCATGACGAAGGGCTTAAAGAGCTCCAGGGCCATCATCTTGGGCAGGCCGCACTGGTGGAGCTTGAGCTGGGGACCAACGACGATGACCGAACGTCCGGAGTAGTCGACGCGCTTGCCGAGCAGGTTCTGGCGGAACCGGCCCTGCTTGCCCTTCAACATGTCCGAAAGACTCTTGAGCGGACGGCCACTCTGGCCCGCCACGGGCCGGCCACGGCGACCGTTGTCGAACAACGCGTCGACGGCCTCTTGGAGCATGCGCTTCTCATTGTTGACAATGATGTCGGGCGCGCCGAGGTCGAGCAGGCGCTTCAGCCGGTTGTTGCGGTTGATGACGCGACGGTAGAGGTCGTTGAGGTCACTGGTCGCGAAACGACCACCGTCGAGCTGGACCATGGGGCGCAGGTCCGGCGGGATGACGGGAATGGCTTCGAGGATCATGGCGCGCGGGTCGTTGAGGCGTCGACCCTGGTCGTCACGACGGTTAAATGACTGGACGATGGAAAGTCGCTTCAGGAACTTGGCGTGACGCTGCGCACTGAGGGGCTTGCGGCCGTCCTTGGCGTCAATCATCTCGCGCATGACGCGCTCTTCTTCGTCGAGGTCCATCCGGTCAATCAGGCGCAGGATGGCGTTGGCCCCCATGCCGCCCTCGAAGTACTCGCCGTAGCGGAAGTCCATCTCGCGGTAGAGCACTTCGTCTTCGATGATCTGACGCGAGTGCAGGGCTTCAAAGGTCGTGAAGGCCTGCTTGGCCAGCTCACGCTCTTCGGCGAAGCGCGAACGCACGCCGTCGAGTTCCTTCTCGGTGCCGCGCTGGAGCGCGCGGAGTTCGGATTCCTTGGCGCCGTCGGACTCAAGCTTCTCCGCGCGCGCTTCGATCTCCTTCAACTTGTTGTCGAGGGCCTTGACTTCGCGTTCGGCGATTTCGACGATCTCGTCGGCCAGCCCCTTGCGCAGGTCGCCGAGGTCGGCGTGACGACGATCGACGTCGACAAAGGTGACCATGTGGGCGGCGAAGTAGATGACCTTCTCTAACTGCTTGGCCTTGAGCTCTTCCTTGGGTAGCGTCCCCATGAGCAGGTAGGCCAACCACGACCGGGTACCACGCAGGTACCAGATGTGCACGACCGGGGCCGCCAGGGCGATGTGGCCCATGCGGTCACGGCGGACCTTGTCGCTCGTGACTTCTACGCCACAGCGCTCACAGACAATGCCCTTAAAGCGCACGCGCTTGTACTTGCCGCAGGCGCACTCCCAGGCCTTTTGGGGTCCGAAGATCTTTTCGCAGAAGAGACCGTCCTTTTCCGGACGCAGGGTGCGGTAGTTGATGGTCTCGGGCTTCTTCACTTCACCCGAGGACCAACTACGAATGTTCTGGGCGGTGGCGAGGCCAATGCTCAGTTCGTCGAACTGGTTTACGTCTAGCGGGCTCATGACAACTTCCTTTCGGCCGCACGGCGGGCATCTTCTTCGTCACTGCCGCGCTCGGGTCGACTGATGTCGATGCCCAATTCGCGCGTGACCGAGAAGAAGTCCTCTTCGGTGTCGGCAAGATCGACGTGCTGCTTGTTCTTGTCGCGAACTTCCACGTTCAAGCAGAGCGATTGCATTTCTTTGATCAGCACCTTGAACGACTCGGGAATTCCCGGCTCGGGCAGGTTCTGACCCTTGACGATTGCTTCGTAGGCGCGCTCGCGGCCCTTCATGTCGTCGGACTTGACCGTCAACAGTTCTTGGAGCGCGTAGGCGGCACCGTAAGCTTCCAGGGCCCAGACTTCCATCTCACCGAAGCGCTGGCCACCGAACTGGGCCTTGCCACCCAGGGGCTGGGCGGTGATCATGGAGTACGGACCGGTCGAGCGGGCGTGGATCTTGTCGTCGACCATGTGGGCCAACTTCAAGATGTAGGCGTAGCCCACCGAAATCGGGTTGTCGTAGAGCTCACCGGTGCGACCGTTGTAGAGCGAGACCTTGCCGTCATTGTCGCCCGCGAGCAGGCGCATGCCGTTGGCCCCGTCGACGTTGAGCGTCGCGAAGGTGTGCTGGATCGTGGGCTTGTCCTTGGCGCGCTCGGTCTCGTCCCAGTGCGCACCGTCAAACGATGGCGTGGCGACGTAGACCGCGGGCTCGGTGCGCGGACGGGTCTTGCGGTACGGACGGGTCGCGGGGTCTCGCTGGTCCGAGTGGCCCGACGTGCCCACCGCGGGGTTGACCTCGATGCCTTCCCAACCGTAACGAGCGGCGTAACCGAGGTGGCTCTCGAGAACCTGGCCCACGTTCATGCGGCTCGGTACCCCGAGCGGGCTCAGGATGATGTCCACTGGCGTGCCGTCGGCCATGAAGGGCATGTCCTCTTCGGGCAGGATCTTAGAGATGACGCCCTTGTTGCCGTGGCGTCCGGCGAGCTTGTCACCCTCGGAGATCTTGCGCTTCTGAGCGACGTAGACCTTGACCAACTGGTTCACACCCGGCTGCATTTCGTGGTCCTCGTCGCGGCTGTAGACCTTGACGTCGATGACCTTGCCGGACTCGCCGTGGGGGACCTTGAGCGAGGTGTCACGCACTTCACGCGCCTTCTCACCGAAGATCGCACGCAGCAGACGCTCTTCGGGCGACTGCTCGGTCTCACCCTTGGGGGTGACTTTGCCCACCAGGATGTCGCCGGGCTCGACTTCGGCGCCAATGCGCACGATGCCGCGGTCGTCGAGGTCGGCCAGGATGTCGTCGGGCAGGTTCGGGATGTCGCGGGTGATTTCCTCGGCACCCAACTTGGTGTCGCGCGCGTCGATCTCGTATTCCTTCACGTGGATCGAGGTGAGGACGTCGTCACGCACGAGACGCTCATTCAAGATGATGGCGTCCTCGTAGTTGTAGCCCTCCCAGGGCATGTACGCCACGAGCAGGTTCTTGCCCAGTGCCAGCTCACCGTTGTACGTGCTGGTGCCGTCGGCCAGGAGGTCACCGGCCACGACCGTCTCGCCGCCAAAGACGAGCGGCTTCTGGTTGATCGAGGTGTCCTGGTTCGAACGGCGGAACTTGTTCAAGTTGTACTGCTTCTTGCCCAGGGTCTTGCCGTAGCGGTCGGTCACGTCCTTTTCGTACTCGACGACGATGCGGTCGCCCGAGACGGAGCGAACGACGCCCTCGCCTTCGGCAATCAGCACGTCACCCGAGTCGAGCGCGGCGCGCGCTTCCATACCGGTGCCCACGAAGGGCGCTTCGGGCATGATCAGCGGCACGGCCTGCTTCTGCATGTTGGCGCCCATCAACGCGCGCTGCGCGTCGTCGTGCTCCACGAAGGGAATCAGCGAGGTGGCGACCGAGATGACCTGCTTGGTCGAGACGTCCATCAACTCAACCTCGTCGGGCTTGACGAAGTCGATCTCGGACGTCGTTGACGACGACTTGTTCGACGCGCCCACGCGAAGGCCGGTGCCGATCGGGCCACGGCGCACGAGGACGCGGTCGGCCTTGATGACGCCCTTGTCGTCGACCTCGGTGTTGGCCTGGGCAATGACGTAACGCTCTTCTTCGTCGGCGGTGAAGTACTTGATCTCACCGGTGACCTTGCCACTGGTGACCACGCGGTACGGCGTCTCAATGAAGCCGTAGCCATTGATGCGCGCGTAGTTGGCGAGGTAGCCAATGAGGCCCACGTTGGGGCCTTCGGGGGTTTCGATGGGACACATGCGCCCGTAGTGCGAGGAGTGGACGTCTCGGACTTCGAGTCCGGCGCGCTCGCGGGAGAGTCCGCCTGGGCCCAGCGCGGAGAGTCGGCGCTTGTGGGTCAGACCCGACAACGGGTTGTTCTGGTCCATGAACTGGCTCAACTGGGAGGTCGCGAAGAACTCCTTGATGGCCGACATCACCGGACGAATGTTGATCAGCGTCTGGGGCGCGATCGCTTCGACGTCCTGGGTGTTCATGCGCTCGCGAACCACGCGCTCCATGCGCGACAGTCCGGTGCGCAGGGCGTTCTGGATCAGTTCGCCCACGCTGCGGATGCGGCGGTTGGCGAAGTGGTCCTGGTCGTCAATGTGGTAGGTCGTTTCCTTCGCGGTACGGTCCCGGGCGAGGTTGAGCAGGTAGGTCGCGGTCGCGAGGACCTCGGCCTTGGAGAGCACGTGCAGGTCCGAGTTCGGACGCTCCAGTACGTCGCCGAACAGTTCGACGTTCTTGGCGACTTCGTCGCCCAGCTTGCGGTCGAGCTTGTAACGACCTACACGCGAGAGGTCGTAGCGCTTCTCCGAGAAGAAGGCACCCTCGAAGTACTGACGGGCCGCTTCAATCGTCTGGACTTCACCGGGACGCGCGCGGCGGTAGATCTCGA
>JBEKQN010000092.1:0-9593 GCA_049519675.1 Acidimicrobiales bacterium | reverse complement strand
ATTTGGAGCTGGATTCACGAAAAGAAGTGCGTCGAGGCGCTGGTAGCCGTGGAAGTTGATGACGAACAACGTGAAATCGACATTCCCCGTGGACTCGCGCACCTGCGCGAGTGGGTGCGTCCCCTTCGCGGAACTAGGGGCGGGTACCTGGACGATCTCTTCGTTGATCCGCAGCATCGTGGTTCGGGCGCCGTAGAGGCGTTGTTTGGCGCCATCAATGACACGGCCGTCGCACGCGAGTGGTCCGTTGTGCGTTGGACGACCGCCGAAGATAATGCCAGAGCCCAGGCGGTCTACAACAAGGTCGCGTCACGGACCACCTGGGTCACGTATGACATGACTCCGCATGCCGAGTAGTCGAACGCAAAAGTAGTTGTGACGACTTCAGTCGCGTAACGCTCACGTCGCGTCAGCGAAGTCAACGTCCTTGGTCTCCGCCGTTCCAGCGGTGCGGCCCGGCGCCTCTTGATACGTCCAGTAGAGGTTCGTGTGGGCAATAACCAGGTCGGGAGAAGGAGCGCCCCACTCCGTGGCGTCTTCGGTCGTGTGCGCGTCGCTCACCAGCATGGCGTCGTAGCCGCGCGCCAGTGCGCCGTGCAGCGTTGACCTAATGCACTGATCGGTCTGAGCGCCAACGACGACGAGACGGCCCACGTGGAGATCTGATAGCACCGTTTCGAGCGTGGTGTCCTCGAACGAGTCGCCGTAGTTCTTTTCGATGAGTGGCTCGGAGTCGTCCGGAGTCAGTTCGGGAACAATTCGCCAATTGTCACTCCCCCGCTCTAACTGCTCATCCGAGTGCTGCACCCAGACGACCGGGACCTTCTCCTGGCGAGCCTTATGCACGAGACTGCCAATATTTGCGACGACCGCGTCGCGCTCGTGAGCGCCCTCGACGACGCCGTTTTGCACGTCGACGACCAGCAGCGCGACATTAGGTCGGTTCTTTAGTGTGGTCATGCATTCTCCTTACGAGCCACCTTGTCTCTTGAGCCATCACGATAGGCCTCGTCTGTGACTTCGTGCCCCAGTGACGTGAAGTGCTCCATCGAGCCTCAAATTACAGGGACCACACCGCGGGGAAATGGACGAACCTATCCCAATTCCCAAACGACGACGTCAGCGGGTGACTCCCAGAGAGAGAACAACCTTCACCGTGTCACCGAGTTCGAGACCCTCTACCTTTCGCACGGACGCCTTGATGGGCACGAGGTACCCGCCATCCTTTGGAAGGAGTGACGTCGCCCAGCTGGTCTTGCCAATTTTCACGGTGACCGGAATCACCCCCCAGCCGTACGTGACGAGGGCCGAGACCGCGTGCAATTCGGCGCTCTCATCGGGGGGGACAGTGACGAAATGAAACGGTGATGGCCCCTTCCAGAACCAGATATCACCACTGAAGTTGAGTCGCATGCGCGCAGACTAGCAACCGGTTGTTACATCTCTTCGACACGACCAACTCTCCGCGGTGTCAATCAATTTGCCAAAGTCGAGGTGCTCAGCCGAGGTTTCTGACGCCGCTGGCGGAGACTAGCTCGTCGAGCATGCGGTCCAACGCCCCGACAGCCACGGAGAGGTGGCCCTCACCGCTCTCGAGATGCACGTGTGCGTTGGGCAGCTGTGACGCGAGCCACCGTCCGTGCGCGAACGGCACCATAAGATCCTCTTCACCTTGCCAGATCATGGTTGGCACCTCAATTTCCTTGAGCTCAAAGCCCCAGGGTTGCGCGAAAGCGAGATCATCGTCCAGCCATCCGTCGACGCTGATTCGAAGTCCTTCGCGGAACTGACTCGCCAGGTCCTCACCAAATTCGCCGGTGATGACGGCTCTATCAACGGCGGGAAGGACCGTATTCAACGCGACAATCGTGCCCTCCACCGTCACGGTGCGCAGATCGTCCAGTTGGGCCTCGAGATAGGTACGCAGCACGTCTTCGCCCTGAAGGGCGGCGCCAAACTCGATCACATTCTCCTCACCCATCGCGTTCATCCAGTCAAGGCCGGCCGCTTCGAAGGGCGCGATACTCGCGATGACCAGCGCCCCGACGACACCGTCAAGACGGGCCGCGCACGCGAGCGTGTGTGGCCCGCCACCCGACGCGCCAGCAACGAGACAGCGTGGCGCGCCGAGCGACGCCAGCACGTCAGCGGTGTCGGCGACGACGTCGACGACTTGGCGCTGGGGATGACGTGTTGATCCGCCGTATCCGGCGCGCGAGGTGGTGACGAGTCTCAGGCCGCGTGCGTGCGCCGCTCGTGCGAGCGCTCGCTCTTGCACGCCGGCACCTGGCGTGCCGTGGTGGAAGACGAGAGGGAGGCCACCTTCCGGACCGCTCACGTAGACATCCAGGACACGGCCGTTGGAAAGTTCGAGTTGATATGAAGACGCCATGTCGACAAAGTACCAACGTCGCTGCGGAACTAACCGGCACTGAATCCCTTGGAATAAGTGGTCCAACGTGCTCTGGAAAGTCTGTACACACGAAGCGGTATTTCGCGAGCCGGATCGATTGTGTCGCGGTCGAACTGCATTCCCAGGTGCATCATTACCTTCCCGGACGCAATATTTTCCGGATGGTAAATACTCACCACTTCTTCCAGATCGGGGTCTTCGAAGGCGTGCTCCAACACCATCAACGCACCTTCGGTCGCGAGTCCTCGACCCCACACCAGCGGATCTAGGCGCCAGCCAATCTCCACCGCTGGCATAATCTCGGGCAAAAAAGCGGGCACCCCCAAGCCGATGTACCCGAGCAGCCGCTGGGTGAATCGATCTTCCGCAGCCAATAACGCGGTTTCGCCCATATCTTGAGCGCTCATCTGTCGGTTGAGGAAGTTGACCGTCTCGTCGGGCGTGAAACCTCGACGAAGCGGATAGTGCCACATTTCGGGTTTGGAAAATATCTCGATGAGCGGATCAAGGTCGCTGCGAACCCATTCGCGAAGCTTCAGGCGGTCCGTGAAGAGTTCAATTGACACTCATCGATTGTGACATGAGACCGAGACTGACATAACCCCGCGCGAAGAATACAATGAGGTTCTTCCGTTGCCTACATCAAACGACGGTCACACGCTCAGCCTGGTGTCGTGCGGCTTCCGAACACCTTGGAGGCTGGGAATGAGCCCGCTTTCGACGTACCGGTCATTGCGTCGCCGTCGACGTCGACGTCGAATTTCAGGGTGAGTTTCATCGGTGTCGTGACCACCTGCGTCCACGTAAGCTTGTTGCCCTCAGCGACCGCGTCAAGGAACTCCACGGTCTCCGAATCCGAGCGAGCAGTTCCGTGAATCGTTCCGTCCACTTCGGTGATGTCAAAAACTACGGTCATCTTGCCAATGAGCGTGTCGATGGTCACGTCCCACGTGCCTGCGAAAGTCGTCATATCGTTCGTTGTCCTTTGGAGGCTAAGTAATCGAGAGGATGGACAACGTTCTTGCGTTCGTGCCCAATTCTCAACATCGGTTGACTCAGAATACCCCGAACGTTGATCCGAACGTGAACCTTCTTTCACTCAACGGAGCTCAGATCACTTTCACCCGTTGAGCCCGAGGCCACGAGTAAGTTGGTCTCAATGTACGGCCAACGCTGCGTGACGATGGAGCGATTCAGGGCCTGCGAGGTGCACATCACCGTGACATTTACACAGATTGAGATCGTCTAAGTGCGCCACGTTTTGCCATTTGCTGAATCGTGCATGCGTTGTCCATTTGACATCCTGCCGAATTCCCTGAGCCGTCCGATCGGCTGTGTTTCGCAATGATTTTTGGCGTGATGTTTAGCCTCTTGGCATCGGTGTGCTTCAGCGCGAGCAATCTATTGGAGAAAACTGCGGTCGACCGCATGCCCGACATCTCGGCTCGCCGAGCCGGTCATATGCTCCAACAAATTGGACGTTCGCGGTTGTGGGTCTTGGGATTCGCTACGGGCGTGGTGGCCGTCGTGATGACCGTAATTGCCTATTCGCTGTCTCCGATTGTGGTCGTCCAGACAATTGTTGCTGCCGGACTCTCACTCTTGGTCCTCGGTTCGCGCCTCTTTCTACGCGAACCAATAGGGCGCAGGGAGTACCTCGGCCTCTGCTTCATCATCGGCGCAGTTGTGCTGATTTCCGTCACCCTCAATTCGAGCGCATCGGGCGGCGGTAAAAATCTCACCGTTGATGTTGTCTCGGTGAGTGTCGCGACCGTCATTCTCGCGGCACTCGTCTTTCGGTTACTGGGACTCCTGACGCCCGGCGACGCGAGTGTGCCCTTTGGAGTGACGTCCGGACTTTTCTACGGTGTGGCCGCACTGCAAGCGAAAGGGGCAGCCGTGCTCCTCCAGCGCCACGGATTGATCGCGGGCGTGCCGCACGTACTGGAGTCTCCGTATCCCTACGTATTTTTGGTGACATCGATCGTCGGACTGCTCATATTTCAGAGTGGCCTCCAACGAAGTCGTGTTGCCGTGATTGGTCCTTTCTCGAGTATCGTCGCGAGCGTCTACGTAGTCGTGGTCGGCATGCTCATTTTTCACGAAACGCTTCCCCACGACGGCGTGCACACGTTCTTTCGCGCACTCGGCTTCGCTCTGGCGTTGGGCGGGAGTTGGATCTTCGCTGCGCCACCGTCAATCACGCAGCGCCGTCAACAGCCATAACGGATCTACACAATCGCCTGGCGAACGGCACGCCCCACCACGCCTGCCACTGGTCGAACTGGCATTATTTTGGACCGTGTTATTTCAGCGAACGGACGTCATGATCTCGAGAATTTCGAGTCCAGGAATCGCCTTTGCAATGAATTCAGGGTTTTCCAATATCGATACGCGAACTCTTGGTACGCCTTCTCCGAGAATAAATGAGCGCAGACCTTAAGTGGCAATCTGATCAACACGTGCACGGCGGGGGTCAGATCGCGGATGGCTTTGATCTGTGATTCCCCAATGAAGTTCTGCGTCGAACCGCGAGCAACGCCGTCACCTTTTTGCCCGATGAAGTACAGGTCAAAAACGTCGTTATTGGCCACGAACTGATATCCACTGAATTTCTGGTCCACCTGACTGCGGGCCAAGAAATCTTGCTCGCTCAGATTCTTGTAATACTCAAACCCGCGACTGCTCGTGCCGGGACTGAGACTGGGATCGGAACGACTCGTGCCGTGCTCGGGCCGCCCCGTGCTCGCGCACGTGAAGACGAGCCACCCCCCGGGTTTCAGGAGTTCGACCATTTTTGCGAAGGTCAATGGCCAGAACTGATCGTGCTCGAAACACTCCACGGATATCGCGAGGTCGAAGTATTCGCCATCGAGCTGTAACTCGTGACCCAACGACACCACGTCCACGCCGGGTCCTTCAGTCAAGTCCACGCCCACGTACACCTCGAGGTCAATGTGCTCAAACAGCGAACGAATCTCACCGTTGACGTCAAAGGAACCAATCTCGATCACGCGACGGAGCGTCGACTGGTCCGTAATCGTGGCGATTGCAAGCCTTATGAACTCGCGTTGTTCCGGATGAGCCATCTGATACCAACCTCCCGCCGTGATTTCGGCATGCTCTACTTTGAACGTCCCGTCGGCGAACCTACCTTCGAGACCACTCTGCGCAGGAGTGATTTCGCCACCACCCTCGCGCGCCCAAGAGCGAGGTCAACTCCGCCCACGTCCGCTGTGGACAGCGAGAGAGCGTAATCGAGAAAATTCAGCATTTCGCGGTTCTGTTGCTTCGCGAGTGTCGAACTCCACGAAGAAGGCGAGACACGAAATTGGCCCACCGTCTCATCGACACTCACCAGCGCGCCGAGCTTGAGCACTTCGACGTACGAGGCGAGGTCAATCGTGTACTGCCACGTTGAACTAAATCCTCCTGCACGTTTCAGCGCCTCAGTGCGGTAGAGCGCAAAGGAAGGTTCGCCAAAGGGGTTCGTGCCCGATTTGAGGATCATCGCGATGACGTCATCGAGACGGAGCAGCCCGATCGTGCCTTTTATGCCGCGGTCCTTTTGGATGATGCGCCCATTGGCTCCGATCACCGTCCTGCGCCCCGTGCAGAGTGTCGCCGACGGGTTCTCCATCAGCGCTGTACGTTGTGATTCCAATGCCGTGGGATAGAGCACGTCGTCCGCGCAGAGCAGTTTGAAGTACGGTCTTGTCGCGCGATCTAAAACTGCATTCCAATTTCCTGCGACCCCCGCGTTCTGAGTCGAATTACTCAAAGTGAAGCGCTCGTCACTGGCAATGGCGGTGCGCGCAACCTCATAGGTCGCCCTCGAATCTGAGTCGCACGAAATGAAGCACTCCCAAGACTCATGGGTCTGGCCCCGCAGTGACGCAATCGTCTCGCCAATTGTCGTCGCATTGTCGTGCGCCGGTATGCCGACCGAGATTGCCGGAACACTCACAAGTCGGCCCCTTGCAGTCGACGTAACAGGTCGGCCGAGGTCCTCGCGATGCCCACTGGAAAGGGCGTCAGGCTCCGCCGATCGAGTTCGGGCCAGACCAGCGATCGCAGGCTGAGGTCCCTCGTCTGCGCCGCCGGGGCCGCCGACGCCGCGACCACGATGTGAGTGGAGTTCTTAAAAACCCGGCGGATCTCACCGAGCACGGCGCCAACAGTGATCGCCCGCTGGGACGCCAGGATCTTGGTCACAACCTTTGGGCCCGACGATGTGCACTCGTGATGTAGGCGGGCCATGCCGTCGACGATGAGTTCGGCGCAATCGGGCGCGTAGAGGTAGTCGCGCAGCGTGTCCAGGGGCACGTAAATGGAAAGCGGCGTTCCAAGGAGGTGGCTGCGACAGATCTGCGAAATGAGACCCTGGGACTTATTAATGTTCTGACCGGGCCCGTAGATGTTGGCGATGCGTCCAATCAGCGCCGGGGTACCCACTCGCTCGCTCCATGACGCGACCAATTCCTCGCTGTCAATTTTGACTCGACCGTACTCGGTGAGCGGGCGCAGCGGGGACGACTCGTCGTACGGGGGCGCATCGGCGCCGGCGTACACCCCGCCTGCAGATGACGCGAAAAACAAGACTCCTTGGTCCGAATGCGAGCATTCTGCGAGGACCTCAAGCATTGCGCGTAGAGCCTCTCGTTCCAAGTCGAGAACTCGCGACGACGTGCTCACTGTCCCTGCGCCGGCACACCACAGCACACTCCAGGGGCCCTCTCCAACGCGCGCCAGGAACTGTTCCGTGAACGAACACAGTTGGTCAGCGCCTCCGTCCGGCGCTGACCAGGACACATCTTCTGATGGTCGAAATAACTCCCCACGCCCAGCGAACGCCGCCTCGACACTCGTGCCCAGCAGTCCACCGCGTCCGATGACCCAGGTCTTGGTCGACACGGTACCTACGATGAATCCGACTCGCGGTGTCCGAGTGGGCCATCCTCGGGATCGCTCACGATGAGATAGAGCGGCTTGCCCATCGCCATGCTCACCGCCACGCCGACGTACTCCGCGATGACGCCTAACGAGAAGAGAATGGCGCCCGTAGTGACCAGGATGAGCACCATGGTCGACGTCCAGCCCTGGGGCACCGCGCCCGACGTCACGTGCGCCACGATCAAATAAATCGCGAACGCAATGCCGCCCACCGAAAACAGGGCCCCCAGCACGCTGACGGCACGAAGGGGGCGCGTGCCACTGGAGATGACCAAATTCCAAAAGTGCGAGAGCAGTCGACGTGTCGAGTAACCGGATTGGCGCTGTCCTCCTGCGCGAAGTGTGACCGGGCACGTGGCCGTCGGTCCAGCGACCCAGCCCAGCGCGACGTCGAGAAACACCCCCGTACCGGCGTAAGCCGCAACGCTGCGACCAATTTCGCCCAACACCAGGCGGTAACTCTCAAAAGAGACACCTCTGCCTCCAGAGAGGAAGTTCGAGAAAATCCACTTCACCGTTCGCGAACTCGCGTTGCGAAATGCGTTGTGAGGCGGACGATTCGTGGGCTTAGCGTAGACAAGTTGCGTACGATGATCCATCGCCACGTCCAGTAATCTGGCGATGTCGGCCGGGTCATGCTGTCCGTCCTCGTCCATCGTGACTATCCAGGTACCGCTCGACGATGCCATTCCGGCCAAAGTCGCCGGGTGTTGGCCAAAATTCCGGCTCAGCCAAATAGGACGAATGAAATCATAGCGGCCGGCGAGGGTCCGGATTGTCTCATCGGAAGAGTCGGGACCCCGGTCATAGACCAACAGGACCTCAATTACTTGAAACTCACGCCCGGCGGCCGTTCGAGTTGGAGATGTCAACTTCGAAATGTCCTGCACCAACGCAGGGAGAGTTCGTTCGCCCTGATAGACGGGAATTACGATGGAAACGCGATGCAATAGTTGTCCCTAAATCGTCGGTGATTCCAACATGCACGGGAGCCTAACGCACATGTCCCGGGACAGTGACTGCCTGGTCCAAATACTTGTTCATTGCGATGTTGCTTCAGTCGCGCGCATACGCGCTCACGCCCAGAACGCTTCCACTTTCGTGATGCCGATGGTTTTCCCGTCGACGAATGCAGCTCTAAATATTGATCCTCTCTACCCGAATGGGCCCCTGGTGTCCACGTGAACATTCCTCGCGCGGATGACCTGCGCACATCTTTCGCACGCTCGACGCGAGCGTCGGAGACCGCCGCTGCTTGCCAGTCACTGCACCTCAAGCATCATGGGGAGCGACGGCATGTCTTAGTACGCTGAGGCCGTGATTATTCCTGAGGCGGCGCGAACGACGAGTTCCGCGCGCAGTGCCGTGGATTTTCAGCGACGCGGTGTTCGTTTAATCCCGTGAGCATCCTGAGCGCCCCCAGCGGATTGTCCCACGGCCGTACGTTTCGCGAGCGCGGTGGGTGGAGGGTCGTCACACTCTGCCTCGTGGTCTACGCGATCATCGCCGTCGCCGTTTTTTGGCCAGTATCGCCGTGGAACTCGTCTCGGCTGCCTACGATCCCGTTCGGCAACTTTGGGGTAAGCGACCCCGTAGGAATGACCTGGTCGTTAGCGTGGATCGCTCATGCGTTGCAACACGCCATGAATGTGTTCCACACGAATTTTCTCGACTATCCCACCGGCGCGCCCGTCACCAACGGTGGCCCGTTACTGGGTTTCATCGGCGCTCCATTAACCCTGACCATCGGTCCCGTCGCCGCGTTCAACGTATTACTCCGCTTCGCGTTTGCGAGTTCAGCAGCATCAATGTTCTTGGTGCTTCGCAATTGGTGTCGCTGGCCCGCCGCCTTCGTGGGCGGCCTGATTTATGGATTCGGGCCCTACGTCGTCTCCCAAGGCCAAACCCACCTCAATCTCATGTTTGTGCCAATACCGCCGCTCATTGTGTGGTGCATCTACGACCTGGTGGTAACCAAGCGCCACAGTCCGATCAAGATGGGCGTGTTACTCGGCGTACTCGCTGCGATCCAAGCACTCTTGGAAGAAGAACTACTCACGCTGCTGGGCGTGGTGATCGTTGTTGGCTTCGTTGCTCTCGCCATCTATTCGGGTAAGCGATGGCGCCAGCGTTTTGATTATCTCGCCCGAGCGTTCGTTCCCGCTGCGCTCGTATTCCTAGCCATCACGGGTTACATGCTCTGGTCACTACTTTTTGGACCGGGCCA
>JBEKQN010000091.1:0-9635 GCA_049519675.1 Acidimicrobiales bacterium | reverse complement strand
TGCGCCGAGCGAGCCTTATCCGTTCGCGGCACGTCACCTCGCAGAACTCGAACAGATCACGCCCACCATGTTGATCGACGGCAAGGATCTGTTCTGGTGGGGAGCGCGAACGCCAGCAGCGCTGACTCGTCTCACGCAAAGGTTCAACGCGTTGTGAACGTGGACGGCGAACGCAACTAAACGGTTGCAGCCGCATTTCGATATCGCTGTATCGCGACGCCCGACCAAATAATCTCGGCAATGCCGAACGGCCACGCGCCGGCTAGGAATCCGTAGACGCTCGACAAGAGGCAACCGAGCGCAAAGAGGGCAATGAATTCTCGACCTCTTCGCTCCAGTGCATACATGAAAATCATGAAGGTCACCGCGCAGACGCCGTAGATCGTGATCGCCAAACCAACTCCTTTTCATCGACGAAGCCGTCAATGCGGCCGCGTCGAATTTCAAAACCTACGGATGCAGTCCATCTTCGTGTGATGCGTGCGTGGCTGGCTCCAGTTGGAACGTCGCGTGCGCCACGTCGAAGTGCTCGGTCAGACAGGTTTGGAGTGCGTCCAGTACCTGGGGAGCGTGACCGCTATCAAAGCAGTGGTCTTCTACCACCACGTGCGCCGACAGTGTGGTCTGTCCCGACGTGACCGTCCACGCGTGCAGGTCGTGGATGTCGAGTACGTGATCGACTTCACTCAAGTGCGAGCGAACATGTACGAGGTCGAGATTGTCGGGCGACGCCTGCAGCAGGATCTTTCCCGCGTCGCGTAAGAGTCCCCACGCCGTCCAAATCATCAGTAACACGACGAAGAGGGACGCAATCGGGTCGGCGCGGTCCCACTTGGTGAGGATGATGATCAAGCCGGCGATCGCCGTGCCGATGAAGGCGTAGAGATCGGTGAGGATGTGCACGTACGCACCGCGGATGTTGAGACTCGTTCGATTGGCTTTAGAGAGCACCGCTGCGACGACGACATTGACCGCGGCGCCCACGAGTGCGACCGTCAGCACCACGACGCCGTGGACGTGTTGGGGAGTCACGAGACGCTGGATTGCTTCTACCGCAATGAGCAGGGCAATCGCGATGAGCGTCACGCCGTTCACGGCCGCCGAGAGGATCTCGGCCCGCTTCAACCCGAACGTCCAGCGTCCTTCGGAGGGCCGCTTCGCGAGACGAACCGCCCAGGCGCTCATGCCCAGCGCGGCCACGTCGGTGAGCATGTGTCCGCCGTCGGCTAGCAGGGCCAGCGAGCGGCCAAAGAACGCCGCCAGAACCTCGACGATCAAGAACAGTGCGACGAGACCCAACGCCAACATCAAGAAGCGAACGTTGCTGTCGCCAGTTGGTGCGTGAACGTGAGAGGAGTGCTGACGACCTTCAGTCACCAGCGTCACCACAGGTGGTCAACCGCAACGTCATTAACCCATTGTCCCACGGAACGGGCAGATGAGAGACCCGAACCGTGGGACAGATGGGAGCCCGAGCGCTCGCGATTACCTAACCGCTGCCCACCGAGGTCGCGTATTCCACGGTGTTCGATTTAATCGTGTCGCGATACCAGCGGTAACTCTCCTTGAGGAGGCGAGTTCCGGAGGGAAAGTCCACCCAGACAATGCCGAAGCGGCGCGAGTAGCCGTAGGACCACTCGAAGTTGTCGAGCAGACTCCACACGAAGTAGCCCTGCACGTTCACGCCGGCGTCGATCGCGTCGTGCACCGCCGAGATGTGCTCCTGCAGGTACGCCACTCGGTTGAAGTCGAGTACGTGTCCGTTGGGATCGACGTAGTCGTCGAAGGCGGCACCGTTCTCGGTGATGTAGATGGGCAGCGTCGTATAGTCGTCGCGTATTCGCACTAGCAACGCGGTCAGGCCCGAGGCCTCAATCTCCCAATCCATCGCCGTGCGGTCACGTCCGGGAGTCTCCAATGACTTCAGGTGCAAGTCAGGGAACTGCTCGGTCAACGCCACTCGGAATCCAGCGACACGAGCTTCCTGCGCGCGTGAGTCGTCGACCACGGTCGAAGGGAAGTAGTAATTCACCCCGAGGAAGTCAATTGGCTGGCCGATGATCTCAAGGTCGCCGTCGCGGACGACCGAAAAACCTGGCTTGAACTTCTCGTAGTGCGCCAACATGTCATCGGGATACTGACCGTGAAAGAGCGGGTCTAAGAACAGTCGGTTGAGGTTGCCGTCCGCACGACGGGCCGCGGCGACGTCCAGTTCGTGTTCGGAACCGGGACGGTGATCACCCAGGTTGAGCGTGAGGCCGACTTTGGCCGATGGCACCGCGGCGCGAAGGATCGGGTCCGCGAGGCCGTGGGCGAGCAAGAGATGGTGATTGGCTGCCGCCGCCTTGCCGATGTCTTCAATGCCGGGCGCGTGGCGACCCACGCCGTAGCCGAGCCACGACGAGCACCACGGTTCGTTGAGCGTGATCCAGCGCTCGACGTCGTTGCCCAGCGAGCGGGCCACGATGTCGACGTATTCGGCGAATCGGTCAGCGGTGTCGCGCACGCACCAGCCACCGGCGTCTTCGAGTTCCTGGGGCAGGTCCCAGTGGTACAGCGTGCATGTCGGCTCGATGTGGCGCGCATTGAGGCCGTCGACGAGCCGTCGGTAGAAGTCCAGTCCGCTCTGGTTGGCCGGTCCCTTGCCGGTCGGTTGGATCCGCGGCCAGGCCACGGAAAAGCGGTAGGCGCCGACGCCGAGTTCGGCCAGGAGGTCTAAGTCTTCGTCCATGCGGTGGTAGTGGTCACAGGCCACGTCGCCGGTGTCGCCGTTCCACACGGCGCCCGGGGTATGGCTGTAGGTGTCCCAGATAGAGGTGCCACGCCCGTCGGACTTCACGGCGCCTTCAATTTGGTACGAAGCGGTCGCCGTTCCCCAGAGAAAGCCCGGTGGGAAGAGTCGATTGAGACTTTTGGAGTTCAAGTCATGGTTATTCACTGTAGGTACGTCTCCTAGTCGGGGGTCAATATATGCTCGGTTACCTCTACGCTGCGGCCCCGGCCAGGTTGGAGTATGGCGGGGCCGCGCGCAGAGGAAGGCTTTATGGGCCTTCTTGAAATGCAGCCTGAGCGTGCGGCCCCTTACCCCTCAGGGAAGGTGGCGGGGCCGCACGCGTTAGAGAGGTCTTAGACCTACTTAACGACCTTCAGGTGCATCAAGATGATGGGCAACGCAGGGTCACTCGGCGACGGGTCCATGTACTGGTTACTTGGAGTCACCCAGCCCGTGAAGTGCGCCGTGGAGTACACGTCCCAGTCAGCTCCGTACAACAGTGGAGCGTCAGGTACCTGCGTGGACATGAGGTTGCCGAGCGTCGCAATGGCGCTCTTGACCGCCGCGGAGTTGGACGGGTTGGTGGTTTCCAGGGTCGTCAGCGCCGTCTGGGCCGCCGCATTCTGGTAACGACCAAAGTCGGCCGACGCGTTGGTGGGACTTGGGGCGACGAACGTGTTGTAGTCCAGCCAGTTCTGGTACTGCACGAATGGGTTAGACCCACCCGCACCCCAGTGAATGGCCGTTTGGAACGTTCCGGCCGCCAGGTCCGAGTACCACTGCGAGGCCTGCACTCCGTCAACGGTGCAGTTGATGCCGACGGCTTGGAGCTCGTTGCTCATCAGCTGGTCGTCGGCGTAGTAGTCCGAGTAGGCAGTGGGGTCTTCGACGGTGAAGGAGATTTCCTGTCCGTTCTTTGCCCACATACCCGCGCCGTTCTTGGCGTAGCCGTCGGCCGTCAGAATCGACGACACTTTCGCGGCGTTACTCGTCGGCTGGATGTCGTTGGCCAACGTCGACGGCAAGTACGAACCCTGCGCGGGCAGGATAAGCGCACTCGTGGACGTCGCGGGCAACTCGTAGCCGAGCTCACCTTCGGTACTGAGGGCCGAGCGGTCAATTCCCGCACTGATGGCCGCACGCACCGCGGGGTCACTCAAGGGTCCGGTACCAGTCGTGTTGAACTCCAACGTCACGGTAGAACCGGGCGCGTAGAAGTAGTGATTGGTCTTGGGATCCTTCGAGACGAACACCGCGTTGAGGTCCGCTATCTCGTTACCGGCCCACTGCAACTGCCCGTTCGCCAAGGCGGTGGTCGCTGCCTGGTTGGACGAGTAGTAGGGGATGTTCACCTGTGACGCGGCCGGCTTGCCACCCCAGTACTTGGGATTGCGAGCGTATTCCACCAACGTTGACGAGTAACTCTTCAGCGTGTACGGTCCGGTGCCTATTGGCTTGGTGATGGTCGCCGTCGCCGGGTTGGAGATCTTGGACCAAACGTGCTCGGGCACGATCAACGTGGATCCGGCAATGTTGGTGATGTCCTGGTACGCCGGGGTCGTGAAGTTCAGCACCACGGTGTAGTTACCCTTGGCAATGGCCGCATTGGACAGCGCGGGCACGCCCGAGTAGTTGGCCGCCGGGTTCTCCGCGATCAGGTTGAACGTGTAGGCCACGTCCGCCGCCGTGAAGGGCTTGCCGTCAGACCACTTGACCCCGTGACGTAGGGCGAACGTCAGCGTCTTGCCGCCGTTGCTCCACGTGTACTTGGTCGCGAGCCACGGGTACTGAGTGTTCGCCTTCAAGGTGTCGAACTCAAACAGTGGCTCATAGGTGAATGACTTCAGGTTCATCTGTCCGGCTAAGGAGGCCGCGTTGAAGGGGTTGAAGTTGTTAGTGAACGTCACCCCGACGTTGGACTCCTCCGTCAAGATGGTGGGCTTCGCCGACGACGCCGACGCCATACCAACACCCAAGATTCCGAGTGTCGCGCAGGCCATCGCCGTGGCGGTGATTGCTATTTTTCTAATCATTAGTATCCTTTTCTTGTCCAGTCGGTTTTGGCCGACTTTTTTTGACCGTGTGGGTCTTTATTGGTACTTCCGAGGCCGGCTGGACGCTTTTTGATGTGGATTTCACGTAAAAAGGCGACCGATTACTGCCGTTACCTGATGGCAGTGGTCATTTCTTCGTAATAGTCCCTCCTCTTTGAGATTCAGGTAGCGCTAGGTCTACAATTTCGCCCGATTTGCTGTGCAGCCAGCATCTCGAGACATGACCGTCACCGACGTCGAACATCGGTGGCTCTTGTGTCCGGCACACGTCCATGACGTGGGGACAGCGGGGGCTGAATCGACAACCTGTCTGGGCAATCGATACTTTCGTGTGGTCGGCCCGTTCGGGCGTCACCCGTTCGGGGTCCGCGGGATCGGGCACGGAGGCGATTAAGAGTTGCGTGTACGGGTGCTTTGGTGAATCGATCAATTCCGTACCGGGGGACTGCTCGACGACCTGGCCCGCGTACATGACGATCGTCTCGTCGGCCAAGTAACGGGCCGAGGCGATGTCGTGGGTGATATAGAGAATGGCTAACTTCTCGTTGTCACAGAGTCCGCGCAGCAGGTTGAGCACGCCCAAACGCACCGAGACATCGAGCATGGAGATCGGCTCGTCGGCGAGCAGGATCTTGGGTCGCACGCACAGGGCCCGGGCAATCGACACCCGCTGGAGCTGTCCACCGGAGAGCTCGTGGGGGTAGCGGTCCATGAAACGGGCCGGCGGTTCCAGCGAGACGCGCCGCATCGCCGCGTCGGCCAGTTCGTCGACGTCGGCCTTCGTGGCGCCATGAATTAGCAGGGGTCGCTCCAAGCTGTGGCGCACGCGGTGCACGGGATTGATCGACGCGAATGGGTCTTGCAACACCAATTGGACTTCGGAGGCGTAGTCGAGTGTCCGCTTGGCGTGCACGGGCACTTCGGTGCCGTTGAGGAACAGCTCACCCGAGGTCGGGACCACAATTCGGGCCAGCATGCGCGCGAGGACTGATTTGCCCGATCCACTCTCACCGACGACTGCGGTGACGCGTCCGGCTCTGAGTTTCAGACTCACGTCGTCGACGGCGCGCACGATGCGTTTGGGGCTGAAGATCCCCGTCGTGCTGCGCATCGAGAAGTGGCGAGTCAGGTTGCGGGCCTCGAGTTCGACGGACGTGTTTTCGTTTTCCACTACGAGCCCTCCTTCGCGATCGTCGGCGTCTTGATTGATAGCGACACCGGAACCGTGCGCGATAGCGGCTCGGGCACCGTTACGCCGGCGTCGCCGCTGTGCAGCCAGCAGGCGACCACGCGACCGGAATCGTCGACGGAGTTGAGTGGTGGCCGTTCGCTCACGCATCGATCCATCTTGTAAGGACAGCGCTGGTGGAAGCTGCAGCCGGTCGGCATCTCGGCGAGGTCAGGTGGTGAACCGGGGATGCCCTCTAACTCAACGCGTGTCCCGTGCAGGGGAGGCGATGAGTGGAGCAAACCCAGTGTGTAGGGGTGACGCGGGGCCGAGTAGAGCGCTTCGGCGGGAGCGCGTTCGACGATGACCCCGGCGTACATGACGGCAATTTCGTCGGCCAGTTCGACCAGCAGCGAAAGATCGTGCGTGATAAATATCATGGCGAAGCCGAACCGGGCTCGCAGGATGGCGAGTTCGTTGATGATCTCACGTTGGGTCACGACATCGAGGGCTGTCGTGGGCTCGTCCATGATGACCAGTTGGGGATCGAGCGCTAACGCCATCGCAATCATGATGCGCTGGCGCTGGCCGCCGGAAAGTTCGTGCGGGTAACGCGCCAGGCGGTCCTCTTCGAGTCCGACCATGGCGAGCAGTTCTACGGCGCGGGCACGGCGTTCGACCCTGGACATACCGGGACGGTGGGTCTTCAGGATCTCTTCAAATTCCTTGGAGATCCGCAGCACCGGGTTGAGCGCACTGAGCGCACTCTGGAGAACAATGCTGACCTGGGACCAGCGAATCTTGCGCAAGTCCCTTTCGTTGGCCTTCAGCAGATCGATCGAAATCTCGTTGCCCGCTTCGTCCTTACCGAGGTTGAGCTTCACGTCGCCGCCGGCAATGGCGCCCGGCGCACGCAGCAGTCGGGTGAGGCCGTAGACCAACGTGGATTTGCCGCTGCCGCTCTCGCCGGCGATGCCGAGGATCTGGGATCGGTGCACGTCAAGGCTCACCTGATTGACAGCCCTCACCGCGTTCTCGCCCCAGCCGTAGTCGACGCTGAGGTCCTTCACTTCGAGCACGAGGCCGTGATCCGGCGCCGATTCAACAGAGGCGAATTCGGCGAGGTGGTCACTCACCGGAAGCGCCGTCTCGATGTCGAGGGATTGGGTGGTCACGGGATCACTCACTTGCCACTCGAGATATTTAGTTGGGCCGTCGTTACCGGCGGACGAGCAGTGCGAAGCACGGGGGTAAAGCCGAGGCGAGGGCGACGGGGCAGGCCGCTACGCCGGCGCATCTTGGAGGTGAGTCCACTCGCACGCAGACGGGGGTTGATGAATTCGTCGATGCCGAAGTTGAGCAGGGCGAGACCGGTGCCCACCAGGGCAATGCAGATCCCCGGCGGCACGAACCAGTACCACTGACCGGCCAGGGGCGCATTGTTGGACTGGGCCCAGAACATGATGGTGCCCCAGTTCCACACCGCCGTGCTCGTGAGTCCCAGGTAGGCGAGCGTCACGTACGCCCCAATGGAGTAAAGAACCGTAAAGAGCAGCGATGAGGCCAGTACCGGCAACAGATTGGGCGCGATCTCTGAGACCATGATGCGCAGTCGACTCTCGCCAATGATGCGTGAGGCCTCCACGAAGTCTCGATTGCGTAGTGACAGCGTCTGGGCTCGCAGCACCCTCGCCCCCCACGCCCAGCCGGTGAGGCTGATGATGAGACCAATGATGTATTCATTGGAGCGCCCCGAGACCGGCAAGTAGGCGTCGATCACGATGAGCAACGGCAGTCCCGGGATGGCCAAGAAGACGTTGGACAACATGGTGAGACCGTCGTCGGCCGGCCCGCCGAGGTAGCCCGCCGCGACACCGACGGTGACTGACAGCAACGTCGCCACCAATCCCGCGATGAGTGCCACGACCATGCTCGCGCGAGCGCCGACGAGCAACTGGGAAAAGATGTCCTGGCCGAGGCTGGTGGTGCCGAACCAGTGCGCCGCCGACGGTGCCGTGTTGGGCAAGAAATTGGTAGCGCTGGGGTTGTACGGCGCGATCCACGGTCCGATGACCATGAGAATGAGGAAGAAGCCCACGATGACGAGGCCCAGCAGCACCTTGGGCGATCGGGGTATGCGAAGGGTCTTCATACCGCGGCCTCGGTCCGGGTTCTCGGATCAAGTCCCAAATAGACCAAGTCGGCGATGAGATTGGCCGCCAGCACGGTAAACGTAATGACCAGGAAGATTCCCTGTATGAGCGGGTAGTCCTCGTTGAGCACGGCCTGAAACAAGAGGTTGCCGACGCCCGGGTAGTTAAAGACCAGTTCGACCAACAGGGCGCCCGAGACGACCAGTCCGATAGCGAGCGAAAGATTGGCCACGCTGGGCAGCACCGCATTACGGGCGGCGTGCCAGATGACCTTGCGTCGCGGCAGGCCCTTGGCCACGGCCATCAGCACGAAATCCTCACCAATCATGGTGATCATCATGTTGCGCATGCCTAGCATCCATCCGGCGACGGAACTGAGGACAATCGTGGCCACCGGCAACTCGCCGTAGCGGATGAGACTATATATATAGGTCCAATTGAATCCTGGCGTCAGCGTCGGGCTGTACGCGCCGAGCACCGGGAACCAGTGCAGCGTGCTGCCAAAGACCAAGAGCACCACCGTGCCTAAGAAGAAGTAGGGCACGGCCTGGAAGAACGTGGCGACCGGAATGACTGAGTCGAAGCGAGAGCCGCGTGTCCAACCGAGCAACGCACCACCGAACGTGCCGATGAAGAAACTGAGAATTGTTGAGACGCCGATCAGTCCCACCGTCCACGGCACGGCCGCGCGCAAGATGGTGCTCACCGGAGAGTCCAACGTGATCGAGACGCCGAGGTTGCCGTGGAAGAGCTGCGTGATGTACGTGATGTACTGGTGGATGAGGCCTTGATGAAGCCCAATACCAAATGACAGTTCAATGGCGTGCACTTGTTGCGGTGTGACCCTGCCCGTCAACTCTCCGATCATCGTTTGGACGGGATTGCCCGGCATAAGTCGGGGAAGAATGAAATTGGCAGTGATCGCGACCCACGCGGTGATCGCGTAAAAGCCGAGTTTGTGAAGGATCATCCGCACGGTTAGCTGACCTCACTTCGTAAGGTCACTAGTTCAGCGAGCGGTGATTTGGTATCGGTTTCGGTGACGCAACCACAACTTCCGCGTACCACGAGTTCGGTTGGCAGTACGACCGTTCGATTGACGACTTCGGAGCCGTCGAGCATCGCTACCAACGCATCAACCGCGGCCTCACCGAGGAGGCCCCCTGATTGGCGGATCGTGGTGAGCGGCGGATTGAAATATCTTGTCAGCGTGATGTCGTCAAAACCGGTCACCACCACGTCGTCGGGAATCTTCAGTCCCGCCGCGTTCAGCGCGTAGATAACGCCCACGGCGGTCTGATCATTGGCACAGGCGAAGGCCTGCGGCAGTGGCTCTGAAAGACTGAGACGAGTCTGCATCGCAAGTTCACCACCGGCGGACGTCCAGTCTGATTCGAGTAAATCCACTTCTTTAAGCGTGGCGCCTAACTCTTCTATTGCTTGGCGAAACGCATCGACTCGAGCGACACTGTCGGGACTGTCGTGGG
>JBEKQN010000090.1:0-9668 GCA_049519675.1 Acidimicrobiales bacterium | reverse complement strand
CATCGGATGCCGCCGGTGCAGTAGGTAACGACGGGACGGTCCTTAAGGTGGTCGTACTTGCCGCTGTCGAGTTCACTCACAAAGTCACGTGTCGTCGCCACCTGGGGAATGACAGCGTTCTTGAATTTTCCGATCTTGGCCTCGAACGCGTTGCGCGCGTCAAAGAAGACCACGTCATCGCCGCGCTCGGCCACGAGCTGATTGACTTCATCGGGTTTCAGTCGGATGCCGCCGCCCACTACGCCGTGCTCGTCGACGATGAGTTCACCGAGAGCGCCGAAAGAGACAATCTCGTCGCGAACGCGAATCCGCAGTCTAGGAAATTCCGTTCCGTCGCCGTCAGACCACTTGAAGTCAACGTTTTTAAAGCCGGGGTACTCCTTGGTGTGCCTTATGTAGCGCTTGAGTGACGTCATGTCGCCGCCGAGCGTGCCGTTGATGCCGTGAGCGGAGATGAGAATTCGCCCTTTGAGATTGAGGCTCTCACACAAGGTGCGCTGCCACAAGTGCATGGCGTCGGTATCAACGATCGGCGTGAAACCGTAATAGAGAATGACCTTTTGCAGTTCCACGAAACAATTTTAACGAAGGCGCAGATTTCTAGAATTGTGCGGTGCCGCGCGGTGATTTTGCGACTTGATAATGAATCGCTACTGCGGATGCATGCAGCTTTTTGGTTTCCAGTTCCATACCGCGAGCACGGACGCGGGAATGGCAATCGGGCACACGGATCCATCCGCGCCACCCAACCCGTCGTTGTACACGGTCCAATCTTTGTTGTTCGCGAGCCTCACGAACAAGTTGTAGCCGCCGTCATCCTGCGCGCCAACTTGCGCTTTCAGTGAGTGTGGGCTCGGATCAAGTCCGGCGGCCGCGTAAAACGTATTGGTTGCTGGATCGAAGGCGTAGTACGCAGTGCCGGGATCGAGGCCGGTGTAGTCGGTCGGGGGAAGTTGATGGTACTTTGCACCCGCATCGAGAATGCTTTTGACGACTGCCTTTGTCACGGCAAGATTCTTCGTTGGCAGGGACGTGTTCGTCGTCGAAGTGGTTGACGTCGTGGTTGACGAAGTTGTCGTCGTGGTGCTAACCGCTCTGGGGGAGCCACAGGCCGCGAGCAACAGGGCACTCGCCAGCACGATGGGACCTACGTACAACGTGCGCTTCATTAGTACACCCCAGTTCGCAGCGTGGCCATAGTGTAATTCCCGAATACCCAGAATGGAGTTTCGTCGGAGTCTTCACGCCCCGCTCGTCGCTTGGGTTGGAGGGGCGAGTGCTGGCGTGGCCGTGGGAAATGACCCTGTTTCATTCGGTCGTACGCGCGTCGCGACTATTTCGTGAGTGTTCGCAACGACGTGCACTAGATTTTTTTCATGCTGTCGCACTACCACACGTCAATCAACCCTGAAGAGGAGAATGACGCGCACTCGTGTTTGCTGCGCATGGTCGGATTCAACAAACGCGTGTTGGAAGCCGGATGCGCGTCGGGCCACGTCAGCGAGGCGTTGAGCAAGCAGGGCTGCAGTGTCGTGGGTGTTGAAATTGACGCCGCGGTCGTGCTGCCCGCAAAGCAGTGGGTCGAGCGCGTGGTCATCGGAAATTTTGACGATGGTGAGCTCTGGAAAGAGCTCGAAGGCGAGATGTTCGACGCGGTGCTGTTTGGAGATGTCCTGGAGCACTTGAAGACGCCGCTAGAGACACTGCTCGAATCCTTGAAGCATTTGGTGCCCTCGGGTGCCATCGTCATCTCGGTGCCCAACATCGCGCACGCCGATGTAAAAATCGCGTTGCTGAACGGCACGTTCCCGTATGCCGATAGCGGGCTGCTCGATCGCACGCACATACATTTCTTCACCAAGGAAAGCTTGCTGGAACTGATACGGTCTGCGGGGCTGGTGCCGGTGGAATTCAACCGAGTGACGGTGCCGGTGTTCACGACCGAGATCGGCGTGCAGGAAAGCGATGTCGACGGGCCCGCGTTGGCGGCAATTCTGGCTGATCGCGAATCAGAGACCTATCAGTTCGTCATCAAGGCGGTGCGCGATGACGGATCGAGGTCACTCGATAATCTTTCCCAAGACCTCATTGGCGTGAGCGACAAGTTGGTCGACGAGCAGCGCCGTTACGCGCAACTATGGGCGATGTACGAGTCGAATCTGAACGATTTGGCACATCTGCGTCGTCAAGCGGACGCCGCCAAGCGTTTCGTGCCCAGACCACTGCGCGCTCTCGCGCGCAAGGTCATGGGTCAGCAGTAATCCTGGTCTGAAGCGCTACAGCGTGAATCCACCTTCGGGTGGGGTCTCGCCTTCCTTCGTCTCACTCGCGGGGGGTGAGTCGGCCTCGGCTGCGTCGGAAGCATCCAGTGGACCGTGCTCCGTCTCGAAGGTCTTAAGTTCCGCGACGAGGCGATCGATTTCTCCGGCCGTCTGGTCAGTGGACGTCCCCGCGTGCTGTGAGTACACCGCCGCTCCCAGGTCGCGCAGCAATCCGTCGGCGCGTCGGTTGGCCTTGACATCCTCCAACTTTGACTGCCCGGCCTTGCCGGCCTCCTGCGCCTTCTGCGCCAGTTGAGCCGCCTGCGCCTTCATTTTGTCCATCAGGGCCATAGTGTTCCTTCTTTCTATCTAAAGTCGACCGAGTAATCCTTCGCGCGACGGGTTGGACGAATTCATGTCGCCCTTCTCGTCGTTTTCAAACTCACGGTGCAACGTCGATTGCAGTATGACAGGTCCGTCACCGGTGAGCGTAATGAGGTTCAGACCGGAACCGCCAAACGCCGCGGTCATAATTGTCTGGGCGTTGAGCGCTCCGACTCGCTCGACGTTGAAACTCACCGAGTCGGCGAAGGCCACCACAGCTCCTCCATGAACCTGAATTTTTCCGCCGTAGTCCTTTGGATTCATCTCGACCAAGCTGCCGCCTCCGCCCAATATGAGCGTGCCGTTGCCGGTGAAGCGTTCAAAGATGAAGCCCTCCTTCGAGCGGCGCCCGAGGTTGAATCCGGTCCAGTCAATGTCGTAGCTCACTGTTGCTTCGGCGCAGATGAACGCGCGGCTCTCCGCACGCCAGCCGGTTGATCCGTCAAGCTCAATCACGCGGACCTGGCCGGGAAGTTCGCCGGCGAAGCCCACCAGCCCCGAGCCGCCTACGGGTGTGAACCATTGGAAGGCGAGACTCTGACCGGTCAGCATACGTTTGCCAACTTCCATCGCGGTCTTTAAGAATCCGCCACCGCCAGACTGACTGGATTTGTTGGCGGTGTCTGCTGCTCCGCCGGGCGTGGAGAGTCGAGTCTCCAGCGTGACGTTGGTTGTCTTCCACCGAAACTTCGTCGCGTCGGCGAACATTGATTGGTTGGCATCGAGTTGGCAGGTGATGTTCTGCGCGTACTCTCCGGCAATTTTGCTGGTAATTGTCATTTTCCCACCTCGCCAACGAAGAATAGCCCGACGGGCTTGGCGCTGCACCGGCGGGCGACACGATCCGACACGTGAATGTCCGAATTGACGTCCGCGTGTCTCGTGGCAAGAAAAGCCGATCGGTGGCAGCGCTTTTATTCCAGTCCGGCCGCGCGTGCGGCCGAATCACGATCGAAGAACCTCAGGATTTGGAAGATGCGTTCGTCACGCACGAGGTAGACGTGAAAGACGTCGACGTCTTCGGAGCGAGGATGACCCTCGGGCCACGACATGCTGAGCCGGCACAGGATGCCGTCGCTTCCAGATCCGAGTTCGCTCACCGTGCCGTCCATGCCCTCGGACATGCCGCGTGCGAACGTCCTGAGCACGTCCGCGCGATTCTTGCAACTTCGTGGGTGTTTTTCGTCGCCCCAGCGCACGTCGTCAGTGAGCAATGCGCCAAAGGCCTCGAGATCGCGTGAGTTGAGAGCGTCACGAACTTGGTCGACGAGTGATGCGGGCAGGGCCGATGTCACGGTTTGATTGTCCCATACGGTGGCGGCAACGAGGCCGGGACTGCTAAGAAGACTGTCATGAGTATTCGCCTTTTGGGACTTCGCACCGTTATCTACCCGGCACCGGATCTTGACGCGGCTAAATCGTGGTGGTCGAAGTTCCTCGGCATCGCTCCCTACTTTGACGAACCCTTTTACGTGGGATTCAACCCGGGTGGCTACGAGTTGGGTCTTCTGCCTGACGCTGACCCCGCAGACGGCGTGCTGACGTATTGGGGGGTGGACGACGTGGCCGAAGCAGTGGCGGCAGCGCTGCAGGCCGGCGCCCTCGAGCACGGTGCGGCGAGCGACGTGGGCGACGGTATTGTTACCGCCACGGTGACGACGCCTAGCGGGAATATCGTTGGCTTCATCTATAACCCGCACTTCGAACTACCCATAATCGCGGGATAGAAACGACAGTTCAATCCCCATCGCGTGGCGGGTCGCCTTGAGCATTTGGGGGCTCACTTTGAAGGGAGCACCCGTATTAAACGGCGATTGCGGGTCGTAATCGATCGACAACTGCACCACCCTTGCGACGTCGTCGTTCACCGAGAATGAGACCAGGGTGAGTCCCGTGTCGATGCCCGCGGACACGCCCGCGTCCATGATGATCTTGCCCACGACGAACACACGCTGCTCGGTCGGGTGCGCGCCCGATGCTTCAAGTCGGTCGTAGAAGGCCCAGTGAGTGGTCGAGACAATGCCTTCGAGCAGACCGGCTGGGCGAATGAATTACCGCGTGGCGAACCGGGTGATGAAGCCCGAATAACTCGACACCCAGACGTCGCCGGTCAGCGGGTCGTAGGTGATGCCTATGGGATCGTGAGGCACCTGCACCGTTTGGAGCACGGCCAAGTTCGACGCGGCCAATTCGGTCACCGTGGAACTGCCGTAACTGACGGCGTAGAGAGCAGTGCCGTCACTGGAAATGACGAGGGAACGCGCGAGTACGCCAATATGTTGGACCGTCACGATGTGTCCCGTCGCCAGATCGACCTTGGTGACGTCGCCGGGAATATTGAGCGTGAGGTACGCGAATTGACCGTTAGGGCTGAGCACCACGGTGCGGGGGTTGGAGCCCACGTAAGTCTGGCCCACTTCCCGAAGGGTGGCCAGACTGACCCTCACTAACACGTCGCCGCCCATTATCGCGACGTAGGCGAAGCGAGAGTTGGGATCAATGGCGATGCCGCGCGGCGTGCCCGGCATGGGCAGTGTGGCAACCACACGATGGGTGGCGACGCTAATGATCGAGAGCGTCCAGGAGCACCAGTTTGTGACGAGTACGTACTTGTCGTCGGGCGATACCGCGACGTACTTCGGCACGAGGCCCACTTGAATCACTTGGTCGATCGAGAGCGACGTGGTCTTGATGCGATAGACGTAGTCGGGTGTATCACCGGCGGCGCGCGCACTCGACGGCGTACAGGTATCTTTGCCTTCCGGTCCCTGGCCGGGACCAAACATCGAGTAGTTCGAGATGTAGAAATACTGTTTATCAGGCGAAAAGGCTCCCTCGACCGGTGCTCCTTCGATCGTCCCACCGGGGAGACCAAAATTGTGCAAGTTAATCGTCGTCGGGATGGTCTTGATCAAGGCGCCGTTGCGTGCGTTGAATACCGAAACGGTGTGTCGGTAGACCATATTTTGGGCGAAGACCAAACCAGTACCCGACGCGTCAACCGACTTCGGCGTTATCTCGGCGGAGGAATATTGACCGATCTGCACCAGGCGCAACTTGTCGGCCGGCGTTGACGCATTGGTGGTAGTGGTTGACGTGGACGTCGAAGTGGACGTCGAAGTGGACGTCGTGGACGACGTGCCAGGCAACGTCGTGACGGTTGTGGAAGTCACAGTCGTGGGCGCATCCGAAGCGCGGCTGTCGGGCCCGAGCGCCACGAGCACGGTCACCGCGATTAGTACGGCGAGCGCGCCAATGAACACTGACACGATGTGCAGAGAAGCCGGTCGGACACGCTTGTGGCGGGGCGGCATGTTACAACGGTAATGCTCGAGCAACCATGAATTGGGACTCTTCGTGACGTGCGGTTATTTGGCATTCAACAACGTGAATTGATGCGACACTTGCGTAACTGTATTTCTTCACCTAACGAGTCTTAGATTGAGTCCATGAGCGCAACGTAACTCGGTAGCAGTTCCTCATATCGTGCGTCACGGATTCTCGAAGAGGTGTCGGCTCCCATCAAGACCTGTATCAGGCTCTCGAGGTGGGCGTGCCACCCGGCGCCGAAACCGGGCGCGTTGTCGTTTGACGTGCCGCGATGGATCAGGTCAAGTTGACTGGTCTCACCGTCGACGTCTCGAATCCTGAAGGAGAGTTCTGACGTTCCGTCAGGTTCGATCCAACTGTAAGAGAGGTGGCTGTGAGCGTTCGCGACAATCACCGTCCCATGCATTTCACTTTCATCGTCCCAAACGAGATGGACTTGGCCGCCGGGCTGGGCGTCGAACTCCGCGTCCGCGAGCCACTGGGAGATGCTTGAAGGATCGGTGAGTGCTTTCCACACCTGTTCCGGCGAGGCCGGAACCACGAGAGAGAATTCGACCGTCACACCTTCGCCCACTCGTCGCAACGTGCCCAGTGAATCCATGCGAGCCCCCTCAAACAAATCTGACAGTAACTCAGTTCATCGACAATTGCATCTCTCCTGACTGTGTCAGATAAAGAAGGGTCAACGAGCGGTGCGCGCCGACCGAGTGCAACGAGCACCTTGATGTCTCAACTTGATCAACCGGATCGCGGGGGCGCCCACGGCGGTGAAATCGCCGCCGGCGAGGGCTCGGACACGAGGAGGGGAATGTGGTCCGAATTCCATGTCCGTTCGAGTGACACGGCGAACAGCAAACCAATCATTGCACCGGCGCCGCCGCACGAGGCGATCAGGAATTCAAGATACCGCGCCGAAACCACGGATCAACTTCGCGTCACGCTGCCGAGTAAATTATTTCGACGTCTCGGTGAAACTGAACATCCAGCGAACACCGAACCGATCGAGGCACGTTCCCCAGTACGCCCCCCATGGCATGTCCTGCATGCCCATAGCGTTACTCGAACCTTCGCTTAAGGCGTTGAAGAGGGCGTCAATCTCCTCCTTGGTGTCGGTCTCGAGGCTGATCGTGGTGTTATTGCCGATTCTCAGCTCGTGGCCCATGGAAGCGAGCATGTCGGTACCCATCAACAAATGGCCCGCAAGAATGGGTAGTTCCACGTGGAGAATTTGATTCGCCTCTGCTTCGGATAGCGGTGGCGTGTTGGGATCGCTCGGAAAGTCCTTGAATCGAATCATCGGCGACGGGTAGTCCGTGTCGAAGACAACGCGGTAGAAGTTGAACGCCTCCTCGGTGTCGCCCATGAAGTTCAAATAGGTGTTAACGCGGCTCATATTTCCCCTCTCTCGACGTTCGCACGGTACCTCAATTTCGATTCGGTTTTCCGATCGATGAAACCCGTTGTGTCGGCCTTCGACGAATACGGTGGATGTAGATGAAACGCGTTGCCATCGTGGGCTGTGGTGGAGCGGGCAAGACGACCTTCGCCGACGAGGTTGGCCGTCGCACGGGACTGCCCGTACTGCACTTGGATCACTTTCATTGGCGACCCGGTTGGGTCGTGCCCGACGAAGCAGAGTGGGCCATGACCCAAAGCGAACTCGTCGAGCGGCCCGAGTGGATAATTGACGGCAACTATGGAGCTCAGTTCGACCTGCGTTTCGATCGCGCTGACACGGTCATCGTGCTGGCCTTACCCCGGCGAGTGTGCATATATCGAGTGCTGAAGCGCGTCGTCACGAATTGGCACCACGAGGTGCAGGCTCCGGGATGCCGCGAGCACTTTGACTATGAGTTCTTGCGCTGGCTATGGAGATTTCCGAAGCACAGTCGCCCGCAACTTGACGCGGCACTCGCGCGACACGGTGAATCGATTGAGGTGCTTGAGCTGAAGCATCGCACCGACGTTCGCCGTTACCTGGACGAACTCAGCGAGACGCCCGGCTCGGGTTAAGGAACAGTTGTTACGTCCGCGTTCTGTACGTCGTATTTAATCAATCGACGTGCGTAATTTGAAGAACGCCCCAGAGGGATCCTTCAACGTCGTGAGACGTCCGAACGGCGTGTCTTCAGGCTTCATGACTACTGACCCGCCGAGCGCTTCGGCCGTCGCGACCGCCTCGTTCGTGTCATCGACGTACCAATAGATTGACCATTGATCAACCGCGCCCTCGGCCATGAAGGAGCTCGCATCCATAATGCCCGCCAGGAGGTCCTCGCCGTTGGCGTCGCTCGACGTGGTGTAACGGAACTCGTCGGTATCGCTCATGGTTGCCGTATTCCACCTGAACACGTTGCGATAGAAATCAACAGCGCGGCCGTGATTGCGCGTGTGCAGTTCGAACCAGCTCGGAGCTCCATGCTCTTCAAGCACGGTGAACCCCGGGAACGACAGCGCCTGCCACATTCCGAGCGTTGCGCCGCCGGAGTCAAGCAGCACCGCTTGAACGCCGAGATCGGCGACGGGCTCCGCAGGAAAAAGCACGTGCCCCCCATTCTTCGTCGCTTCGTCGAGCGTAGAAGTGATGTCGTCGGTATCGAAGTAGATCTTCCACGAGTTGTCGGCCTTCATATCACCCATGTCGCCCATGCCACCGGCCACGGGTATTCCGCCACGTGTGAACATGAAATATCCGCCGAACTCGGGGCTCGGCTCTTGTGCTTCCCAGCCGAAGACTTCGCTGTAGAACTTTCGACTGCCTTCGACGTCCGAGGTCCAGAGATCAACCCAAGACGGTGCTCCGAGCGGGGATTTGCTACGCGAGGTCATAGTTGCTCCTTTTTAGTTGACTGAGGACAAACTATCTTCGAATGCGCTCCGGTGCTCGGGCGAACGCGTAACTTGGTGGTTCCGTCAATCGCCAAGAGAAGCCTCGTAGCAATGTTGAGAACCACTAGCCAGACTCGCCGTCTCGAAGCCGCGCGATGAGTGGTAACCGACTGGGCATTGACCTCACCCCGCTACGGGTCTCCGCGCAATATCGACGCCTCTATATCGCGGGATTCATTACCACGCTTGGAAGCCAGGCGACGTACGTGGTCGTGCCCTACCAATTGAAGAATTTGACGCATTCGCCACTTGACGTCGGTGCGCTCGGCCTCTTTGAACTGGTGCCGCTCGTGGTTTTTGGCCTCTACGGAGGGGTGTTGGCCGACCGGCTGAACCGCCGTCGACTCATCCTTTCCATGGAGCAGACGCTCATGTTGATGGCCGGGCTGCTGTTCGTCAACGCCCTGTTGAATAAACCCCAAGTCTGGGTCCTCTACGCGGTTGCGTTTCTGGCCGCCGCCGCGTCGAGCATGCAGCAGCCGAGCATCTCGGCGCTCAACCAGACGCTGGTACCACATGATCTGCAGCGCGCGGCGGTGCAGCTCGCCAATATTCAGGGAACGTCAGCGATGATCATTGGCCCGGCGCTCGGCGGTTTGGCGGCCGTGGCGATTGGACCGGCGTCGGTTTACGCCGCCAATTTGGTCACGTTCGCTTTCTCCCTGGCGCTGCTGTTCTCGCTGAAGGTCACGATCCCCTCGGAAATTTCGAGAGACGGCGACATGCGCGCGCTCACCGAGGGCATTCGTTACGCCTTTTCGCGCCCCGATCTGCTCGGCACCTACATCGTGGACTTACTGGCGA
>JBEKQN010000089.1:0-9729 GCA_049519675.1 Acidimicrobiales bacterium | reverse complement strand
ATCGCGGATCGATGCGACGTCGAAGGGATCAACGTGGACCACTTCGGGATTATTCGACACGCTGGGCGTCGAGGTACTCGCGACGACCCGCGCGCCCGCGTGCAGCGCCTCGACGGGCGGCAGGCCCCAACCTTCGGCGATCGCGACGTAGGCGCAGACTGCGGCGTCACGAAACAGACCCTTCAGCACGCTGCGTTCGACGACACCGAGCACGGTTGCGTTCTCAGTGTCCACGCTGCCCCAGCCGGGCGATCCCACAAGCACCAGTGGACCCAATTCGGGACTCTCGGCCAGTGCGTCGCGATGGGCCCTAATCAGACGCTCCAAGTTCTTGCGCGGTTCGCGTGTGCCGACGTAGAGCGTGTAGGGACCCCCCACACCGTGTCGGTCCAACACTCCACGCACTACGTCCGCGTTCGCGGGAACGACCCCGTCGTCGTCCACTCCCAGACGCACGGGATAGACACGATCAGCTTCAAAACCGTCAGCGACCAATTGGTCTTTGAGGCCCGGTGAACTGGTGAAGATTCGCACATCCTTGCGCGCTCGCAACAGCGACAGGCGACCTTCGTGAAAACGTATTCCCCGCGCGGTTGACTCGTTGACATCGTCGCGCCACAACAGGTCGTGCATCGCGACCGAATGCACGGCGTCAGCCGCTCCGCCGCCATAGGGTCCGGCCATCGAAGTGGCGTGCACGATCGACGAGTTGCGCGGAACACCGATCGCACGGTACTTCCACGCGCGCGTCAGCAGTCCGACCGGTAGCGGCACTTGCTCTAAGGAGGGCAGCAGGGCGCGGACATCGCTCGGTGTCGCGTTCGACGGAGCGAGCGCCACGACGTTGAGGTCGGCGCCCACTTGCGCGAGCCCGCGAATGAGCCCACGTACGTACGTCCCGATCCCGCCGGGCTGGCGGCGATAGAGCTGCTCGACGCTCAACGTCAGGTTCCGTGACACGCCCTCTAGCCTCGCACGACGTCGCGATACAGCGCGGCGTAGGCCCGCGCGGCAGTCGCTGGCGCGTAATCAATAGCCCGTGACTGTCCCGCGGCGATCATGATCGACCGGCGCGGATCACTGCGCCACACGTCGTCGAGCACCGACGTCACTTCGTCGTCGCTGTCCACGAGCGCCGCCGCTCCTTCGAGCAGTTCGCGATTGATCGCGGTCGATCGGGCCATCGTCGGCACGCCCGCCGCGAGCGCGGCAATGGCGAACGAGGGAAAGCGAGCCCCATCAGAAAAATGCATCACGACACGCGCGTCGGCCAACGCCGCGCGGGCGTCGCTGCGCGAACGCACCGTGACGTTCAGCCCGCTCTGTCGGATTCGTTGGCCAACTTCCGTACTCGTGAGCGCGACCAAACGAACACCCTGGGACTGGGCGAACCCAATGAGTTCGGGAGCGAGCGAGAGAAACCACTCCGCCAGTCCCGTGATGTTCACCACGAGATCGTGTCCTTCCGTGGTGGGTGACACCGTGGGCACGGCGGGCGGCACGACAACGACCTGACTGCGTGAGATCCCGAGGACCTGTTGGACCTCGTGGCTCGCCGTGACGGATGACGCCACGAGCGTGGCCCCGTGTTCCGCCGCGCGCTGGAGTTGGGCGATGCGCTGATGTATTCGGGACTCTTCGCGCAGGGGGCGCAAGTCGTCGACCGAAATTATGAGCGGCGTCCTCTTCGTGGGTGGCGTCGCCAAACCGGCCACGTGGATCACGTCGAGCGGCGCCAACAGATCGTCCAACGAAGGTCCACGACTGCGGCGCCACAGCGGGGCCCACAGCGTGCGAAAGGCCACGCGGCTCTCGTTCGACGATTGTCGAGACGTCCGCGTTCTGAATCGCACGAGCTCGCACTCTCCGCTCAGCGTGAGCGCGTCGGCAAGGTCGGTCATTGAATTGCCGAGCGACTCGAGTGAACCATCAAGGTCCAGCCCCACTCGCACTCTGGACGTCGTCACGATGTGAGGATGCGCTGGTGCATCGTGGTAGTCCACTTCGGCCACAGCTGCACCGCCCAGGGTCCGAAGCCCTCCGTGCTCGTCGCCGCCAGCCCACACTGTTCGTCGGCATTGAGCAGCAGCATCGCGCCGCTCTGGCCGAAGTGTCCGAAACTCCGCGCGGGCCAATCGCCCATCCAATGTTGCTTGGTCCCACGCAGTTCGGGACCCAAACCCCACGCGCAGGGACTGAAGCGGCCGAAGCCCGGCACGATCCCACTCAACTCGGGTAAGTACGGCGTGATCTGCTGGTCTCGCGTGGCCGCGCTCACACCGTCGGCCCGTAGCCACGCCACGCCCAGCGTCACGAGGTCTTCGGTCGATCCGTAGACGTCGGCGCACGGGCGGCCCCGCAACTGCGTTGTGTCCATACCCAACGGGCTAAAGATCCGCTCTTCGAGCCACTGCGCGGGGTCCCGGTCGCCAACCGCGACGCGCACCGCGTGATCGATGCCGGCATTTGAATAGACGCGCTTGGTGGCGATGGGCACCTCACGGTCGCCCTCTTCTAAACCCAACCCGCTGCTGTGCGAAAGCAGATTCGCGAGTGTCGCGCCGTGGGGGCCAAAGACCTCGCTGAACGCGTGCAGTCCCCGATCGACGTCGACGCCAAAGGCCAGCGCCACGGCCATCTTTGACACCGACGCCCACGAACGAACGTCGTCCAGGTCGCCCGTTTCGTCGATTCGCTCCACATTTGCGTCGCGCACACGAAAAAGAACTACGCCGGGAGCGCCGGGCCAGCCGTTGACCAGTTGGCTATTGCTCACAACACTTGATGATATCGATGGCCCCTAAGGTCTCAGTCGTGATAACTGTTCTCAGCGGCGGCGTTGGTGCCGCGCGACTCTTGAGCGCCCTCAGTCGTGTGCTCGACCCCACCGAGATCACCGCGATCGTCAACGTCGGCGACGACTTGGTCCTGCATGGCCTGACTATCTGCCCGGACCTCGACACGATTGGCTACACGCTGGCGGGGCTCAACAACGAAGAAGCGGGATGGGGTCTGCGCGGCGAATCATGGCGCGTGATGGATGAACTGTCCGAGCTGGGCGGCGCCGCGTGGTTCCGCCTGGGCGACCGCGACCTCGCGACCCACCTCTACCGCAGCCAACGAATCAGTGAGGGGGCAACAAAGAGCGACGTGACACGCGAACTCTGCCAACGCTGGGGCGTGAAGGTCCGGCTGCTGCCCGTGACCAACGACGCGGTGTCAACCGAATTCGACACACCCCTGGGCCGCCTCAGCTTCCAGCAGTACTTCGTCGAGCACCACCACGACGTGGTCGTCAGCGCCATCGAGGTGGTGGGCGCCGACACGGCGCGTGCGGCGCCGGACGTGCTCGAAACATTAAATGAGTGCTCGCGCATCGTGATCGCACCGTCAAACCCACTCATCTCGATCGACCCGATTCTCCAGATCCCAGGAGTGCGCGAGATGTTGACGCGCCGACGCGACGACGTGGTGGCGGTCAGTCCGATCATCAATGGTGCCGCCGTGAAGGGCCCGGCCGATAGATTGCTCGGCGAACTAGGCCACGACGTCTCGTGTGTCGGCGTCGCTGACTACTACGAGGGCCTCATCGGTACATTCGTCATCGATCAGGCCGACGCGCACTTGCGCGACGTCATCAGTGCGCGCGGCGTCAAGGTCGAGGTGACCACGACGATCATGGCCGAGCCCGAGGACGCGTTGCGACTCGCCCACGTGGTGCTCGCATGATGGAACTGCGCGTCATACCGATCCGTGGGGTTGGCCTCGTACGCGAGGGCGACGATCTCGTCGCCCTCTTTCTCGACGCGTTGGTAGCCCAAGGTGAGGCGCTCGAACATCACGATCTCGTCGTCGTGACGAGCAAGGTGGTCTCAAAGTCGGAGGGCCAAGTCGTGGCCTTTGACGGCACCGAGGAACACAAGGTCGCGCTCATCGAACAAGAAGCGACACGAGTGCTGCGACGACGCGGGCCGCTGCGCATCACCCAGACCCGTCACGGTTTCATCAACGCCAACGCCGGTGTCGATCTCTCCAACACTGCCAACGGCACGGCCGTGCTACTACCCAAGGATCCCGACCGCTCGGCGCGGAGGTTTCGTGGGGAAATTTCGCGGCGGTGCGCGCTCGACGTGGCCGTCGTGGTCACCGACACCTTCGGGCGCGTGTGGCGCAATGGCGTGACCGACGTCGCGCTCGGTTCGGCCGGGTTGCGTCCAATACTTGATCTGCGCGGCACCACGGACGCCAACGGCCGACTGCTCGAAGCGACCGAAGTCGCGATTGTCGACGAGATTGCGGGCGCGGCCAATCTGGTGCTCGGCAAGGCCCAGGGAACGCCGTTCGCCCTACTGCGAGGACTCGACGAGTCGTATTTCGGTGAGGGCTCCGTCGCCGAGCACGTCGTGCGCTCCGCGAACGACGATCTGTTTCGCTGACTAGACGCCGCCGAGGCGCACTTCACCCGACAGCACCGATTCCGACGCCACGTGCTCCTTGGCGCCAACCACGCAGGTCGCGCCGAGACGGGAGAAACTGCCGATGACGGCCTCGGGGCCAATGATCGACGAGCGCACCTCGCAGCCTTCTTCAATGACCGCGCCCGGTAACAGGACGACGCTGTCCAAGAGCACGTTGGCGCCCACGTA
Organism: Acidimicrobiales bacterium; assembly: GCA_049519675.1. Taxonomy (GTDB): domain Bacteria; phylum Actinomycetota; class Acidimicrobiia; order Acidimicrobiales; family RAAP-2; genus RAAP-2. The sequence continues at coordinate 5,083 of JBEKQN010000089.1, read as the reverse complement.
GCAGTCACGGTCGACGACGGCGTTGACCAGGGTCGCGCTCTTTTCTACCCTGCTGGATCGGTGGCACCACGAGCCGTTCACGATCTTGGCCACGGAATGGCGGACGTCGCGGCCGTTCAAAATGTCAAAGTTGGCCTGCAGGTACGTCTGGGGCAGTCCTGTGTCGAGCCAGTAGGCATTGTCAGGCATGGCGTAGAGCACGCCGGCGGCGGCGAGGGCGGGGAAGGTATCGCGCTCGATGCTGACTCGCCCGGTGGGGGCGATGCGATCGAGCACGCTGGGCTCGAAAATGTACGTGCCGGCATTGATGAGGTTGGTCGGCGCCTCGTCACGCGGCGGCTTTTCGACGAAGGCAATGACCCGGCCCTGGGGCGTCGTCGGCACGACGCCGAACCGCGAGGGGTCCTCCACCTGGTGCAGCGCAATCGTCGCCTCGCCGCCCTGGGTGCGGTGGAACGCTAGGAACTTCGTGACGTCGAGATTGGTCAGCACGTCACCATTGACCACGAGGAAGGTCTCGTCGAGTCCGGCCTGCTCGGCCGCAAAACGAATCGCGCCGGCGGTGTCGAGCGGTTCGGATTCGACGGCGTAGGTAACGTTCACGCCAGCGATGACGCTGTCGGGATAGGCCTCGATGAATCGGTCGGGCAGGTAGCCCAAGGACAGCACGGCGTCGGTAACCCCGTGGCTGGCGAGTTCTTCGAAGACGCACTCAATCATCGGCACGCCCACCAGTGGCAGCATCTGCTTGGGCGTCTGATACGTCAGGGGCCGTAAGCGCGTGCCCTCTCCGCCGACCAGAATGATCGACTTCAAGCTCAGCCCTTAGTCGTCGTCGTGGTGGGAGCCGTGGTCGTGGTTGTCGTTGCGCCAGCCACGGTCGTGGTCGTCACCGGGGCGGCCGTCGTGGTGGTCGTGACGGCCGAGCCGGCCTTCACCATTGCGTCGACCGTCGTCGTACTGGGCGCGCTGGGCGTTACACCGGTTGGCTCGAAGGCCATGGTGACGCGCATGTACTCCTTGAACTTGATCGACGTGGAGTCAGTGGTGATGACTGGTTTCTTCTGGGAGATCGACGACCAGTAGGCGTAGACCACCTTGCCGGGTTGCCCCGGGTATTTCGACGTCGAGGGACAGTCTTGGCCATTTTTGTACGTGGTCTTCGGGTTCGCCTGGCCGCTCGCCAAGGGCACGGCGAGTTCACTAGAACTCGAGATGAGACCCGGGAACTCGTCCGAGAACTGCGAAAGCGTGGCGTTGGCGCCGGCGTCCGCGGCGGTCGTAGGACTAATCCGGATCACGTTGTCGGCCTGGATAACGAAGCCACCGGCCGACGTCGGGTCCGGCGCCAGGTTGGGCAAAGTGACGCCACAGGCCTGAATTGAAAGTCCGGCGTACCACGTGGTGCCAATCGCGGGCGCGATCGCGTGCTTCGCTTTACCTGGATGTTGGTAGTCGTAGCGAGCTAAAACGGCTGATAAAAGGCCGAGAACGACGATGACAACGAGCACTCCGTAATAGTTGCCGGGACGGGACTTTTTGTAGGCCTTGCCGCCTCCGGTCGCCCCGACCCTACTAACCATTTTTCCCGTTGCACTCTTAGCCACGCGTGCCACGCTACTAAAGAATCGCCGTTCGACACCAAACGGTAATGAACGAAGGCCTTTGTGCAGAAATGCTGAAGCGCCAACAAAAACGACACCGCGCGTAGGGGCGGAGGGACTCGAACCCTCACTGGAGGCGGTTTAAGCGCCTTGCCTCTGCCAATTGGGCTACGCCCCCGCGTGAAATGTCGCGATGTAACCGTAACGCATTGATGCGACTCGCTATGGGCCAATTTTCTTAGGTTCACTAACTAGGCTGGTTTTATGATTCGCGTGCGTCGTCGGGGCACGACTCAATCAACTCCCCTGCTTTTAATAAGTGTGCTGGTGCTGGCCGGTCTGCTCGTGCCCTCCGTCGCCGGGGCCAGCTCGATCGCGGCGACCAAGGCCGAAATCGCTCAATTGTCGGCGACCCTCTCCACGCAAGAGCAGACGAGCGAGCGCACGGCCAACGAGTACGACGCCGCCAAGGTGAACCTGGCCAACATCAACGCCGACATAGTGAAACTCAACAGCCAGGAAGCCACGAAGCGGACCGCGATCAAGGTGACGGCACGCGAACTCGTCAAGGCGGTCGTCAACGCGTACGTCTTTGGCGCCGCCGCCTCTCAGATCATCGCGCTGTTCGACCAAAACGTCGCGCGCAGCGACGCGCGCAAGGTCTACGAAGATCAGGTCATCGGCAACCTGACCGCGGCCAAGGACGCCTACGAGGCGGCCAAGAAGTCGCTCGACCACACGTTGGCCCAAGCCACCCTCCAGCGTCAGAGGTCGCGGACGCAAACCCAACACATCGCCGCGCTGCTCAACGAGAACGTGCGCAATGAAGACGCCACGCAGGCAACGCTGACCAAGGTCACCAAAGAGCTCAGGGCCAAGATCATTGCCTACGAGATCCTGGCCGGCGCGCAAGCCGCACGAGAACGCAATATCGCGGGCGAGGAAGAAGCCGTCGCCGCCGCGTCGGCCGTCGGTGGCACGCCCGCCGCCAACCAAGTGCTCTCGGCGATTGCCGCGGCCGCGCCGCCCATCATCACCGAGATCGCGGGCACCGCCCAGGGCAATCTCGCGGTGCAGTGGGCGGAGAAAGAACTTGGCGTGCCCTACGTCTGGGGCGGCGAGACGCCCGGGGTCGGCTTTGACTGCTCGGGACTGGTGCAGTGGGCCTGGGGCAAGGCGGGCATAGCGATTCCGAGGACCACCGAGACCCAGTATCCCGCCATGAAGCGAGTCCTGCTCTCCCAGCTCCAGCCGGGCGACCTGCTCTTCTACTTCAACCTCGACGACGACCACGAAGTGGACCACGTCGTGATGTACGTCGGTAGCGGGCCTTACGGCACGTCGACCGTCATCGCGGCCGCGCACACCGGCACCCTCGTCAGTTACGAACCGCTCTTCACGTTCGGGTTGGTTGGTGCCACCCGGCCTTGAATTACGATTTGAAAATCCGAACGTCCATCATCATTCCCGCCTATAACGAGGCGTCACGTCTGGCTTCTGGCTACGAGCGTTTGCACCCGATCCTTGAAGAGCTGAACCCCGATGACACCGAGGTCATTGTGGTCGACGACGGTTCATCCGACGACACCATGCATGCGGCGAACGATTTGTACGGGGCGCTGCCCCATACGCAGTTCATTCACCAGCCCGTCAATCTCGGCAAGGGCGCGGCGGTTCGTGTGGGCATTGCCGTCGCGCACGGCGAGAAACTCATCGCCGCCGACGCCGACATGTCTATTAACCCGCGCCACTTTGTTGAGATCCTGGCCGCACTGGACAACGCCGAGCTGGCACCCGGATCGCGCGTGGATCGCGGGCACATTGACTACGACTCACCGATTCGCACGTGGGCCGGCAAGGTGTTCAGCCGCCTCGCGCGCCATTACAGCGGCACGACGCTACGCGACACCCAGTGTGGCTGCAAGGGCTTCCAGCGAGGACCGGCACGCATGTTGGGACTGCTCGGCATGATCGACGGTTTTACCTTTGACGCGGAGATGTTGTATCTCGCCAACCAGCTCGCCCTCACGATCACGCCGGTCAAAGTGACGTGGGACGACGTGTCAGGCTCGTCAGTGCGAATCGGCCGCGACACCATCGCGATGGTGCGCGACCTTCGCGCGTTGCCGCGCACGCGCTACGCCAATCCCGTCGTGGAACTACCACGCGACGCCCTCATTGGCGACATCGCACTCGCCGCGCGCCAAACACGCGTGCACGGTCTGTGTCTGGCGCGCGGAGAAGAGAACGCGCTGTTGGTCCTGCCGCGTGACGGATCGTTGGCCGGTTTGGGCATTGCCGAGGCGCTGGGTGGGACCCTGCGCACGGCGTATCTGAATGAGTTGCGCGATCGAACCTACGACGCCGTCTAACTCGGTCGCGGCAATATCCAGTTGGCTATCAATTCCGGCGCGCGGTCGCCCCACTCTTCGGCGGTAATGGCGTAGCGCGCGTGGTCCTCCCAGGCGCCGTCGATCTCGAGGTATCGCTCGGCGACGCCCTCGCTTCGAAGACCCAGTTTCTCGACCACTCGTCGCGAGGCTCCGTTGCGCGGGATGATGTTGACCTCCACGCGGTGTAGGCGCAGGGATTCGAAGGAGTACTGAAGGATCGTGACGACCGCTTCGGGCATGAGACCCTGGCCCGCGACCGCTTCATCTATCCAGTAGCCAATGAACGCCGACTGCAATGGACCCCGCTGAATCGAGGACAACGTGATCTCTCCGACAAAGCGTCCACCGAAAAAGATCCCGAAGCCGAACGCCGTTCCCATCTGGCGCTCGCGCTCCCGAACGGCGCAACGGCTGACAAAACTTCGCTGGTCCTCGGCCAGTGACGACGCGTGCGCCGAACGCGGTTCCCACTTCACCAACCAATCGTGACAACGAACCCGGACCTCGCGCCAACCCTCGTAGTCGAGCTCATTCATGGTGCGCAGTATCACGCGCCGGCCGTGCAGCGTGATGGGCGAATAAATGGAACTTCTAGTGGTCACCACGAACTACTCCTCAACTACATCGTGACATGTCACGGCGACCCACGCACCTTAACCGTGCAGCAACGACGCCGTGATGCCGTCGAGAATGTCGTTCTCGCTGCTCAATAGTTCACTGACCCCGAAGCGTTCCATCACGGCATCGAGGACGAAGAGCCCGGCCACGAGGACGTCTTCGCGACCAACGACCATGCCCGGATGCGTGAGGCGCACCGCCGGCGTCTCTTTACCTAAGCGATCGCGCCATTCAACCACGGTCTCGCGACTGAGCCGTCGGTGATGTACGGCGTCGCGGTCATAGACGGCGAGCCCGGCGTCGAGTTGGGCCAGCGTCGCGATCGTCCCCGCCAGACCCACGAGTCGCACCTCACTATCGAGCGTCGCGAACGCCGGCACCATGCCGAAGGCGCGGTCGAGTTCTTGATCAATCATGAGCCGCGCGGCCTCTTCGCCTTCGCGGGTCACCACGTCACGCCCGAGCGCA
>JBEKQN010000088.1:0-9730 GCA_049519675.1 Acidimicrobiales bacterium | reverse complement strand
GAATTGGCTCCGCCGCGCGCTCAAGAGGCGATGGATACGCATGTGAGGTGCGTACGAAACTCAGTGCACGTCCTCGAATTCGTCGAAGGTGAATTCGGCCCCTATATATATGTCATCGCGTCGTTTTGATTTCGCCACATATACAGGGCTTGATTATGCGTTGTTGTACGGAATCTGCGGACGTGAAGGAGCAATCGGGGAATTGGAAGGTCGCACACCAAAAACCATTCTGAAGTTCATATTCGCGGCCGATTAGGTGTGATCGGAGTATCACCGCGTGTAAATGACGCTGTGTCGCCAATGAAAAGTGAAAAATTCTCTATTTGTGCGCCTCTGCGTGACTGAGTGACGCGGAACACAACGCTTGATATTCGGACGATGAGAATCGCCGAAAACTCGGAAAAACTTGTAAATCTGTAACGGTTCCTCGAAAGAGCGATGCGGATGACGGCCGGCGGGACTGCTCAACCTGAGTAGACCACTCGCAAGCTGCGTGCGACCTGACTAGGGAACTCGAGCCAGCGCCTTCGAGACGATGCCTTCAAACTGGTGCGCATTCACCCGTGGTAGTCCGCCTTCGATGAGACCCACGACCACTTCGCCCTTGCGCACGATGACCAGATCTTCATTAAAGGTCGTGCCCATGACCTGGGTGCTGGCGACAAAGGCTTGGCTGGCATTGCCGAAGTGGGGGAGGTTTGTTTCCCTCATTGAACCCTTCACGGCGACCCCAAAAATCTTGGCGTTTATCTTCTTGCACGCGGCGAGCGACTTCACAATCGAGGCGTAGGCGCTGGAAACATTGGCGTACGTGGCCAGCAATTCCGACACCACCGGAACACTTTGATGGTCCTCAATGAACACCCTGGCGCTGGCGGTCTGCTTCACGCCCTTGACGCCCAAGACGTTGGAGAGTCCCACGACATTGGAAAGACAACCGTCATTGACGCTGCCCGACGACAGAGTGTAAATGTGCCATCCCTTGGCAAACTGCGACGGGGTGATGAGCTCGCTAGAGAGTCGTGATGTCGATGCTGAAGCGACGACGCCGGTCATGGCGAGGGTGATGACAAGTGCTGCGCTACATGTGATGGCCGCTCGAAAAGTGTGCCTCATAGCAACTCCTTTTTGAACGGTTGCGTACCAAAATTCTACGACCCGTTTTTGTTCCGCCCAAGGGGAGAATTATCAAAACGTCGACAACGCTGAGCAAGGATTATCAACACGCGACCAACCCTAGTTCTGTCGTCGGAACCGGCCCGTGCGTGCAGTGAAGCGCACGACCATTCGACTTCTTCTACGGCGTCAACGTGAATTTCGCGCGACTGAATCCGATCACGTCCGACGAGCTTGACGTCACTTCGTACGTGCCCCGGGCGACGAATTTCGACTGCAGACCGTCTCGTTGATTCCATGTTCGCGCAATCACGTACGACGCTTTTGGCTTGAGCACGTGCAGCATCAAGAACATCGCGCACGCTCCCGGATGGTCACCGGCGTAACAGTTGTTCCACACGACGGTGCCCCGGGAATTGAGTATTGAAAACGAGGGAGACGTCGGACCAATGGCGACACTGCAGGTCCTCGTTGACTCGTTGCGAATCGCTACGCTCAGTTTCACCAGCGTACCTTCAGAGTAACTCTTGGCGCTGGTCGTTGCCGTCTCTCGAACTTGTGAACTGTGACACGAAGTAATCGTGCTCGCGCCAACCGCAACGCTAATCGTAGCAATGGGTAGCGTGACGCCAGCCAGCACGAACGCGACGCAAAGCGCGCGAGTGCAACGGCTGATGCTGGCGTGATTCACCGTCAAATTCCTCTCCTCGTGCGCGTCTCGTGCTTCCTGTTTCGGGTGTACACACGGTAGTTATTCGAAGTGTAGAGCCCGCGTCGATGGCGAATTTTGGCGCCGCAAAGCGGGCCGGCAGTTCGCGGCGCCCGAATTCAGCGCATCCAAATATGCGGTCTATTTCTCTCGCCGGTTGCCGTGGCTCGCGACCGAGAATGCTGCTCGCACTTGCCATCTGGTTTCATGAAGGTTTACAAGTATCAACGGCCCAAAATTCATTCTCCCGGTGTCCAGCAAGCATCCCGATTATTCAAAGAACTACGGATCTTTTCGAATTGCACGCCTCGCCAAAACACTCAACGTTTCGTAGTTCCTTTTGCAACGATCTGGCGTTTACAACTTGAAGTTTTGTAAATTCGCTGTAGTTGTCGTGCGCCAACACGATTTTTCAGTTGTTCTAAGCGTTTACGCAATGAAAACAGCATTGCCGTGAAGGTGCATCAATTCGCTCGTAGGTAGGTCCAAAACAGCCAGTTTGCGCTTGTTCAAAGGCAGATTGCCTACCCTACATTTTTGTTGTCAACTCGTTGTGATACCCCCCTCGTTTGGCATTGCGTTATTTCAATCCACAGTCTTTTAAAGGAAATGGTTTGAGTTCGTACGAACCCTCGACCTCTTCCTGAGACAACCCATTCTCAATGGCATCACACAGGCTTGACAATGAGTTTCAACTGAACTAAAAATCACGTCGCAAGGGCTGATAGGGGAAGCAGTAATGGACAGTACCTTTGCGACACAATACGACGACGTTTCGTCGACGAAGACAGTACGGGCGGAGGCTCATTTGATTGCCGCTGATTCAGTTTCGCCTGCCGAAACTGCGCCGAGCAATTTCCTCCTCGCGCTCATTCCCGCTCAGTTCAAGGAACTCTTCGCTGAGTCTTCACAGCCCACTCTCGTGACGATCCCCCTGAACGAAGTTCCTGATGGCTGGTCACTCATCGAGGCCCTCCTGACACAAGACCCAACCTCCCCAACCAACGCCAGTAGCGCCGTCGCGCCGAGCGTTCTTCACCACGATGACGACGCCTCAGGGATCTCTCCCCAGATCCCGGTTCAGTCGTCGGTAACCAACGACATCTCTTTTATTAATTTTCTCGCGGCCTCAAGCTGCCTAGTGACTGGTGAACTGTAATGAAGCGTTTCATAAAGATCTTGCTGCCGACTCTGATGGTCGCGACGATGGCCGCACCGCTCATCGACATCGGGGTGGCTTCGGCTGCCCTGCAAGGTTGGAACGTTGGAGCTCTCACACCCACCTCTGTTGTGGCAGGAAATAACTCCTCCATCGGTACTTTCAGTGTTGACGACAATGGTTCGACGACTGGCCGTTACATGAGTGTTGACGTTTCAGTGAGTCCCGCCACTGCCGACGTGGACATTTCTGACACTGGTGACGGGAATTTAGGCTGCGTCGCGGAGACCGGCACCTCCAACAACTACGTTTCCACCTTCAGTAACGCTGAGATCACGACAATCTCAGGAACACCGGCCACTACCTACACCCTGACCTTCACCGCCAGCCTGTTCTCGAGCCTTGCCAATTGTCAGTCAAATACCAACGAAGGCACTCTTGCCGCGACCAACAAGCCGACACTCACTGTTACGGCAGGCGACACGGTTACCTTTAACGCGAACGACCCCAACCCGGCGGGTGCTACCGGCACCATGTCTAACGAGGCATTTACGTCAGGCGTAGCGCAGGCCCTTACGACCAACGCTTTCGCCGACACTGGCTACATCTTTGCGGGCTGGAACACTTTGGCTGGCGGCGGCGGTACCGCGTACTCCAACGGTCAAATAATCACTATTTCAGCCAGCACCAACCTCTACGCCCAGTGGACCCTAAGCCCTACCACTGAAATAGTTGCCTTTAACGCCAACAGTGGCACAGGGACCATGAACAATGAGTACTTCACAACCGGAACATCACAAGCAATTACGGGGAACGCTTTCGCTTTCAGCGGCCACGTTTTCACAGGCTGGAACACAGCTGCTAACGGCTTAGGTACCGCCTATGGACCAGGAGCGATAATCACTCTGGCCGCGAGCACGACTCTTTACGCCCAGTGGGCGGCAACGTTCACGGTCACATTTAACGGGAATGGAAGCAGCTTTGGTTCGACGGGTCCCCAAACCTTTACAGCCGGGGTACCCCAAGCCTTGGACCTGAATGGCTTCACGAAGTTTGGTGGTAGTACGACCTTCACTGGGTGGAACACGGCCACCAATGGATCTGGTACTGCTTACGCGAACGGAGCCGTCATTACGCTTTCCGCGAACCTGACTCTTAACGCTCAATGGGGCTCGGGGTCTACTACAACCGTCACATTTGCCGCAAATGGTGGATCTGGAACGACGATGTCTAATGAGACCTATACGTCGGGTCAATCTAAGGCCCTGTCGACCAACACCTACACCCGATCGGGTTTTGTCTTCACCGGATGGAACACTGCCTCCGGTGGAACGGGCACGAGTTTTTCACCTGGTGAGACTATTACCGTGCCAGCCAACCTCAGCCTTTTCGCCCAGTGGGCAGCCGTTTCTGCAGTCACGTTCAACAACAATGGTGGATCAGGTGCGATGGCCAACGAATCGTTCACCGCGGGCGTTCCCCAAGCTCTGACTCTCAACACCCTCACCGACGGCTCCAGCACGTTCCTTGGCTGGAACACCTTTGCCAATGGCACTGGCACCAGTTATGCCGACGCCTCGACAGTCACGATTTCAGCACCAATAACCCTTTACGCTCAGTGGTCCCTTTCAGTCACTTTTAACTCGAATTTCCCATATATTACTGGCGGATCAGGATCAATGAGCAACGAGGGTTTCACCAGTGGTGTTGCTAAGAACCTCACGACCGATACGTTTGCCGATTCCGGTTACACCTTTTCGGGCTGGAATACTGTAGCCCTTGGTGGTGGTACTAGCTACACCGATGGTCAATCGGTCACGATTACCTCGAGTTTGACCATTTACGCTCAGTGGACGGCAGTTCCAAACGCCGATACCGTCACGTTTAGCTCCAATTTCCCATATGTGACTGGTGGCAGCGGTGCGATGAGCCCGCAGAGTTACACCAGTGGGGCCGCCCAAGCCCTTACCACGAATGCTTTCGCCGACACTGGCTACACCTTTGCGGGTTGGGCCACGTCCGCGGGCGGCTCCGTGCTTTACTCCAACGGCCAGGTGATTACGATTTTCACCAACTTGACTCTCTACGCCCAGTGGACTCTTGACACTTATATCGTCACCTTCAACGCTAATTATCCTTATCCAGCCGGCGGATCCGGCGTGATGGCCAACGAAACGTACTCGTATGGGGTATCGAATGCCCTCACTACTGACACTTTCGCCGACACTGGCTACACCTTTGCGGGTTGGGCCACGTCCGCGGGCGGCTCCGTGGTCTACAGCGACGGTCAATCCATCACGATTTCAGCCACTACGACCCTTTACGCCCAGTGGACAGCTGTGTCTAATGCCGATACCGTTACTTTCACTCCCAATTACCCCTACGTAACCGGCGGATCAGGCGCGACGCCGTCGGAAACCTTCACCAGTGGTACCGCTCAGGCCCTGACTCTTAACGGATTTGCCGACACGGGCTACACCTTTGCTGGTTGGGCCACGACCGCGGGCGGGACCGCGACATACACCGACGGTGCTTCTGCCACGGTCTACACCAATACAACCCTCTACGCCAAGTGGACCCCAGGTACCAACACGGTCACGTTTAACGCCAACTTCCCTGATGCCGGCGGTACGGGCACTATGACCCCGGAAAGCTACACCAGCGGCACAGCAAAATCCCTGACTACGAACGCTTTTGCGGACACGGGTTACACCTTTACGGGCTGGAACACGGCACCGGACGGTTCGGGTCTGGGCTACATCCCGGGCCAATCGATCACGATCTACGCCAACCTAAACCTCTACGCCATGTGGACAGTCACCACATACACGGTCATCTTCAATTCCAACTTCCCAACGGGCTCATCAGGTAGCGGCACAATGACGAATGAAACGTACACCTTTGGTGTCGCCCAGAACCTCGCAACGAATGCCTACGCGGACCCCAGCTACACCTTCATGGGTTGGGCCACGTCCGCGGGCGGCTCCGTGGTTTACACCGACGCTCAATCGACCGTTATCTCTGCAAATACGACGCTCTACGCGGTGTGGGCCGCGATTCCCAATGGCGACACCATCACTTTCAGTACCAACTTCCCCAATGCACCCGGCGGATCAGGGACGATGAACCCTCAGAGCTACACCAGTGGCGTGGCGCAGAATCTTACGGCGAACGTCTTCGCCGATACTGGCTACACCTTCTCGAAATGGAACACGCTCGCCAACGGTACCGGCACGTCCTATAACAACAGCACTTCGCAGACTTTCTACGGGAATGTGACCCTTTACGCTCAATGGACCGCCGGTACGGACACGATTACCTTCAGTGGCAACGGCAGTACCAGTGGATCCATGACCAACCAGACGTTCACCAGCGGTACGGCCCAAGCGATTAAGACCAATGGTTACTCCAAAACTAATTACACCTTCGCCGGTTGGGGCACAAGCCCGGGCGGCCCCGTGGTCTACACCGCGGGTCAATCGATTATCATCTACACCAGTTTCACCCTTTACGCTCAATGGACCCTTAACACCTATACCGTTACGTTCAACCCTAATTACATCTATGTAACTGGCGGATCCGGTACGATGTCCAACGAGACTTATACCTTTGGCGTCTCTCAGGCCCTGACTTTTAACGGATTCGCCGATACTGGCTACACCTTTGCTGGTTGGGCCACGTCCGCGAACGGGACCGCGACATACACCGACGGCGAGTCGACCACATTCGCGGCGAACACCACGCTTTACGCAAAGTGGACCGCCGCCACGGACGTCGTCACTTTCAACTCGAATTTCCCATATGTCGCGGGTGGCAGTGGAACCATGGCCAATGAGAGTTACACCAGTGGTACGGCAAAAACACTTTCGGCGAACGCCTTCGCCGATACTGGCTACACCTTCTCGAAATGGAACACGCTCGCCAACGGTACCGGCACGTCCTATAACAACAGCACTTCGCAGACTTTCTACGGGAATGTGACCCTTTACGCTCAATGGAGCGCTGTGGCCAATGCCGATACGGTGACCTTTAATGGCAATTTCCCATATCCTGCGGGCGGATCTGGATCAACCGGTCCGGAAACGTTCACCAGCGGGACGGCAAAAGCCCTAATTTTCAACGGATTTACTGATACGGGCTACACGTTTGCGGGTTGGGCGACGTCCGCGGGCGGGACCGTGACCTACACCGACGGTGCTTCGGCAACGGTCTATGCCAATACAACGCTCTACGCCAATTGGACGGCAAATGTGGAATCGACCACAACTAATCTTTCCGTTGCTAGCCCGACAACCGTGGATGGTACCTCGGAGACGGGCGAAAGTTTCAGCGATGGTGGCGGAGGGATAATCGGTCAGTCTGGTGACGGTAACCCTCAAGGCACGGTGACCGTCACAAACGGCGCAACCGTTCTCTGCACTGCTTCTCTTACCCCTATTGGTCAATATGCAGCACTTTATTCGTGCGCGCTCACTATTAATGAGCTCCCGGTGGGTTCTTACAACGATGTTGTCGCGACGTATAACCCTGCCGTTTCATCGTCGAGCAACCCTAATTTCTCCTATTCGTCTTCGTCATCTTCGCCGGCTGGCAGCTTTACGGTCACTTCTGGCCCCGCCGCTACGGCGACGTTCAGCACAGAGCCTTCCGAAACTAACGCTACGACGGCGACGAGCGCCAGTGTGACGGTACTTGATGGCGTTGGGGACCCCGTTGCAGGCGATACCGTCACCATCAGCATTTTTAGCGGTCCCGGTGGAGGATTTGACTCCTCGAGCACGCTCAGCGCAACGACCAGTGTGTCGGGTATCGCGACGTTCACCAACCTGGTGCTTGATCAGGCGGGAAGTTACGTGCTGCACGCCGCCGATGGAACAGTAATTGTTAATTCAACGCCTTTTAGCGTTGACCCGCTGTCCGTGGGCACATCGACTTCGCTCAATATTTCGAGTACCACCGTGACTGCCGGTCCCACAGAGACCACGGAGACTTTCAGTGGCGACGTGATCGGCGGATCCGGCGACGGTTACCCGCAAGGGACCGTCACGATTTACAGTGATGGTGAAGCCAATATTTGCACGGCAACCCTGGCTAATGACACCCTGGGTGAGTCGGCATACAGTTGCTCGCTTTCCGCCAGCGAACTACCTGTTGGGCCTTACACAAACGTCTTCGCCATATACAACCCGGCCAGCCAATCGTCGACTAACACGACTTACAGCTACGGCACTTCGACCTCAACGCCGGCCCAGACGTTCAGCGTCTCCGCCCAGCCAGTGGCGCCAACGGTAACTTTGAATCCCGTCACTTCGACCACCTACGGCGGCGAAACGACCGAAGCATTCAGCGGCAACGTGGCCGGTATCTCAGGTGACGGCTACCCCCTGGGAACCGTGGCCATATCTGTTGGTTCGAGCTTGCCCGCAACCACGCAAGTGTGCACGTCAGCGTCGCTGGACAGCAGCGGGAACTTCACGTGTTCGCTGAGTGCGACACAACTTGGCGCCGGTTCCTATTACGTTGTCGCCGAGTACATTCCGGCCGGGACTTCCTCTTCTAATCCAAGTTATTCCTACTCAGCCTTTAATTCGGCCACCCAGAACTTCACGGTGGCCCAGGATTCGACGACAACTTTGGTATCGGTGGCGCCCTCGAGCGTCACGTACGGCTCCGAAGGCTCTGCAGTCTTCACCGTCACCGTTACCTCGGGTCTCGGAGAGCCGGTACCCAGCGGCGAAATGGTTGCTGTTACTGTTGGCTCGACCAGTTGTCAGGTCACGTTGGGAGCAGCCAGCAGCGGTACCTGCTCGATCAGCGATGCTGCGCTTGCCCCGAACGCGACGCCGTATGCGGTAAGCGCCGCGTATGGCGGCGACACGGACCTCGCCGACTCGACCGGCACCACATCGGACGGTTCAACCCCGACCACGCTCACGGTCAGCACGAACCCCGAGACGACCTCCACGTCGGTCTCTATCGGTCTGACGAGCGTCGCCTATGGCAATGAGACGACCCAGAACTTCAATGGCGACGTGTTCGGCGTGTCCGGTGACGGCAACCCTGAAGGTACCGTCAACGTCTACAACGGCGCGACCCTCATTTGCAGCACTCCAACGACCGATCTTGGTCAGTATGTCGGCAGTTACACCTGCTCGCCAACGAATTTCCAACTACTGCCGGGTAATTACAACGACGTCACAGCGGTATTTGTTCCGGCCAGCGCTTCTTCGAACAACCTCGACTTCAGTTACTCGGGGTCGACGGGCACCGCCACTCAGACCTTCGTGGTCACGTCGAACCCAACCACCACCTATGTATCGGTCGCCAATGGTCCGGTCACGTACGGCAATGAAGGCGTAGCCGTCTTCAATGTCACTGTGACACCCACCAATAGTGGATCCGTGCCCAATGGTGAAACTGTCACCGTCAATGTCGGAACGGCGAGTTGCACCGCGGCTTTGAGTAGTGGCAGCGGATTCTGCTCGATCGGCGCGAGCGATCTGCCCGCGAGCGGCACTCCATACTCGGTCTCGGCCACATATCCGACCGACGGCAACCTGGAGGGTTCCACCGGCACCACGTCAGACGGCACCGCTAACCAGTACCTCACGGTGAACCCGGACACGACTACAACGACTGTCTCCATCTCTGTTTCGCCGGCGTATGTTCTCTACGGTGACGAGAGTGTGGCCAAATTCACCGTTACGGTCACCCCTGGAATTGCCGGCAATGTCAACGAGACCAAT
>JBEKQN010000087.1:0-9738 GCA_049519675.1 Acidimicrobiales bacterium | reverse complement strand
GAAGACGCCGGCCTGGAGCGTGTCGAGTTTCGTGCCCGCCGGTGGCCACGCGGCCAGGTGCGCGCGAATAGTAAAGAGGGCGGCGAAGAGTCCCGAGAAGAACATCAGCTCGCTGCCGAGCCAGATCATCACACCGATGGCCAGCATCGGTGGTCGATCGTGAACAATCTTCTCTTGCTTCGCCAGGCCGTTAAGGGGGATTGCCTGACTCACTGGTACATTTCTAGTAGAAATTGCGACCCCTAAATGGTTTCGCCAGCTCCCGGGTCATCCTAAAGTCGGTGGCAACGCGCTGCAGGCGACGATGGCCAAACGCCGGGTTGGGCGCGTCATGGCCACGTAGAGGGTCCGCAGACCCCGCGGGGTAAAGATTTTCGGGTCGGCCGAACCGCGGCTGGCAATCTGGGCCGGCTCGACGACGATCGTGGCGTCGAACTCGAGGCCGTTGGCCCCTTCGGCCGCCAGCACCACCAAGTCGGCGCCCAGTCCGCGAGACTCCTGGTCTCGCGGGTCAATCGCGTCTAGTCCTTCGCCGCGCAGCAACTCGACCATTTCCTCGACCCGAGAACCGGTGACGATGACGGCCACCCGGCCGGGCGCCACGGTCGAGCATTCGCGACGGGTGGCCTCGACGAGCGTCTTGTTGAAGTACTCGGGATCGACCATTTCGACCGTGGGCACCGAGCCCGCCCGGCGAACGGGTCGCGGCGGCTCCAAATCCGGCGCCGCCGCCCGCAGGGTTGGCGCAGCAAAATCGAGCACTTCTTCGGGCGTGCGGTAGCTGACCGTCAGGTCCACTCGGGTGACGGCACGCCGAGGTTGGAGAATTTCAATGAGCGTGTTCCACGACGCTGACGACGAGATCGTGGTCGCCTGTCCCATGTCACCAACGATCGTCATTGATCCGGTCAAATCGCGGCGCTTGAGCACGCGCAACTCCATGGGTGAGAGGTCCTGGGCTTCGTCGATGACGATATGTCCGTAGGTGACGAACTCGGCTTCGTCCAGCACCAGTGCTGGCGCCGGGGCGAGTCGGGCCGATTCACGCAGCGCCGCCGCGCGCACGTTGAGCGCGTAGGAATCGAGGTCAACGCCATCGAGAATGTCAGTTTCGCCGACCTTTGGCGCCGGGCGGGGACGGCGCCTCGGTCCGAGCAGCGTGCGCGCTTCGTCAATGAGCGCCGCGTCGGCCTTGGTCCACAACGTCTCTTCCAACGAGACGGACCGGGGGCGGTGGAGCAGGGCCATCTCCTCGTCACTGAGCAGATCCTTGCCGGCCGCGCGGATGAGGGCCGGCGCACCAAACAGGTCGTACAGCAGCTCCTGGCCCGACAGTCGCGGCCAGATGCGTTGGAGCACTTCGCGGAACTGCGCTGACGTGCGGATGAGATCGGCGAGCTCGCCCACCTGGGAGATGTCGTCCGCTCCGTCGTGCACGAAGCGGTCTTGGTATTCGGTCGCGAGTCGATTGGCGAGCTCGCGTCCAATGGCCGAGCGGCGCTGGTTATGGTTCCCGGGACGTCGGCGCGCCCGCTCGACGATCTCCTTGGTGTACTGCGCCTTGAGGACCACGATCGCGCGACCAATTGGGATCTCGACGTCGTCTCGTAGCGGGTGTTGTCGGGTCCGTAGCGCGTTGGCAATGAAGGTCACCATGCGCGGGTCGCCCTTCAAGAAGTCGGCCGGCTCGGTGTCGCGACCCCGAACGGGCACGTTGGTCACGAGTCCAGAAATCGTCGACAGGGTGACTCCCGACTCACCGAGCGAGGGCAGCACGTTTTCGATGTAGTTAAGGAACAGCGGGTTGGGTCCTACCACGAGCACGCCCTGTCGCTCAAGCGAATTGCGGTAGGTAAAGAGCAGGTAGGCCGCGCGGTGCAGCGCCACGGCCGTCTTGCCAGTTCCCGGACCACCCTGGACCAAGAGGATGCCCGCGAGCGGCGTGCGAATGATCTTGTCCTGCTCGCCCTGGATGGTGGCGATGATGTCGCCCATGTGACCGGTGCGCGCACGACCGAGGGCAGCCAACAGCGCGCCGGGACCACCGAGCGCGAAACCGCCGTCCACCAGTCCCTCGTCAGTGGCCGATCGCACCTCGTCCTCGGGCAACGACAGATCTCCGTTGTCGTCGGCGAAATACTCGTCTTCGACGCCCGTGACCTCGTTGTTGCGGATGGCCACGTGACGGCGGCGCGACAGGCCAAGCGACTCGACGCCGGTCGCGCGGTAGAAGGCTTCGGCGACGGGCGCGCGCCAGTCGACGACGAGCGCATTGAGATGTTCGTCCGAGACCGCGAGGCGGCCCACGTGATACACGTCCGCGTGCGCCGAACCGTTGAGCGCGTAGTCAATGCGTCCAAAGAACAACGGCTGATCGCCAATCGCGAGTTGGTCCAAGCGAGACAGCGCCGTGGCCATGACGACGTCGCGTTCGACCAGGTCTCCGGCACCGCGCATATTCGCCACCGCCGCACTATCGCGCAGTGAGCGCGCTTCGTCACGCATGTGGTCCAGCGCCCCCAGGGAGAGATCAAGGAACGCCTGTTCCTCAGCAATCTCACGCTCGTGCGCCACAATGACCTCTCTAAAAGTCCCCAATAAGGGGATTGTCTATCCTAGGCGACCGTGACCGAACTACAAAATGTTGGCAATGACATCCGCCCTAGATTGGAAGGCATTAAAGGAGTTTCGTGAACGAGCCAGTGTTTCTTCGGGCCTGTCGGGGAGAAAGTGTCGAGCACGTTCCGGTATGGTTCATGCGCCAGGCGGGCCGGTCGTTGCCCGAATACCGGGCCCTGCGCGGGACCGGCTCAATCCTTGACGCCATTGGCGATCCAGCGCTCGCCTGTGAGGTGACGCTGCAACCCGTACATCGCTACGGCGTCGACGCCGCGGTGCTCTTTTCGGACATCGTCGTGCCCTTCCACGCCATTGGCTTCGGGGTCGACGTCGTGCCCGGCCGGGGCCCGGTCATTGCCCAACCCTTCACGTCAGACGCGGATCTCGCGCGCCTCCGCGACCTCACGAGCGAGGACATCTCGCACGTGACCCGAACGGTTGAATTGGTCGTTGCGCAGTTGGCGAGCACGAATACTCCGCTCATTGGTTTCGCCGGGGCGCCCTTTACCGTGGCGAGTTACCTGGTCGAGGGCGGTCCCACCAGAGATTTCGCCGTCATCAAGAGCCTCATGCACGCGGACCCGGCACTCTTCGACCAACTCCTCGGTCGCATCACGGCGATCACAATCGCGTTCCTGCGCGCGCAGGTCCAGCACGGCGCTCAGGCCCTGCAGCTGTTCGACTCGTGGGCCGGTGCGCTCACGCGAGACGAGTACGAGCGCTTCGCTCTGCCGGCGACCATGAAGGTCTTCGACGGCGTCGCGGACTTGGGTGTGCCGACAATATTATTTGGCGTCGGCACCGGCGAGTTACTGGACCTGATGGCCACCGCCGGCAGTTGCGTGGTCGGCATTGACTGGCACGTAGACCTCGACGAAGGACGCCGACGCGTGGGACAACTCGCGGTCCAGGGCAATCTCGATCCGGCCCGATGCTTGAGTGGCGTGGAGTTGGCGCTCGACGCGACCCGCGACGTGCTTCGACGTGCGGGCACTGACGCGGGGCACATATTCAACCTCGGGCACGGCGTGTTGCCCTCCACCGATCCCACGGTGCTCGAAGCGGTGGTCACACTCGTGCACGACGAAGGAAGGGCCGGGGTCAAGTGAAGACCGGCGTGCTCGTCATGGCGTACGGCACGCCCACCACGCCCGAGGACGTCGAGGCGTACTACACGCGAATTCGCCACGGCCGCCCTCCCACTCCAGAACAGCTCGCTGACCTGGTCTTTCGTTACAACGCGATTGGCGGCATCTCCCCGCTGGCGCGCAACACGGCCGACCAGGTGGCGGCCCTCTCGCGACGTCTCGACGAGCTCGCTCCGGGCCAGTTCGACGTCCGCTTCGGCTCAAAGTACGAACCGCCGCTGATTGAAGACACGGCCCAACAGTTTCGCGATGAGGGTTTCACCACGGTGATCGGCATCGCGCTCGCGCCGCACTCGTCGGCCATGTCAACGGGCCAGTACATGTCGCGCGCCGCCGAGTCCTTGGGCGCGGACGTCACCTTCATCGGCGTGGACGAGTGGTGGCGTGCGCCGGGATTCTTAGAGCTCATCGCCGGGCGAGTGCACGAAGTGCTCGACGACGTACCCGGCGAACGTCACCGCACGACCGAAGTCATATTCTCGGCCCACTCGCTGCCCGAGAATATTCTCGAGACGGGCGACACCTACCCCGATCAGTTGCGCGAGAGCGCACGTCACGCGGCGTCACTCGCCGGCGTGACGCGCTACGACGTGGCGTGGCAGTCAGCGGGTCGCACCACCGACACGTGGCTAGGTCCCGACATCCTCGAGGTGCTACCCGCCAAGAAAGAAGAAGGCGTCACTGACCTCGTGTCGTGCCCCATTGGTTTCGTCTCGGATCATTTAGAAGTGCTCTACGACATCGACATCGCCGCCCAACGTGTCGCCCACGAGATCGGACTGCACCTGTATCGCACGAGGTCGCTGAATGATGATCCGGAATTCATTTCCATCCTCGCCAACGTGATTATGCACGCGGCCCGCCCGTGACCCGCAGTTCGGTTGTGATCATTGGCGGTGGGATCAGTGGTCTGTGCGCCGCGTGGGAACTCACGGGCGCCAAGGACGGTCCCAGTGACGAGAGCCCACGCGTCGAACTGATTGAGGCCAACGAATATCTCGGTGGCACGCTCGCGACCGCCTCGTTCGCGGGACGAACGATCGACCTCGGGGCGGACGGCTTCCTTGCCCGGCGCCCTGAAGGCACGGCGTTGGTGGACGAACTCGGTTGGCGAGACCGCCTCGAGCCCATCGCCGCGGCGGGCTCGAGCATCTGGTTACAGGGCGCCCTGAGCGAATTGCCGAGTGGATTGGCGCTCGGCGTGCCCACGTCATCACAAATGGTCCGTTCCGTGCCGGGACTGAGTCGCAACGCGCGTCTGCACGCACGGCGCGACGAACTGCTGCCGAGACCACTCAACGTCGGCGAGGACATCTCGATCGGCGCAATACTGCGCGCCAAGCTCGGCGCGGAATTGGCGTACACGTTCATTGAACCAATGGTCGGCGGCATTCAAGCGGGCCGCATCGACGAGCTCTCCGCCAAGACGGTGTTCCCCACGCTCTATGAAGCGGCCCGACAGGGAGGATCGATCATGAAGAAACTGAAGAAGATGGGTAGTGCCACCAACGCGGCGTCGAGCGCCGACCCGCTGTTCTTTACGCTCACCAGTGGCGTCGGTTCACTGCCCGCGGAACTCGCGCGTCGATTGCGAATGCGCGGCGTGGTGCTGCGATCGGGCACCGCGGTGACCGCGCTGCGACGTTCGCCCTCGGGCAGTTATCCCTGGGAGGTTGACACGCAGACGACGACCACGCCGGCCAACGCCATCATCGTCGCGACACCGGCGCACGAAGCGGGACACCTCGTCGGTCACTTTGATCCAGCCCTCGAACAGTTGAGCCACGTGGCGACGGCGGGCGCCGCCATGATCACGTTCAGCATTGACCGGACCCGAGTGGCCCTGCCCGAACACGGCACGGGGGTGTTGGTGCCGCTGGGCACCAAGTGGTCAGGCGAGGGTTCGATGATGGTGACGGCGATTACCTTGCTCGATCGAAAGTGGCCGCACCTCTCGCGCGAGGGCGACGTACTGTTGCGCGCGCACGTGGGACGCAGTGATGACACGCGCTGGATGGACTATGACGACGAAGGCCTCGCAGCCCGCGTGGTGAGCGAACTCGCCGTGCTGCTGGGAGATTTTGCTGCACCGAACGAAACCTTGGTCCAACGTTGGCTGCCGGGACTGCCCCAGTACTACGTGGGCCACGAACAGATGGTCAGCGCCGCGCGAGCGGCCGGCGCGCCGATGCACTTAGCGCTGGCCGGCAACTCCTATGACGGTGTGGGCGTGCCCGCGAGCATTGGCTCGGGACGAAACGCCGCCAGGGAGATATTGGGCGCTCTCGAGGTTTAGAGGTAGTAGCCCGAGTGGATGTAGATGCACGGCACGCCTTCGCTCACGTACATCGCGTGATTCTTCGGGTCGTCATCGAGGGCCAGACGGATGTCAAACCCCTTGGTCACTAGGTCGCGCAGCACGCCGCGCTTAAAGCCGTCGACGCCCGAGTAGTCGCCGTACTCACGCATGATGAGTAGGTCCCAGCGCAGTCCGTAGCGCTCGAGCCAGGCCAGGGTGTGAGGCTGGACCCGACGGGGTCGACCGGTGAGCAGGATGATTAGAAGCGACTGGTCGAGCAATTCGAGCAACCGCTCAATTTCCTCGATGATCGGGTCATCGCCGCAGGCATCGAAGAAACTGTGCCAGTCACCCCAGTCGAGGTAATGCTGGCGTCCCGCGGCGTCAGCCAGAACCCCGTCAATGTCGAAAATCACCGCCGCGCCTGGGGTCAGGGAATCCTCGCGCCAGTGCCAATTGTCGTTGCTCTTGTGTGGTGCCATCAGCTGTTCTTGCCGCCATGGCGCTCACCACGGGCATGTCTGCGAGACTAGACGCCGTGGGCGCGAATGAACGATTGACTCTGAACGTCCCTTATGGGCACCACGTCTACGTGCTCAGCGACCTTTCCCTGTCGCCCACCACGAGCGAGGCGAGCCGTCCAATTCGCGAGCTGATTGACCTGCTGGACAACATCGACGACCCCGCGGTTGTCGTGATCGCCGGCAATTTCCTGCACCCCGACGCCACGTCGGACCTCACGAAATTCATCGACGCCACCTTTAAGAACCTGCCCACGCTGCGGCGCACGATCACGGCCTTCACCCTGCACGAGGGGCACCAGTTCATCGTGCTGCCCGGCAGCGACGACCACGAGCTGCGTCACGCACTGAGCCCCCAAGCAAAACTCGAGGCGCTGGGCATCACGATGGCGAGCGACCTCACGCTCAAGGTCACGACGGCCAACGGCGTGCGCGATCTCTGCGTGGTCGCGGGCACGAGCACCGTGGACCTGTCACGGGCCGACGAGGCCGACCGCAAGGACGCCGACCGCTTGGAAGATCCCCCGGCCCTGGCACGCTTCGTGGCCTCTCGCGTGCTCTATCGCCGACTCAGCGGCTGGGTCTGGTTCCCAGTGCTGGCTATGGCCGTCTTCGACCTGTCGAGCACGCTGACCACGATCTTCGACCACTTCACCCACCATCACTTCCACGTACGCACCCTGCACACCGGCAGCTTTTGGAGCAACCTGGTACTGAACCTGCTACTGATTGCGGCGCTCGAGGCCATCGTGGTGGCAGTTGCCGGACTGATTGTCCGCAGGCGATTCGATCGTGAGGCCCGAAAGGCCGACGCCCCAAACCTGAGCGAGCCGCTCGCGACCACCACCGTTGACAGTGTCGACGCGACGGAGTACGCACGGCTCGTTGCCGAGCACGGCGGCGTCGGTGCGGTCGTGGGCGGCGCCCCCCGTCCGGCGCTGGCCGTGCTTGACCGGGCGGTCTGCGCGGCGCCGGGACCATCGCGCACCGTGGTGGTCGAACGACGCGGGCGCCTCGGTCTGCCGCCGGTCTTCACCTCAGTCGACCGGCTCGGCATCGTCGAGATTGAAGCGGCCAGCACGGTCCAGGTCCGCCTCGTCGTTGGCCAGTCACCGCGCCGGCGCGAAACGCGCCTGGAGCATCTCATTGGCGGATCAACCATGCAACCCTCCCCGCCCGGGGCCACGGCCACGGTCGGGTCATGGCCCACCGGTAATCCCTTCCCGCTCAACGCCGACCGCCTGCGCGTCCAGCACCGCCAACGCCAAGTGCGCCGCTGGGCCAGCGGACTCATCTTCTTGGTCGGGCTCATCAACGTGACGGTGTCGGCGTCGATACCGCTGCACAGCCGGCTGCACCGAGTGCTGACGATCCTGCCCCTGGGCGTCGCGCAGTCGGCCGACGCCGTGACCGCGGTCGCCGGCATTGGCATGATCATGATGGCCCGCGGGCTTCGCCGGGGCCAACGCCGAGCGTGGTTCATTGTTGTCTCGGCCCTCGCCCTGACCAGTGTCGCCCACGTGGCGCGAGGCGGGTCGGTGCTCGCGGCGGTGCTCACCGCGTTCCTCCTGGGCATCCTTATTGTCCAGCGCCAGTACTTCCAGGGCACGTCGGACCGCACCAGCGTGCGTTCGGCGCTGCCCCGCCTCGTGCTCGTCGCCCTCGTCGCCGTCTTCGCCGCCGCGATTGCCATTGAGTTCTCCCCGACGCGCCACCAGCTGCCGTCCTTCGGCGTGGTGCTGGTGGCCTGCATTGAACGATTGGTCGCGCAGTACAACGTCTCGCTGCCCGACGGCGTGGCTGACTTCACCAACCCCGCGCTCGCGACGATCGGCATCTCGCTGTTGGTCAGCGCGCTCTATCTGATCACGCGGCCGGTGGTTGACCGTCGGCTCTCCGAGAAGGGCACCAGCGCCGAACGTCGCCTCGCCGAGCTGCGCGCGCGCGAGATAGTGCGCCGACACGGACGCGGCACGCTCGACTACTTCGCCCTGCGCGACGACAAGCAGTTCTTCTTCTATCGCGATTCGCTCGTGGCCTACGCGGTCTACGGCGGCGTGGCGCTGCTCTCGCCCGACCCGATTGGTCCCAAAGGTGAGCGCACCGAGGTGTTCAGCGCCTTTCGCGCCTACGCCGAGACCCACGGCTGGACGCTCGGCGTCATGGGCGCCGGTGAGGAGTGGCTGCCGATCTATCACGCCGCCGGGCTGCACTACCTCTATCTGGGCGACGAAGCGATCGTCGACTGTCGGTCGTTCTCACTCGAGGGCGGCAAGATGAAGGGGCTGCGTCAAGCGTGCTCGCGCCTCGCACGCAAGGGCTACACCGTGGAGTTCTTCGACCCGGCCGAGATCGATCCCCAGCGCGTTCCCGGACTGCTCTCGATGATTTCGCTGCTGCGCCGGGGCGAGAACGAGCGGGGGTTCTCCATGATGCTCGGCCGACTGTTCGACCCCAAGGACAAGGGCCTGCTCTTCACCGTTGTCTACGGTCCCGACGGCCAGCCGGTTGCTGCCTGCCAGTTTGTGCCCTCGCCCGCGATCGAGGGTTACTCGCTCGACCTCATGCGCCGCGATCCGGGCGAGCACCCCAACGGGCTCATTGACTACGCCCTCTGCTCAACCATCAAACACCTCGGTGACCAGGGTATACGTGGCGTCAGTCTCAACTTCTCGGCCTTCCGATCGGTTCTCGACGGCGAGCGCGGAGAAGGCACGTTCACCCGGGTTGAGCGTTGGACCCTCAAGCGACTCTCGGGCATCCTGCCCATTGAATCGCTCTGGAGCTTTAACGCGAAGTACCAGCCGGAGTGGCTGCCGCGCTACCTGGTCTATCCCGCCGTGGAGAGTTTTGTGCCCGTGGTCGCCGCGACCTTACGCGCGGAATCAATCACCGAGTTCCCGGTCATTGGCCGTTTCCTCGCGAGCGACCCGTCCAACCGCCCCGGCACCGTCGTGCCGCCCGAAGTGCTCGAGGCGGCCCGACAGATCAGCGACGTATCGTCGCGTTGATCGCCCGGCGCTTGATTGCTTGGGCGAACTTGACGGGCGCGTGCTCGTCGTAGGAGAGGAAGAGCACCGGCTCGACGAGTTCGAGTTCCATGATCGCCCACCCGCCCTCGTAGCCAACCAGGTCAACGCGCGCGTAGAGC
>JBEKQN010000086.1:0-9779 GCA_049519675.1 Acidimicrobiales bacterium | reverse complement strand
TCCCAACCACATCTTCATTAATCAGGCAAATACCGAGACCATTGGTGAGTCCGAAGTAACCATCTTGGCTAAGGAGATTCCAAAGGCCACCGGTCAAATCGCGATCTTGTCTGCGGCCTCGACGGCAGCGAACCAGAACGCGTGGATCAAGTACATGAAGATTGAGTTGAAGAAGTACCCGAAGTTGAAGCTGGTCACCACGGTCTATGGCAATGACGACCCAGCTACCTCGCTAACGGTGATGAAGGGCCTGCTCGCAAAGTACCCAAAGCTCGCAGGGATCATCTCGCCCACCACAGTTGGTGTGTCGGTTGCGGCCCAGTACCTCAACACGCACAAGTCACTTTTGAAGCACTTGCACTTGACGGGACTTGGTCTGCCATCGCAAATGAAGCCCTATGTGCTTGACGGTACGGTTCCTGAGTTCGAACTATGGAACCCGATTGAGTTGGGTCAACTTGCAGCGTACGCAGCACTCGAACTCGATGGCACCAAGCCAATCATCACTGACACCGCTGGCCAAGTCATCGTGCCGACGAACTCCGTGAGCGCGGGTACGGCGACCGTACAAGGCAGTTGGACGATTGCAGGTCCTGCAGCCGGAACAACGGATGCTGGCGGCAGTCAGCCCGCCTTCGACAACTCAGTAATCCTCGGACCACCATTTGTATTTACGAAGGCAAACGTCAGTCAGTTCAACTTCTAGATACAACCCTTCAATCCCCGTTGTAACCGCAGTACCCCAACCTGACGAAACTTCGCCGCACGAAAGTGCGGCGAAGTTTCGTTGGTGGATTCAACCTGGTGTGGTTGACCGCTCTGCTACACGATGACGAGTTCGACGCCTAGCAGTTCTGCGACGACGCGTAAGTCCTTGATGCGGTGTCCTACTCCCAGAGCCCAGTGGTGCGCCACAGCGGTTGCGCTCCACGCGTCGCACCACTCTCCGGGGTCGCGACCGAAATCAACTCGTGAAGTGGTGTTGCCAATTTGGAGCAGTGGCCCCGATACCACTTCACCCTCAGAGGCAACGAAGCGGAACGAATTGTCGCGCATCTGAGTAAGACCGAGCAACGTAACAGGACCGTGTTTGACGTCAAACTCCACCGAGACGCCCCACCCTCGCTTACCGTGAAACACCCCTAGTCCCCGCAACACTGGCTTGCGGTCGCTGATAGCGAGGTGCGCTGGTCCGTCGTGACCCATTTCGACGACTCCATCTTCGAAATTGAGCGCCTGTAGTTCAGTGAAAGAACCTCCCGCCCCTAAGCGGTCAAGAATCAACATGGCGAGCGACGCGCGAAGCTCATACTCGCCACACGCGGGCACGTGCGCGGCTGTCAAGAGCGAGGCCCCCAGAATCATGCCCGCAGCGACTCGCTCGTGCTGCTCACCTTCGAGGCCACGATGGTAGTAAGCGAGCGAATCGAGACGAAAGTCCGCCACCAGCCGGTCCATACCAATTGCCACCCGCACGGACCAATCAAGGTCAACGGGATCGACGGAGTCAAGGATTTCGAACGCTTCCTTCACCTCTCCGAGAGCAAATTTAACTTCATCGTCCTTCACCTCAGCGACACGAACTCGTAGATCGTCGATCTCCAAGACTTCGACATGGCCGCCAAAATGTACCGGAATCAACGTCAAATCCGTCGACACGTCGTACATGCCCGGATAGAGGTGGCCGAGTAGTCCGTGGCGACCGTGTTGCAGTACCCGCTTCACGGAAGCGGCCTTCACCCAACTCTCGATGCGCGCCCACGCACGCTCGTCGTGCAGGTAGCCGGACACCGAACGAAAGGCGAGGCCGCATCGTTCAGACGTATTGGCCATCTCCGGCAACGGGCAAGCACCGCAGTACGCCAGCCACGCGCCCGTATCGAACGTCGCGTGATCCATCTTTTCGCTTGGTTGAAGATTGATGAAGAGTATGTCAGCGCCAGTGCGCAACGCAATCGGCACGACCATTGTCGCCGTCATGTACGTGGTCAGAAACATCACGATGAGATCGCATCCCGCGACGCGCAACTTCTCGGCGGCTTCATCCGCTTCCAAGGCATCAGAAATGAAGCCGACGTCAACCACATTGGCATCGAAGTCTGTGAGGCGTTGTGACACGAAGGCGGATGACCTGCGCAGCTGAGGAAGTAAGTCGGGGAATTGCGGCCAGTACGCTCCGAGTCCACCAGCGACCAAGCCAATGGTTGGGCGTGATGACTGTGCTTCGGACGGACGGTTGATTCTTAAAGAAGTTGACTCGGGTGACATCGCTAATACTCCTCTTCACTCGTGGCAATTTTGCCTCGCCAATTAGAACACGTACTCGTTCTTCTTTGACTTATCAAAAGAAAGTATCGAAAGACATCGTTGTCCACAAAAGTTCGAGAGAAATGATGTACTCGTATCGCGTAAGGAGTGTGCCCCTTTACTGGTGAGTATTCGATCTGACAAAAGGTTTTCACTCGTTTGAGCGAATTTTTCTTCAGTACTCAACTGCTAACTTCTGTTCGAGTTAAGTCGGAAATTATTCTGATGGGGGAAGCAGTGAGCCAAGGCGTCAACGAGGGGGCAGCGGGCGCTGCGCAAGACCCCCCGGTCGATCGCAAGCCTCTGTTGGTTGTCGAGCACGCGACGAAATCCTTCGGGGCGGTGCGAGCACTAAATGATGTCTCCATTGAACTGGTTCGAGGCGAAGCGCACGCGCTACTGGGCGAGAACGGTGCGGGGAAATCCACGCTGGTCAAGATCCTCGCCGGTGTCTACCAGCCCGACGGCGGTTCAATCTATCTTGATGGTGCTCGAGTTCAATTGACGTCGCCTGCAGCGGCACGCGACGCTGGCGTCTCAGTGATCTACCAAGAGCCCACGCTTTTCCCCGATCTAACGGTTGCCGAAAACATATTCATGGGCCGCCAGCCGCTAAGGAGTGGGCGGCGGATTGACCGGTCCAACATGATGAAAGTCACAAACGACGCCTTCAAGCGACTGGGCGTCAACATCGAGGCATCGAGAGTGGCAAGGGGTCTGTCGGTAGCCGACCAACAAATCGTAGAGATCGCTAAATCGATCTCTTTCAATGCTCAAGTAATCATCATGGACGAACCGACGGCAGCGCTTACCGAAGTCGAGGTCGAGCGACTTTTTGACGTGGTGAAGACACTGAGGTCCCAGGGCGCTGCAGTGATGTACGTCTCACACCGCCTCCAGGAGGTGTTCGACATCTGCCAGCGAGTGACGATCTTGCGCGACGGAGCCTTCGTGAAGACGTCGCTGACGGCTGACACGAATATTGATGAGGTGATTCGCTCCATGGTGGGACGTGACGTTGTGGCGGCGACATCGACTGGCGGCGACGCCACGGGTGAGAATGTGCTGGAGGTCGAACGGCTAACGAGAGAAGGAATTTTCACAGACGTCTCATTCAACGTCCGGGCCGGTGAGATCGTTGCACTCGCAGGTCTCGTCGGCGCGGGTCGAACGGAAGTGGCACGAGGAATCTTTGGCATCGATCGAGTCGACGCTGGATCGGTAAAGGTTGGCGGGAAAAAACTAAAGAACGCCTCACCTATTTCGGCGATGAACGCGGGCGTCGGATTCGTCCCCGAGGACCGACGTCAGCAGGGCTTGGTGATGGAAATGGCCATCGACCGCAACGTGGCATTGGCCTCGTTGCGAGGCCTTTCACGTTTCGGGTTCGTTCGAAAAGCCTCCGAACGAAAATTGGCATACGACTGGTCGACGAGGCTGAGTCTCAAGTACGGCCGCCTCAGTAACACGGTGACGACGTTGTCGGGCGGCAACCAACAAAAGGTGGTGCTCGCGAAGTGGCTGGCGAGACGTCCCCGACTACTCATCATTGATGAACCAACGCGGGGTATTGATATAGGGACCAAAGCCGAAGTACACCGACTGCTCACTGAGTTAGTGAGCCAGGGAGTTGCCGTGTTAATGATCTCTTCGGAGATGCCCGAGGTGCTCCAGATATCCGATCGAATCCTCGTGCTCTGCGAGGGACGGCTCATTGATGAGTTCTCACGTGAGGACGCCAATGAGAATGCGATTATGCGCGCTGCCACGGGCTTCGCGAGATTGACTACATCGTGAGCCAAAATCTTGATGAGGTGGCACCCACGCTGTCAATCGGCGCGGCTGCCCCCAAGACACCGTTAATCCTAAAGCTCGTTCGGTTCCGAGAATTTGCCATTTTGTTCGCGCTCATCGTGGTCTTCGCAGCCACATCAATCAAGAACACATCCTTCGCTAGCTCGTCCAGTATCCAGGGTTTGCTATCGGGGCCCGCCGTCATCATCTTGATTGCCGTTGGCGAAACGCTGGTTATCATTACGAGAAATGTCGACCTAACGGTTGGGTCGGTGCTTGGTCTCTCGGCATATCTCGTGGGTGATCTTTACGTGCACTACCCACATACGCCGGTCATCGTTGCCCTACTTTTCGGCACCGTTGTTGGCGCGGTGTGTGGCGTAGTGACGGGGGTGATCGTTGCTTACGCCAGGGTGCCATCCTTGGCCGTTACCCTCGGTCTCCTGTACATCATTCGAGGCGTCGTCGCCGTCATTGTGAACGCGGTGCAAATCAATGCCACCAGCCTTCCCCCGGGATTTATCAACGTGGGCGCTAATAATTTCATAGGCATACCAATCATGATGTGGGTAGCAATCGTCGTCGTCGCCGTCGTCGGCTACGCCATGCGCAACTTTCGCGCCGCGCGTGAGATGTACGCCATTGGTTCGAACCCTGAAGCTGCGGTCCTCGCAGGTATTCGCGTGCAGCGACGTATCTTCAGCGCCTTCGTGGCCAGTGGAGCACTCGCGGGGCTCGCGGGCGCACTCTGGCTCGCCGAATTTGCGACAGTGGGTTCGACAGCCGGCACCGGCTACGAACTAGATGCCGTCGCGGCTGCGGTGGTGGGTGGTGTGGCAATTTTCGGGGGCAGCGGCACAGTCTTGGGTGCGGCGCTCGGCGCCCTGTTCTTAAACACGATTAACCAAGCACTCGTCGCAGCTGGCGTCTCCTCCTTCTGGGACGAGGCGGTGGCTGGACTCTTGCTCGTCTTAGCAATCGCTTTCGATCGTTATCTCATCGTGCGCTCGGAACGCATCCTTCGAGTGGAGGGGCGTGAACGTGGCAGACACTAATTCCATCGGGATGAGCGAGCCTTTGACTGACCTCGAGCCTCGAGCAGGACTCGTAAAGTTGGTCCGGTGGGAGAGTGGACTCGTCATCGTGCTCATCGCTTGCATTATCTGTGGGGCTTTGACGTTCAAGTATTTCTTCACCCCCCAGACGATCTTTTTCTCTGGCCTGGACATTGGTGAGATTGCCATGATGGCGCTGCCCATGACCTTCATCATCATCACGGGAGAGATCGACCTTTCGGTGGCGTCAATGCTGGGACTTTCGGCGAGCACGCTCGGCTATCTGTTTCTTCACGGTTGGAATATTTGGCCAGCAATGATTGTGTGCCTGATAGTGGGCGCCCTGGCGGGCGCCTTCAACGGCATGCTGGTCACTCGTTTTGGTCTGCCGTCTATCGCGGTAACCATTGGGACGCTCTCGCTGTATCGCGGGATTGCGTCAATTATCCTGGGCACTAATACGGCCGTAGGTTTCCCCCTATCCACGTTGAAGTTGAGTCTGCCAATTGGCAAGAGTGAGATTGCCTACGACTTCGCCATATTCATTGTCATGTCAATCGCCTTTGGGGTAGTGCTGCATCTCACGTCCTTTGGTCGGTCGCTGTACGCGATTGGCCTCCAAAAAGAGACGGCGTATTTCTCAGGTATCCAGGTCAACCGGATCAAGTTCCGCCTCTACGTTCTCAGCGGAGTCGTGTGCGCTTTCGCGGGAATCCTCTATACCTACCAGGAAGCCAGCGCCAATAACTCGACTGGTGTTGGTCTTGAGCTCAATGTGGTTGCCATCGCGCTGCTTGGAGGCGTGTCAATCTTCGGAGGACGAGGAACAATCATCGGCGTGGTGTTGGCGGCCTGCATCATGGCAGTTCTAACGACATGGCTCACCGACATCGACGTGTCCGGTGAAGTCCAAAGCATCATCGTGGGCGGCCTACTGCTGCTAAGCGTGCTCGTGCCGAACGCGAAGGATGGATTCGGCCGCATCCGAGCGGTGCTACGTCGACGAAGTGCGGTTTCACCGTGACCCAGCGAATCTGCTTCAAACTACGAATCAATCCAGAGTATGCCGATGAGTACAAGGAACGACACGCCAACGTATGGCCGGAGATGCGCGATGCGTTGCGCTCGGCTGGATGGCGTAACTACACATTGTTCTTAGAGCCTGACGGCGTGTTGATCGGCTACGTGGAGTGCGATAACTTTTCGGCGGCCCAGGCCGCCATGTCCGTCACTGACGTCAACGCCAAATGGCAAGCATCGATGAGCAAGTTCTTTGTTGGTATCGAGAGCACTCCGGACCAGGCCATGATGCCAGTCGAGGAAGTGTTTCACCTTGACTAAATCAAGACTCTGGAGTCCAATCGAGCGCAAGATAATGAGAAGGAGAGTCACATGACAGACAAAAACGGAGTCAAGGAGGTCCTACGTCGCCAGTCGATCGAGACCCCCTCATGGGCGTACGGCAACTCGGGCACTCGGTTCAAGGTCTTTGCGCAAAAGGGTGTCGCTCGTGATCCTTTTGAGAAACTCGAGGATGCCGCTCAAGTGCATCGTTTCACTGCCGTCGCGCCGTCAGTAGCGATGCATATTCCGTGGGACAGAGTTGAGGACTACGGCAAACTGGCAAAACACGCCAGCGATGTAGGCATCAAGATTGGCGCAATCAACCCCAACGTCTTTCAAGAGGACGACTACAGGCTTGGTAGTGTCTGCAACCCTGACCCGGTCGTCCGCCGAAAGGCCACCGATCATTTACTCGAATGCGTCGAGATAGCGCACGTCACTAATTCATTCGCGATCAGCTTATGGTTCGCAGACGGGACAAACTATCCAGGCCAGGACAACATCCGCGCGCGTCAAGACCGCTTACACGACGCGCTCGCCGAGACGTACGCGGCGATGAGTGAAGGAGTGTCCATGTTGCTCGAATACAAGCTCTATGAGCCGTCCTTCTACACAATGGACGTGCCCGACTGGGGCACGTCGTTGTTGCAGTGCCTCTCACTTGGAGACAAGGCCAAGGTTCTGGTTGACACTGGGCATCACGCGGTCGCGACCAACATCGAATTTTTGGTGGCGATGCTGTTGCGTTCGGGACGTCTCGGTGGGTTTCATTTCAATTCACGCTTTTACGGTGATGACGACTTGATGGTCGGCGCCGCAGATCCCTACCAATTGTTTCGTATCATGTTCGAAATCGTCGACATCGACGCTGTGACTCCTGATGGCGGGGTGGCGTTCATGCTTGATCAGTGCCACAACATAGAGCCAAAAATACAAGCGGAAATACGCTCGGTGATGAACGTGCAGGAGGCGACCGCCAAAGCGCTACTCGTTGACCGCAGCGAATTAGCGAAATTACAGCGCGCGGGCGACGTGCTTGGCGCCAACGGACTGTTTGAAGACGCCTTTTTCACTGACGTGAGACCTCTGCTCGCTGAGATGCGGGTGGAGATGGGTCTCGATCCTGATCCGATCGGCGCGTACCAACGCTCGGGCTATCAAACAAAGATTGAGACTGAGCGCGTAGGCGGCACCGCTGCCGGTTGGGGCGCGTAGGCGTGCCCGAGTTTCGCTACGAGGTCCCCAACGCCGTTGAGGCACTGCTGGAACGCTCACACAACCTCGGAGCTGATCCGCGCGTTACGAATTACGCCGGAGGCAACACGTCTGCTAAAGCGTCGGTCAGGGACCCGGCCAGCGGTCGCGAGGTTGACGTGATGTGGGTGAAGGGATCAGGCGGCGACCTCGGAACCTTGGCCTTTAACGGTCTCGCCGCCCTACGTCGAGACTCATTGCTCGAGCTGTTAAACGTCTATCGAGGACCAGAATACGAAGATGAAATGGTCTCGGCATTCGATTACTGCCTATTTGGAAAGGGCGGGGCTGCGCCTTCGATCGACACCGCAATGCACGCGCTGGTGAACAGTGCGCACGTTGACCATCTTCATCCAGACTCGGGCATCGCACTCGCAACTTGCGTGGATGGTGAGGCGCTCACGAAAACGATCTTCGGTGACAAGGTCGCCTGGACACCGTGGCGGCGACCCGGGTTCCAACTTGGTCTTGAGATTCGAGCCATCCATTCGGCCAACCCTGACGCGATTGGAGTGATTCTTGGAGGACACGGCATCACTGCTTGGGGCGCGACGAGTGAGGAGTGCGAAGCGAACTCGATGTCAATCATCAATCAGACAGCGGATTACATCAAGTCTCACGGCCGCAAGGACCCGCTGGGACCTGACGTGGCGCGATTCGCACCCTTGCCGATTAAAGAGCGTCATCAGAAAGCAGTGGAGTTATTTCCCGCAATTCGAGGAATGGCGTCGACGGATCGGCTCCAGGTTGGTCATTACAGTGACGCAGACGTCGTCTTGGAGTTTCTTCAGAAAGAGCGCCACGCCGAATTGTCTGCTCGCGGGAGTTCATGTCCTGACCATTTTTTGCGCACGAAGATTCGGCCGCTGGTCGTCGACATGGATTCGACTTCATCGAGTGTAGAGACGATCGCCCGTCTTCGAATTTTGCACGAGTCGTATCGTACTGAGTACAGCGCCTACTACGAGCGCTACGCACAACCTGACTCGCCCGCTATGCGCGGCGCGGATCCGACAATCGTCCTGGTGCCTGGCGTAGGTATGTTCTCCTTTGGCAAAGATGCGCAGACCGCGCGCGTTGCCGGAGAGTTTTTCATAAACGCCATCAATGTCATGACAGGCGCCGAAGCGGTGTCCCAATATGCCCCGATTGAGGAGTCCGAGAAGTTCCGGATTGAGTACTGGCAACTAGAAGAAGAAAAACTGTTACGTATGCCCAAGGCGAAGCCCTTGGTCTCAAAGGTGGCACTGGTCACCGGTGGCGGATCGGGCATTGGCGCAGCGACCGTGCGGCGCCTGTCACACGAAGGCGCTCACGTGATTGTCGCCGACCTCGATTTCGGCTCTGCGACGAGCGTGGCAGAGCAGATAGGCGACACCGATGCTGCAATCGCAGTGAGCATCGATGTGTCTACGGTGGAAGCCATCGAAAAAGCATTGAGCTCGGCCATCCTGGCCTATGGGGGCGTGGACATACTGGTCAATAATGCTGGACTCTCAATCTCGAAATCTCTGCTCGAGACGTCAGAGCATGACTGGGACCTCCAGCACGATGTCATGGCGAAGGGTTCCTTCCTTGCCGCGCGTTCTGTCGTGCGAATCATGAAGGAGCAAGGTCTTGGCGGAGACATTATCTACATCGTCTCTAAGAATGCTGTGGTCGCTGGACCCAATAATGTTGCCTACGGCTCGGCCAAAGCCGACCAGGCTCATCAGGTGCGCCTGCTCGCGGCCGAGTTGGGCGAGCTGGGCATCCGAGTCAACGGGGTAAATCCGGATGGTGTTGTAAAGGGTTCGAAGATTTTTTCGAGTGGCTGGGGCGCGCAGCGTGCGGCGGTGTACGGTGTCGAGGAAGAGGACCTCGGAGAGTATTACGCCGGCCGAACGCTCTTAAAACGAGAAGTATTGCCTGATAATATTGCGGACGCGGTCTTTGCCCTTTTGGGAGGCGATTTAAGTTTGACGACCGGTGCACACGTACCAGTCGACTCGGGTGTTGCAGCGGCGTTTTTACGTTAAGAGGTGT
>JBEKQN010000085.1:0-9820 GCA_049519675.1 Acidimicrobiales bacterium | reverse complement strand
CACCCAGGTGACTAAGTCATGGATCGTTAGTGGGCAGCGTCACTGACGATGCTGACGCGTGCGAGGAAGAAAATCCGCGAGCCAGTCGCGCCATTTCGCCACCAGGAGACATTGCGTCAAAGCGATGCCCACTTCACAACAACGAGGTCGCACCATATCCAGTGCTTACGCAGATTGAGTGTTGTGTCGCGCGAGCCTCAGGAGGATCGCATGGTGCCGTGGCGCAGGTAGCGCGCGTGCCACGAGAGGGCCTCCTCGATCAGGTGCGGGGTGTGCTTGCCGGGGGCCGTGGCGCTCGCGCGGTCGAAATAGTCCTGCAGCATCGGGCGATAGTCGGGGTGCGCGCAGTTGTCGATGATCTTCTGAGCGCGCCGGCGCGGCGCCAGGCCGCGCAGGTCCGCCACACCATGTTCGGTGATGACAACGTGCACGTCGTGCTCGGTGTGGTCCACATGGCTCACCATCGGCACGATTGAGGAGATCGCACCGTTCTTGGCGGTCGAGGGCGTTAGGAACATCGCGATGTAGGCGTTGCGGGCGAAGTCACCCGAGCCGCCGATGCCGTTCATGATGCTCGATCCCATGACGTGGGTGGAGTTGATGTTGCCGTAGATGTCGGCCTCGATGGCCCCGTTCATCGCCAAACACCCGAGTCGGCGTATCACCTCGGGGTGGTTGCTGATCTCCTGGGGGCGAAGGATGATCCGCTCGTGATACTCGCCGATGTTGGCGTGCAGGTCGCTCGCTCCCTGCTCACTGAGCGAGAAGGCGGTCGCCGAGGCGGTGCTCATCGTGCCCGATTTGAGCAACGCCAGCATGCCGTCCTGGATGACCTCCGTGTACGCGGTCAGCGGATGGAACGGCCCACCGTCAAGTCCGCGAAGCACGGCGTTGGCGATGTTGCCAACGCCTGACTGCAGGGGAAGCAGCGACGTAGGCAGATGCCCTCTTTTCACTTCGTTGGCCAGGAACCCCAGGAGGTGCTCGGCGATTAGCTGCGAGGTGTCGTCAACCGGTTTGAACGCCGTGTTGCGGTCGGGCGAGTTTGTCTCGACGACGGCCACAATCTTCTCCGGTGGGCAGTGCAGGTGGGGAACGCCGATGCGGTCGGACGCGTGCAGGATTTGGATGGGCTTGCGAAACGGCGGCAGTGCCGTGCCGTAATAGATGTCGTGCATCCCTTCGAGCGCGGCGGGCTGCCACGCGTTCACCTCGAGGATGACGCGGTCGGCCATGTCAATCCACGTCTTGTTGTTGCCCACCGAGGACGACGGAATCAGTTCGCCGTCCGCCGTGACGCCCGACACCTCTACGACCGCGACGTCGAGGTGTCCGAAGGCGCCCTCCCAGACCATCTGCGCGACGTGCGAGAGATGCATATCGAGGTAGTCGAGCAGTCCGGCGTTGATCTTGGCGCGACTCACCGGGTCCGACTGGTACGGCATTCGCATGTCAATCGCGTCGACCGCGGCGAGCGCACCGTCAAGTTCGGGAGCCGTCGACGCCCCGGTCCAGACGCTCACCGCGAAACGCTCCCCTCGTGCGGCCGCCTCTTCGACTCGTCGCACCAGGGCCCCGGGTACCTGCTTGGGATAACCCGCCCCGGTAAAGCCGCTCATCCCGACATTGTCGCCCGGCCGTATGAATTCGGCTGCCTCCTCGGGCGACATCACCCGACCCGCGACTGACGCATTTTTGATCCGAGATTCGTCTGCGGGGGTCACTTCGAAAGACTAACGCTGCTCAATTTCGCCACACGTAGCCCACCTGTCGCCAATGACATGATGAAAACCCAATCGGTTTGGACAGGAAACGATGAAGAGGACCAGTGAACCTGAAGGTCACATGTCGAGGCCACCGTTGACGGGAATCACGGCGCCGGTGATGTAGCTGGACCGGTCATCAAGCAATCCCATAACAGCGAAGGCGACCTCCTCGGGCGCGCCGAGACGCCCGATGGGAATGCGGGCCACGATCTGATCAAGGATCTTCTCGGGCACCGAGGCCATCATGTCGGTACTGATGAATCCCGGGGCGACGCAGTTCACGGTGATGCCCTTGCCGGCCAACTCCAACGCGAGCGACTTGGAAAGCCCGAACATTCCCGACTTGGCCGTTGCGTAGTTGGCCTGGCCGACGTTGCCCGTCTGGCCGATGATCGAACTGATGTTGACAATTCGTCCCGACTGGCGCGAGATCATGTGCTCGATGACGGCCTTGACCATGTAGAAGCAACCCGAGATGTTTATTCGCATGACGGAGTGCCATTCCTCGACGGTCATGCGGCGCACGGTGCGGTCGATATTTATACCGGCGTTGTTGACGAGATAATCGATTTGCCCGTACGCCTCGATGACCTCGTTGGCGTACTTGACGCAGTTCGCAGGGTCGCCGATGTCCACTTGGTGCAGGCTGAGCGAGCCCCCGGTGGCCTCAATCGCCGCTTTCGTCTCTTCGGCGGATTCACGGTTGGATTTGTAACCCGCGGCGACGTGTACGCCGCTCTCGGCCAGCGCCTCGGTGATGGCCCGGCCAATCCCGCGGGTACCGCCCGTGACCATCGCGACTTTCTTTTCCGACATTGCAACCACCCCCCGCACTCACCATAGCCAGCACGCCAATGATCGACAACGTGAAAATGTTCACGTCCGATTGACGGTTGGTGCCCTTTTGAACTCGTTGGTGCGAATGAGGAAAACGGCAGTGTTTCGCTCACACCAGGGCCAGCGCGTTTCGTCGCGGTTCTAGGAAATCTCGGACAGCGCCTTGGTGATGATCGTGGTTTCACCTTCTAGCGACGACGGCTCATGGAGACGAGTGACGTCCACTTCGTCGATGAGCGACAGCTGCGCTTGGATCGCTTCGGCGGTGTTCTCTTCAAGCACCACGCCGGTCGTCTCGGCGACGAAGATTCGCGCGATGCGCCCTCCGGCCACGGAGTAGATGTTGCCGTTGACCGAGCACTCCTCGTTCGTGAGGTAGGCCACCAAGGGGCTCACTGACTCGGCGGAGACCTTGGAGGCGAGATCGCCCAGGATTCCCTCGGTCATGCGCGTCCGGGCGATCGGGGCGATTGCGTTGACCTTTATATCGTGTTCCGCGCCCTCTAGCGCCAGGACGCGCGTCAGACCGGCGAGTCCGGCCTTGGCCGCGCCGTAGTTCGCTTGTCCGAAGTTGCCAAAAAGGCCGGACGCTGAAGTGGTGTTGACAATGCGCCCGTAACCCTGCGCGCGCATCAGGCGAAAGGCCGGTTGGCTGACGTACAGCGCGCCCTTCAGGTGCACGTCAATCACCGGATCAATGAGGTCGGCCCCCATCCGGTGGAAGGCCTTGTCGCGCAGGATTCCCGCGTTGTTGATCAGCACGTCAACTCGCCCGAAGACGTCGAGCGCGCATTGCACGATTGCCTCGCCTCCCTGGGACGTTGCGACGCTGTCATCGTTCGCCGCCGCGACGCCCCCGAACGCGGTAATCTCGTCAACCACCCGCTGGGCGGCGGACGCCGAGGAGCCACTCCCATCGAGTGCACCGCCGAGGTCGTTCACGAGCACCCACGCACCGCGGCGAGCGAGTTCGAGCGCGTGGCTCCGACCCAGGCCGCCGCCGGCACCGGTAATGATGGCAACGCGTCCGTCAAAGCGCAGTTCTTTCATGATTCTGTCCTTTGTGGTTGTGAGAATGATTGGCTGATAGTCAAGAGATGAACGGTCCGCGAGGGAGCGAACCCCTACAGCACACCTTCGAGAAAGTTGTCAACGACGCGCGCCACCGAGTCGGCCGACTGTGAATCTTGCAGGTCGTGGCCACCCGCCAGCGTGATTAGCGAGGCGTTGGGAATGCGTCCAGCCAACATTCGGCTGTTGACGAGTGGTGTGACCGTATCCTCGTTGCCGCAGATGACGAGGGTGGGGGCCGCGATGGCCCCGAGAAACGGCAGGCTCGACCAGCAGGCGACGGCCATGGAGTGCCACAGTGCACTCGCCACCTCGGGCCAGGCGCGGGCACCCGACTCGGTGGTCAGGTCGTTCAGCGCGCGCCAATTGCCGGGCGTCGATCCCACACCGCATGACGTCGCCACCAGCACCAGCCGATTCAATCTCTCGGGGTAGGTGACGGCGAACTGTTGGGCTACGGCGCCCCCGTGCGAGATACCGAGCACGTCAACGCGGTCGAGACCCACTTCATCGAGCACCGACACGGCGACGGTGGCGAGCATTTTCATCGACAGCGGCACGATCGGTTCGGGGCTCTCGCCAATGCCCGGCGCGTCGAAGCTGACGATGGTGCGACTGCTCAGCGCCGCCACGAATGACTCCCAGCTCTCGAGCGGCCGGGTGAGTCCATTCAGCAATAGCAAGGCAGGGCCGCTGCCCTCAACGCGGATGCGCAGCGTTCGATTACCGACCTTGATCAGGCGAGCGTCGGACAGCCTCGGCGGCGCGGCGCTCACGAGCGGTCACGCACGTAACTGCCGGGGGCCGCCTCGAGTGACGGATAGTCCTTGCTGCCGAGCCGTCTGGGCGCCGAGACCTCGGGGCCAGCGCGCTCGCCAATCCACTCGGCCCAGTCCAGCCACCAGGTGCTGTCGAACAGCGTGGCCGCGCGCCGCCACTCCTGTGGATCGGCCGGGCGCTCATCGTTGGTCCAGAACTTGGCCTTGGGGCTCGGCGGGTTGACGACCCCGGCGATGTGTCCGGCGGTGCTCAGCACGAACCGGTTGGCACCGCCGAAGATCTGCGCGGTCTTGTAGCCCGAGAACCACGGCACGATGTGGTCGTTAATCGCCGAGACGACGTAGGTGTCGATGGTGACCTGGCGGGGATCGAGTTTGTGTCCGTCAATCTCGAACTCGCCCCGAGCGAAGTCATTGTGGAGGTAGCAGGACCGTAAGTACTCCGAGTGCATCTTGGCCGGCATCCGGGTGCTGTCCTGGTTCCAGACCAGCAAGTCGAAGGCCGGGGGCTGCTGGCCGAGCAGCCAGTTGTTGCTCACGTACTGGAATATCAGATCGTTGGCCCGCAGCGCGTCGAAGACGTGCGCCATGGTGTCGGCCTCGAGGTAGCCATCCTTGGCCATTTGCTTTTCCATGCCGGCGATCGTCGCTTCGTCGGTGAAGATTCCCAACACGCCGGGTACTGAAAAATCGGTGTTGGTGTTGAGCAGCGTGGCCGACTTGATCGACTCGTCGCCAATCGAGGCGTTGTAGGCCAAGCCAATGGCGCTGAGGGTTCCGCCGAGGCAGAGCGAGACCGTGTTGACTTGGGGGGCACCGGTGATCTCGCGCACCACGCGCACCGCGTCGATCAGGCCCAGGCGCAAGTAGTCCTCGATGCTCAGTTCGGCCATGGTGGCGTCGGGGTTGCGATAACTGATGACGAAGCAGGTGTGCCCGTGCTCGACCGCCCACTCGATCAGGCTCTTGCCCGGGGCCAGGTCCATGATGTAGTACTTGTTGATCCACGGCGGACAGAACAGCAGCGGCACTGCGTGCACCTGCTCGGTCTGCGCCTGGTACTGGATCAACTCGATCAATTCGTTGCGGTAGACCACGGCGCCCGGGGTGGCGGCCATATTGATGCCCATGACGAAACCGGAACTGTCGACCTGCGAGGGCCAGCCCCCGTGATGACGCAGGTCCCTCAACAGGTTCTTGGCGCCGCGCACCAGGCTCTTGCCACCCGTGTCGAAGGCTTCCTTCAGTGCGGCGGGGTTGCCGATCAACGTATTGGTGGGCGACAATGCGTCCAACACAAACTGTGCGGCGAAGCGAGCCTTGGCGTCCTGGCTCTCTTCGAGCTGGGCTGCATCGAGCAGCTCGCGCACGAGTTGGCAGCCGAGCAGGTACTGCTGTTCGAGCAGGAAGAAGAACGGGTTCTCGGCGTAGGCCCGGTCGGCGAACCGCTTATCCCCGGCGGCGGGCGACAGGGGTGCGGT
Organism: Acidimicrobiales bacterium; assembly: GCA_049519675.1. Classification (GTDB taxonomy): domain Bacteria; phylum Actinomycetota; class Acidimicrobiia; order Acidimicrobiales; family RAAP-2; genus RAAP-2. The sequence continues at coordinate 3,886 of JBEKQN010000085.1, read as the reverse complement.
CGTCGCGACGCCCAAGGCGCACTTGGCGGTTTCGCGCAGGGCAGCACCCATGCCCACTATCAGCCGGACGTTGGCGGCGGCGACCTCGGCGGGCTTCTTGATGAGCGACGCGCCCGCGTCGCCGAGCGAACTGAGAAAAGAGATCGGATCGCGACGAGCCACCAGGTCCTCGAGATACTTTTGCTGCGAACTGACCAGCTGTCGTGTGTACTCAACCATGTCGCTGGGCTTGGTGACGGCCGCCGGCAGGGTCGGTCTGGGAGCCTCGGCCACCTTGGTAACCAATTTGGCCACACCGTCGAACCAGGCGCTCATGAATTGCAGGGAGGCGTCCTGGGCGACCTTAAGTCCGCTCAGGAGTTGGTCTTCGAAGCGCGACGTACCATCGCCTTCCCGGGTCTCCTGCGTGTCCACAAATTCCATCGTAAAGCCCCTCGAATCTCAGGCTGGCGAGCGTCTCGCGACACTGTACCTACCAAATGCTTGATATGTCAAGCATACCTACGCCACGGCGAAGACACAGGTCAGAGCGTGGCCGTGTCGCCGGAAGCGTCAGCGGCGTCAACACATGTGGATTGTTGGTAGGCCCAACAACTTCGAGCCCGGCAGAAAGGCTTAACGCACTTTCTCAGGATTTGTCGCGGTTGGTCTCCACGTAACTGCGGTAGACCCCGAGCAGCGCGTGGCGCTGGGCTTCGCTGAGTTGGCGGTCGGCGCGAATGGCCGACTCCGTAGCCTCGTCGCTGAGCTTTTCCGGGCTGGTGATCAGTCCCGCCTGCTCGAAGAGGATTTCGGCCGACACGTTCAACGCGTCGGCGATGGATTTCAGCACGCGGATGGACGGCTCGTGCAGTCCGCGCTCCACCTGACTCAGGTAGGGATTGGAGATCTCGGTCAGCGCGGAGAGCTGACGCAGCGACAGATTTGCCATCTGTCGCTGCATCCGGATGAAACTACCCAACATTTGCCGGGGGTCACCCTTTATAACTGTCTCTGGCTCTTCCGTGTACAGCATCGTAGTGGAATCCGAAAAACGGACTAGGCCACCTTGTCAGTCACGAGCACGCTCGCAAGCTGCAATGCAAATTCGCGCTGCGCCTTCAAAAGCTCAGTGGCGAAGTCGAACGTGAACTTGGTCACGGCTTCGGCACCGGGTAGGGCAGGCATGCCGGGAACGGTGGGCAGGTCCGCGACGGGCAGGACCGAAACGGCCTTGACCCAGGTCTCCGCGGCGTCAAGCAACAGTTGCTGACTCTGCTTGACCGTAGAAATCATCTGCTCGCGAATCTTGCGCGCAACATCGGGTACTTCCGTCGTGGGTGTGGTCTTGGTAGTGGTTACCATTGGCAACTCCTTGGAGTTTCAATCTGTGCACGGCTTTTCCGGCACAAGCACACTATACACCCCAGTTGCTTGGTATGTCAAGCACCCTCTCTAGAAGCACCTGATCGTCTACTGGGCAAAGACCAGAGAACGCTGTCAGTTCCTGTGTAAGGAGTGCTCTAGTCGCCGGCGCTTCCGTGGCCGGGCAACGTTTCAATCAATTTCTGGACAAACTCCTGCTGGGACGTCATCAACTTCTGGGCGAAGTCGAAAAACTGATCGGAGAGTTCGCCGGGCTTGGGCAGTGAATCGACCATGGGCAACTTGGGCATGTCAGGAAGATTCGTCGCCAATTTTGCCACGCTCTCGGACCAGGCGCCCACGATCTTCAGGGTGGCGTCCTGGCTTCGCTTGATGGCGTCCAGCACTTGATCCTGGATGACTGACTTCTCGTCGTTCACTTCTGTTTTCTTGGTGCTCTTCGTATTTTTGGTGTCTTCAGCGGCCATCGCGATTACCTCGGGTTCGTAGAAGGTGCCAAGCTTGTCCGGCACGAGCACATTTTACCTTCGATATGTTTGGCACGCACCGCGATTCTTCGACAGGCTCGTAGCCGGTCGTCGGTGTGACACGAGCCGCGATGCACTGGAGACCGGGACGCCGAACGCTGCTTCTTTTTTTCGTGCACTTGGTTAAGAGCCGCGAGCGCGTCGGTCATTCGAAGAAAGATGCGTGCCAGTTCGTTTCCACCAATATCGTGTCAGCCGAAAGCTGCATAGAAGAGTCGAGCAGCATCTGGACGTTGATCCGCACTCGCCGCGCGAGTATCGTTGCAATCAAATCGCTCAAAATCTCGAAGTTTTCTGCGAGACATTTACTATTCAACCAGGTGACACGCAGTGGATTGAAAACAAAAAGCGCGTCCCAATCTGGTGCGTGGTTTCGCTCGCCAGCGTTCAGACAAAGAAAAATTTTTCTTAGTTTTAGAGACGAGTCAGAGAGCGTCCGGACCCCTGGAGTGCTAGTTTCAGCGCCAGCAAGATTTCTCGTCGCAGGCAAAAGGGGGGCGTCTGATGAAGATGCGAAAGACCGGAATGAACTTTGTCGCAATGGCCGCGATTGCCGCCTTGATTGTGGGCGTGGCCGTGGTACCCGCGGTGGGATCAGTCAAAGGGGCGAATCCCAACATCGCGTGCGGACCTCAGCAGCAATGTACCGGGACCACGACAACGACCTCCAAGTCTCCTCCACCCACCACGACGACGATCAAGTCTCCTCCACCCACGACGACGACGACGGCCGCGAGCGTGCCATCCGAAAGCACCATCTTGAACGAAGTACAGGCCTACGTCGTCGACATGAATCAGGAGATCACCGATTTGCAGGCCAATGTGCCGGTCCTCACAGAACAGGCCTCGGCGGCCAAGCAAACGATGACCAGTTTGGCCTCGGAAGTCTCGCTTTTAAAGTCGGCGTCGAATTACACGGCTGCAGAGATTAATTCGGACGCGGTGGTCACCGCTGACGAGGCACAGGAGGTCTCGTATAGCGATACGGCGGACTCGTACTGGAGTTTGATTCAGTACCAGTGGCAACTCGAGGGAACGTACAACTCGGATATCTACAACCTGGTTTATGCAAATCAAAATTCGCTGCACGGTTACGGTCCAACCGATTTAGCGGAATTAGCGAATTCGGGTGCTTATGATTTGGGCGTCGCGCAAGGGTACTACTCCACCGCCACTACGTACTTCCATAACCCCGTCGGTGGGTCCGGCGGCAGCGTGGCCTGTTTCGGGATTACCCTCCTCGGTATTGCGACCGCCGGCATCTTCACATTCCTTGATTGGGTCATCGGCGCTGCCGGCGTTGCCTGTTCGCTATAACGGAGGCGTTTAACCAGGGACGATTCCCTCGACGTGAAACGGGAACATGCGAGCTAACGACTACCTGATGTGCACACCCGAGACCGCGCGAGAGATGATGAGGCTCTGGATCTCGCTCGTGCCCTCAAAGATCGTGTAGTTCCTAAAGGCGCGACCAGAAGTACTGGTCGCGACACCTTTCGAAGAGAGATGGACCCACAAATAAATGGGAAGACCAGTTTTAGACCCGATTTGGTCCGATCCCGGTCCCCGTTAATGGCTCTCGCGCGAGCGCCATTGCGAGTCGCGGTCTGCATCACTTCGGAGTGACGATTTCCCACGCTAGAAGTTCGCCATCGAGAACAGCCGGCAAGACTCCGTTCGCTGCCTCTGGTGACAGCCAGATCGTGGCGGCCAGAGCGCGGGCCGCGGCCACCGCCTCAAGGTTGAGTAGGTTCAACTTAGGGTGGCGCCCGGCAAGCTCAACCATGAGCGGTACGAGTTGTCGTGTGTCAGGAAGGCCAATGTCATTCGGTAATTGAAGCATTGCGCTAATAGCGCGCTCCTGATCTTGTGGTTCCAATTCCCGGAATGGTCCAGAAAGATGCCCGCCGGCGCCAAGTACAGCGGCCCGACATGCGCGGTAGTACCAGTAGGCAGTGGTGTGCAGTTGCACTCCCGGTCTACGACTGCCAACG
>JBEKQN010000084.1:0-9826 GCA_049519675.1 Acidimicrobiales bacterium | reverse complement strand
GAACCACAATCTTTGGCAACTGCGCGTGGGGTCGCGGCGCGGACAGTCGAGCGGCCGGACTCTCGCTCAGATGGCCGCGCTCGACCAGCCACACGAAGTAACTGCGCAGCGACGCGCGCCGGCGCATTATCGACGTGCGTTCGTCGCCGCGCTCGGTCATGTGGGCGAGGTACTCGCGCAACAAACGCTTGTTGATCTTTTCGGGACTCTCGGCGTGGTGCGTGCCCGCCCACGCGACGAATTGCTCGAGGTCGCTGCGATAGGCGCGCAGTGTTGACGGTGATCGGTCCTGGGCTCGCAGGGTCGCGTAAAAACCCTCCAGGTTCCACGATTCTGCGACCAGGACCTTTTTTTCAACCTTCGGCACGTTGCAAGGCTACGACAACCTTGGCCCTAATCGTGACCTCGGTAGTGTTATCAAAGATTCCAAAAGGAGGGCTGTGCCTCGCATTTTGATTGTTGAAGATGACGACCGCATTCGCATTGCCCTGCGACTGATGTTCGAGAGCGAGGGCTTCGTGGTTGACGACGCGCCCTCCGGCGAGGTCGGTGTGGCGCTGTTTAATCGAATGACGGCCGACATCGCCATTGTCGACATCATGCTGCCCGCCATGACCGGTTTCGAGACCTGCCAGGCGCTGCGCTCGACGAGTGACGTACCGATCGTCATTGTCTCGGCCCGAGACGACACCGCCGACGTCGTGCTCGGCCTCGAGTCCGGGGCCGACGACTACGTCACCAAGCCCTTCGTGCCCGAAGAGCTGCTCGCCCGCGTGCGCGCGCACCTACGCCGACGTCCCGAAAAGAGCGCGAAGGCGTTCGCGCTGGGCAGCCTGCACGTGATCCCCGACGAGGGTGTCGTGCGTCACAGTGACGGCACCGAGCTGCACCTGACCTCGACGGAGTTTCGCCTGCTGACCGACCTCGCTTCGGCCAACGGCAAAATCCTTTCACGCGAGGATCTACTCGAGCGTGTGTGGGGCTACGACTATTTCGGTGACAGTCGATTGGTGGACGTACACATCCGCCGGCTGCGCACCAAGATCGAACCCGATCCCTCGAATCCGCTCTATCTCGTCACAGTCCGAGGAGCCGGATACAAGCTGGTGCTCTGATGCATCGTCGGAGTCTGCGACTTCGACTGCTGGTGACGTTCGGTCTCGGCGCCTTCATCTTGAGTGCCTTCTTCGCGTCGCTCACCTACGTGGGACTCAAACACATCCTGGTGAGTGACCAGCAACAGACCGACCTGAAGCAGAGTTACGTCAACGCGGCGCTCGTGCGCACGACGCTCTACACGTCGCCACCCGAACTGCCCAACGTGCTCAACTCCATTGAGAAGGCCACTGATTCGAACGTCCTCATCCAGACACACAACCAGTGGCTGTCGACCAGTGGCGGCGCCTCGACCGGCTCCGTGTCACTCGACATGATCAAGAAAGCCGTCGGGGGCAAGGCAACCGAGCAGACGACGTACTTCCACGGTCAAGAGATTTTCGTGGTTGGCATACCGATACCTTCGGTGGAGAGCCAGTACTTCGAAGTCTTTCAACTCGCGCCGCTCGAACACACGCTCAATCTGTTGCTGTTGGTGATTGGCGCCGGGGCGATCATGACGTTGCTCATCGGAACCGGCGGAGGACTCTGGGTAACGAGAAGGACCGTGCGCCCACTTGAACGGGTGTCGGCCGCGGCGGCGTTAATCGCCGGAGGTGAACTCACGACCCGCCTCGTGACGGGCAACACCGACCGCGAAGTCCAACAACTCACCGAATCCTTTAACGCCATGGTGAGCCAATTGGTCGACCGACTCGAGCGCGACGCCCGATTCGCGAGTGACGTCAGCCATGAATTGCGTTCACCCTTGACAACGCTTGCAACGACAGCCACCGTGCTCTCCCAACACCGCGGCGACCTCTCGCCCGTAGCCCAGCAGAGCCTTGACCTGCTCGTGGGCGACCTCGCGGTGTTCCAGTCCCTCGTCGAAGACCTGCTCGAAATTGCGCGCAGCGACGCCGGCGCCTCTCCCGTCGTGATCGAAACCGTCTCGGCGGTTGAACTGGTGCGTCAATCCGTTCGCTCCGCGGCTCAGCATCACGGTCTCAACGCGACGCCGGTCGAATTCGCCGACGACGTTGGAGATCCCATGGTCAACGTTGACCGTCGACGCTTCGAGCGGGTGATGTCGAACCTCATCGATAATGCGCACCACTACGCCGGCGACGCGGTCGCCATTCGCATCAGTGTTGACGGTGAGCACCTCGTGATTGACGTCGACGACGCCGGTCTCGGCGTGCCGCCCGACGAGCGCGAGCAAGTGTTCCAGCGTTTCTTTCGCGGGCGCGCGGCGCACGACCGCGGGGTCGCGCGAGGTACCGGGCTGGGGCTGGCCCTCGTGCGCGACCACGTGCAGTCGTTCGGCGGCACGATCATCGTCCTCGAAAGTCCCGAGGGCGGCGCCCGTTTTCAGATGACGTTGCCACTGCATCAGGGTGCCGCGACATGAAACGGGTGCGCACCCTCTTGTGGCTCGTGCTCGGCGCCGTGGTGCTCAGCAGTTGCACGCTTATTCCGACGTCCGCAAAACCAGTGGCTATCCCGGCCAGTCAGGGTCTCTCGGGACTACTTGGTCGCACCATCCCCGGTACCAACAAAGGCCGCGTTCGCTTCATCACCCAGCCCGTCTACCTCGTGGACGCTACCGGTCACCTGTCGCCATTTAGTCGCATCGTCACCGCGCCGGCCTCGCTCACCTCGGTGCTCGATCAAGCCATCGTCGGGCCCACCAAGATCGAGAAGTCCGCTGGCTACGCGTCCGATTTGCCGTCAAACCTCCTCGTGCTCCAGGCAACCGTGAAAGGCAAGGTCGCCTACATCGACATCTCGGAGTCCTTGGCCAAGCTCCCTCGATCCAAAGAAGTCTTGGCGGTTGGCCAGTTGGTCTTTACCGCCTACTACGCCGGCGCCACGAACGGCATTGAGATTTCGGTAGGCGCTACCGCCCAGTTGTCACTGCTACCCGATCACAGGTTCGTTTCGATCGCTACCGCAAAAGACTGCGAGATTCTGCTGCAGCCTTAGCCGGTGCGCTCCGAACGGAAGGCCGGCGCGGCATTCCAGAGGTGTTCTAAGTCGTAATAGTCGCGCGAGTCCTCGTCAAAGATGTGCACGATCACGTCGCCGTAGTCGAGCGCAATCCACTCACCCGTTGCCCAACCCTCGACGTGCGTGGGCTTGATGTCGAGCGCAAGTTCTATGACGCGTTCTATCTCTTCGCCAATCGCACGCACCTGGCGATCGTTACGGCCCGACGCCACCACGAGCGCGTCGAACGAGTCGACGAGTTCGCGCAGGTCCAAGACCACGGGATCGATGCCCAACTTCTCCTCGGCACCGCGCAGCGCGGCCGTTACGAGGGTGGCGACAAATTCCGAGTACGAACTGCGAGCGAACTCGCCACTGTCCGTAGTTTCACTCAAGCGAAACCGCCACCATTCGGAGTTTTACTCAGTGGGTCGCCCCGAGCACGCAGAGTGCCGCAACGAACGGAGCGAGTAGCGCCACGATGCCGAGCGCGGCGTAGCGCTGCTTCGTGCGTCGTAAGTCTCGGCGCCTTAGGGGCGCCGGTTCCAAAACCGTCAGTCGCGAGGACTGGGTTTCAGTCAGGTCGAAGATTCGAACCGCCATGCTGGACAAACTCTAGCCTCGCGAACTCTGGTAGAGCGGAATAACCGACTCCGGAATAAATTTTTTCAAATTTTTGAACGTCGGTGGCACTTCTCGGATGAATGAACTCGATAAGTCCACGGGATCCATCGGAATTTCGTAGCTATGCCATCCATCAGGCACAACAGTGGAACCACCGGGACGCGGCACCACGCCCACACGAACCAATGTTCGCAGTATTTCGGCGTCGTGCCACGTGTCGATCTGCTGAGCGAGGTCGGCGCCCACGATCACGTCGACATCGTCGGCCACCGCCAAAAGTTCGCGAACCGTATCAATTGTGTACGACGGACCAGTCCGTTTAATCTCACGGTCCGACACTTCAACCAGTTCCAGCCCACCGAAGGCGAGCTCGGCCATCGCGAGGCGAAGCGCCGCGGGGTGCACCGCGACGTGCGCGCTTTTTAAATATGGGTCCCCCGCCACGGTCACTTCGATGAGATCAAAAATATCCGTCCGCGCGGCCGCTTCGAGGGCGGCAACGTGACCAAAGTGTGGCGGATCGAAGGTGCCGCCGAAGAGACCTAGTCGCCGTATCGTCACGATGCCAGACTACGGGGCGATTGTCCTCACACCATGAAGCAATTACGATTAACTGATGGCCGAAGCAACCAACAACTGGGAACCAACCTCGTGGCGCTCGCGCCCGATCACGCAGAGTCCCACGTGGCCCGACGCCGAACATCTCGCTCGTGTGGAAGCACAACTGGCGACGAAGCCTCCTCTCGTCTTCGCGGGCGAAGTGCGCCGCTTGCGCGAGCACCTCGGCCAGGTGAGCGAAGGCAGGGCCTTTTTGCTCCAAGCCGGCGACTGCGCGGAATCTTTCGACGAGGGATCAGCCGACTCAATCCGAGACAAATTGAAGGTCATCCTGCAGATGGCCGTCGCGCTGACCTACGCGGCCGGGGTGCCCGTCATCAAGGTCGGTCGCATCGCGGGTCAATTCGCCAAGCCCCGTTCAGACGCTTTCGAAGAACGCGACGGCTTAAGTTTGGACGCGTTTCGTGGCCATATCGTTAACGGCGACGAATTCAACGCCGACGCTCGTCGACCTGACCCGGAGCGCCTGCTCGGCGCCTATCACCAGAGCGTCGCGACGCTTAACCTCTTACGCGCTTTTACGACCGGCGGCTTTGCCGCGTTGTCGCGGGTGCACGCGTGGAACCAGGAGTTTGTCGCCAACTCGCTCGAGGGCAAGCGTTACTCAATGGTCGCCGACGAAATCGAGCGGGCCCTGCTCTTCATGAAGGCTTGCGGCATTGACTTGCTCGACGACGGAGCGCTGCAGGGCGTTGAGTTCTACACCAGTCACGAAGCGCTCATCCTGCCCTACGAGCAGGCCCTCACCCGACGCGACTCGTTAACCGGAGACTGGTACGACTGCTCGGCGCACATGCTCTGGGTGGGCGACCGCACGCACCAACTTGACGGCGCCCACGTGGAGTTCTTGCGCGGCGTCGCCAATCCCCTGGGCCTCAAGGTCGGGCCCAACCTGGGTGTCGACGAACTGCGCACGCTGATCGAAACGCTCAACCCCGACAACGTGCCCGGGCGACTGACGCTGATATCGAGAATGGGCCACGAGCGCGTCGGCGAACTACTGCCCCCGCTGGTCGAAGCCGTACGCGACGAAGGCCAGCAGGTGCTGTGGACGTGCGACCCGATGCACGGCAACACGTTCATTGCCCAGGGCGGACAGAAGACCCGCCACTTCGACGACATCTTGTCCGAGACGAGTCAGTTCTTCCAACTTCATCAGGCGCTCGGCACGTGGCCCGGTGGTCTGCACGTCGAGTTAACGGGCGACAACGTCACGGAATGTCTCGGTGGTGGCTCACGCTTCGGCGAAGGCGACCTCACGGAGAACTACACCACCATCTGTGATCCGCGACTGAACGCCACGCAGAGTTTGGACATGGCCTTTCACGTGGCCGAGTTTCTCCAGTCCTACCTCGCCGCCAACGGCGCGAGGTCGTTGTAACGAAGTAGTCGACGGCGTTCGCCGTCGAATTCGACCTCGGTCATCGAACAGTTCTCCGTTCGCAGACCCAGTCGCGTTTGTGGACTTGACCCTTTGACCATCTTCATTGCCTGTTCGATCACGCCGCCGTGCACGACCAAAATCACGAGTTGGCCCGGATGGCGAGACGTGATCTCGTTCAGCGCGCCACGGCAACGCTCGTAGAACCCGGTCCAGGATTCGCCGCCCGGCGAGAACGGTGCGTCAGGATCCCGGTCCCAGTCCGGACCGCCGAACTGGGCCACCATTTCGTCCCACGTCAAGCCGTCGGCCTCACCGGGATGCAGTTCACAGAGGTTGCAGTCTTGAGTGGCGACGAGCGAGCTGGGCAGACCGGGACTGATGATGCGCGCGGTCTCGATGGAACGCGGCAGCACCGAGGTGTAGAGCGCGACGGCATCAGCAAACTCCTGGCTCTTTATCAAGCGGTCGCGCAGTTCCATTGCCTGCGCGCGACCGAGTTCGGTCAGACCGCCGCAACCAACTGGTCCGCCCACCACGCCTCGCGCGTTGCAGTACGCCTCGCCATGACGAATGAGCACCAAACGCGTGCCGGTTGGTTCGTGGCCCCGGGTGCGAAACCCTTCGGGTGGGCTCATGGCACTCACGCCAATTCCCCCACGAACGCCTCAAGCTGGCGCAGGGTCCGACACTCAATGACGCGGTCACAATACGGCGCGTACTGATTGACAATCGAGTCACCGCTGTTCCAGTAACTGGTGGGCTCGGGGTTCAACCAGTACACGGCCTTGGCGCGGTAACGCAGGTCGGCGAGCACCTCGGCGTGGGCCTGGTGATAGTTGTTGCGCGCGTCGCCCAAAATGAGAATGGTGGTTCGCATCGTGACGTCGTTGGCGAATCGTTCGTGAAAACTCGTGAGCGCCCGCCCGTAGTCCGAATGGCCGTCGAAGGCAATGACGTCCGCTTCGGCGTTAATGCGACTGACCGCGTCCGCCGGATCGTCGGCCTCGTCGAAGAACCGGGTGACCTCGTCGAGGCCGTCGACAAACACAAAACTGCGCACCTTGGAAAACTGCGAACTGATGGCGTGCACGAGGTGCAAGGTGAAGCGGGCGAAGGAGGCCACGGAACCCGAAATGTCCGCGATCACCATGATCTCGGGCTTGGTGGGGCGAGGGGGCTTGAACCGCAGGTCAATCGGCACGCCCCCGGTCGAGAGACTGCGGCGCACGGTATGGCGCAGGTCCACCGGTCCGCGATGACGCCGGCGGCGCTTGCGCGCCAGGCGCACGGCCAATTTGCGACTGAGCGGCCGCAGGGCGCGTTCTAATTGGGCCATCTCGTCGCGATTGGCGTGCATGACGTCGAGATCTTCGGGCAGCGGCTTGCGCACTGACTTGGCCAGCGCTTCGGCCCCGCGGTCATCGACCAATCGTTCCCTAATCACCCGCTCGATCTCGGCCTTGAGTTTTTCCACCAGGTGATGCGCGTCGTCGCGCGATATTCGCTGCGCCAACTCATCATTGGTCGGTCCCTTGTCAAACGACAGTTGACTGAGTCGCTGTTCAAGGCTGTCCAAGTCCAGGCTGCGCAGCGTGCGGTAGAGGTAGTAGGTGCCACCGACGGGCCGTCCGGGCTCCATGCCGGCGTAGCGCGTGACGGCTTCACTTGCCGCCTCACGTAACGCGTCCTGGTCTCCGTCTCGCAGCGCGCGAAATAGTAGTTCCGCCAACTCCTGGGCCGAGAGCGATGACGACGACCCGCCGCCGAGGCCCCGGGGCTGGCCAGGGGCCTGCGCGCCCCCGGCCCCCTCGGGGTTCATCTCCATGTTCTCCTGATCCATCGCGTCGCGGAGCAAGTCCTCCACGCTCTGCATGGAACGCGTCGCGAAGAAAACGTCAAAGGCGGTGTAGAAGACCGGCAGGTGGTCGCCGTCCTTGACCAGCGTCGCCGCGAGCGAACCGCGAACCATGGATCGGTCGCTGAGATCTATGACGTCGATCGCGCGCGCGGCGTCAACGTGTTCACTCATCGACACGGGGATCCCCGCGGCGCGCAGCTCGGCGATGAAATCGCCGAGCAGGTCAAGCAACGGGCTTCGAGCGACCGAGGAGTTCCTTGGTGGCCCGCTCGATGTCGGTCTGGTACTTGAGCAAGATGTGCAGGGTCGCGGCGGCGTCCTCGTCACCAATCTCCTTACGACCCAGCACCACCAGCGTGCGCGCCCAGTCGAGCGTCTCGGCGACCGACGGTGCCTTCTTGAGGTCGAGCGAACGCAGGGAGCGTACGACCATAGCGATCTGTTCGGCGAGGGCCGAGGAGATGCCGGGCACGCGCGACAAGATGATGTCGCGCTCGCGCTGGACATCGGGGTACGCCACGTAGAGGTAGAGACAGCGTCGCTTCAGTGCTTCGGACAACTCACGGGTGTTGTTGGACGTCAAGAAGACCATCGGAATCTGTTTGGCTCTCACGGTGCCCATCTCGGGAATGGACACCTGGTACTCCGAGAGAATCTCTAAGAGCAGCGCCTCGGTCTCGAGTTCAACCCGGTCCACCTCGTCGATGAGCAACACCACCGGATCGGTGGCCGATATTGCCTCGAGCAGGGGACGCGTGAGCAGGAACTCCTCGGCGAAGATGTCTTCTTCGAGGTGCTTCCAGTCTTCGGCGCTGGCCCCGTCGGGACGCCCGGCCTGGATGCGCAATAGCTGCTTGCGATAGTTCCACTCGTAGAGGGCCTTGGATTCGTCGAGCCCCTCGTAGCACTGCAAACGAATGAGCCGCGCCCCGATGCCGTCAGCGACGGCCTTGGCGAGCGCCGTCTTGCCGGTGCCGGCCGGACCTTCAACGAGCACGGGCTTGGCCAAGCGGTCGGCCAAGAACGTCACCGACGCAATCGCGTCGTCGCTCAGGTAGTCGTGTTGGGCGAGCCGTTCACGCACGTCGCTCGGCGACGTGAAGCGCGGCGGTGGCACGCCGTCAAGTCCCAGGCGCTGGGCGAGCTCTTCGCGCGGATCGAGTGCGCTCATCTGATCTGTCCCTCTCCTCGAACTACCCACTTGAGACACGTCAATTCGCGAAGTCCCATCGGTCCCCTCGCGTGCAGCTTCTGCGTGGAAATCCCTACCTCGCCGCCCAGTCCGAGCTCGCCGCCATCGATGAACCGCGTGGACGCGTTCACCAGCACGGCGGCGGCGTCAACGTGGTGGACCCAGTACTCGCCACGCGCGAGGTCTTCGGTCACAATTGCTTCGCTGTGGCCCGTGCCGTAGCGGGCCACGTGCGCCACTGCCGCTTCGAGTGAATCCACGACCTTCACGGCCAGAATCAAGTCCAGGAACTCGTCCTCGAAGTCCGACTCCGTCGCCGGCGTCGCTGACGGCACGATCTCACGGGCTTCCTCATCGGCGCGCAACTCCACTTCGGGCATCGACAGGGCCATTTCGGGAAGAAAGCGCGGCGCCACGTCGCGGTGCACCAGCACCGTTTCGACCGCGTTGCAGACGCCGGGTCGCGACGTCTTGGCGTTGCGAACAATGGCCACGGCCTTGGGCACGTCCGCGAACTCGTCGACGTAAATGTGGCAGTTGCCGTCGCCATCGAGCACGTAGGGCACTCGGGCGTGCTCGCGCATCGCGCCAATCAGGCTCGGTCCCCCGCGCGGGATGAGGCAGTCCAGCACGCCGGTCAGCTGCATGAAGGCCGTCGCGGTCTGGTGGGAGGAATCCTGGACCAGGGCGACGCAGCCCGCGGGCAGGCCCTCTTTTTCCAGGGCCTCGCGCCACAGGTCCACAATGAACTGGTTGGTCTGCTGGGCCGACGACGACCCGCGCAGGTACGCCGCGTTGCCGCTACGCACGCACAGTCCCGCGACGTCGCTCGTCACGTTGGGACGATTCTCGTAGACCACGCCAATGACCCCGAGCGGCACGCGCACGCGTTCGACCCGCAGGCCATTGGGCCGCGTGTCGTGGTCGACGGTTTCGTTCAGCGGATCGGGCGCATCCGCGATCTCAATGAGGGCGCTGGCCATCCCCGCAATTCGCTCGCTCGTCAACGTCAGTCGGTCCCGTCCCGGTCCGGACTCCTGGTAGTCCTCTACTTCACGAGCGTTGA
>JBEKQN010000083.1:0-9919 GCA_049519675.1 Acidimicrobiales bacterium | reverse complement strand
GTCGCTTCGGGCGAGAGCATGGCCGGCGTCTCGCCGTCGTCGGCGAAGAATCCTTCGAGCGTGGCCTGGACGTTGCGCCGCTCCACAATTTCGGTGAGGTGGCCGTTGACGACGTTGCACGTGCCGCGCGAGACTGGCAGGTCGCCCACCAGGGCCCGGTCGAGCTGGAATCCGATCAGGCAGTTGTTGCGACTCGACACCAGATGCCTACCCAACTGCATCATGGCGTCACGACCGTACAGGTCGTCGGCGTTGGAGATGCCAAAGGGGATGGTGGTACTGAGATAGGGCATGGCACACAGCACCGCGTCGACGGTGCCGCGCAGGTTCTCTTGAATCGCGAACGAGACGTGGTGCTCACTGGGCCAGAACTGCGCGACGTGGTCGATGATGCGCGGTCCCGTTTCGGGGTTGATGACGATGACCACGTCGTCGAATCCGGCAGCGAAGGCGTCGGATGCAATGAGGTCGATGACCCCTTCGCCGTGCATGCCAATGGGCGCCAACTGCTTCAAGCCGCCGTAACGTCGAGCGCGCCCGGCCGCGAGAATGACGAGTGTGGGACCGTTCATTACGACCACCGCACTACTGATGAGGCCCAGGTCATGCCGGCGCCGAAACCGGTCAAGAGCGCGTACTCGCCGACCTTGATGCGCCCGTTCTGGCGAGCGTCTTCGAAGGCCAGGGGAATCGACGCGCTCGAGGTGTTGCCGTAACGGTCGAGCACGACCACAGCCCGTTCCATCTCGATGCCCAGGCGCTTCATCGCGGCCTGGATGATGCGGATGTTTGCCTGGTGGGGAATGACGATGCCCAGGTCCTCGGCCTTGATGTCGGCGTCGAACATGGCCTTTTCGGCAGATTCGACCACCACCCGCACGGCGCGGCGAAAGACTTCTTTGCCGTCCATTTGGATGAAGCCGCCGTGCTCGCAGGTAAGCAGGTCGGCGGCCGATCCGTCGGCTCCGAGGCTGAAGGAGAGCACGTCGTTGACGTCGGGGTCGTATTCGAGCACGGTGGCGCCTGCGCCGTCAGCGAGCAGCACGGCGGTATTGCGATCGGTCCAGTCAACCCAACGCGAGAGGTGCTCGGCACCGATGACCAGGATGCGCTTGTTGCCAGTTTCGAGCAGACCCTGGGCGGTGCGCACCGCGTACATGAATCCACTGCAGGCGGCGTTTAAGTCCATCGCCGGACACGTCATGGCGAGGTCGTCAGCTATGAGACAGGACGTCGCGGGCAGCATGCGATCGGGCGAGGTCGTAGCGAGCACGATGAAGTCAATGTCCTCGGCCTTGTATCCAGCGTCGTCGAGGGCTCGCTGTCCCGCCAGGGCGCCGAGCGTGCGCGCGCTGCCACCGATGCGACGTTCCTTGATGCCGCTGCGCTCGGTGATCCACGCGTCGGAAGTGTCGAGCGTCTTGGTGAGTTCGTCGTTGGTGACGATTCGGTCGGGTACGGCAATACCCCAGCCCTTAAATCGAACTCCCATTACAACCCCTTCGCAAAACTTGTCGTGACAAAAGTCTATGTGGTCGCCCTAGAGCGACAGAGGTGCGTCTAAAACCTGCAAAGTGCAGCGCGCCACGCATATTTGGCGTCCGTCCTGGTCAGTGAGGTTTATGGCCCACACCTGGACTCGCCGTCCCTTGCGCACCGGCGTGGCCGTCGCGGTCAAGACGCCACTGGTCATTGAGCGCAAATGCGAGCAGTTGAGTTCGGTGCCCACGACGATCTGGTCGGGCTGCACGTTGAGGGCGCCCCCGAATGACGCGGCGCTTTCGGCGAGCAGCGCCGACACGCCGCCGTGCAGGATCCCGTAGGGCTGGTGGACCTTGGGTCCGACGTCGACTTGCATGACCACCTTGTCGGCGTTCACCTCAACGACCTCGACGCCGAGCAGACTGTGCACGTTTTCACCCTGGGGGAGTCGTTCTAGGAAGTTGTCGCTCACCGGACCAGTGTAGAAGCGGCCAGTAGCCTCTGGTCATGACTCGACGGGTAGACCTGCGCAGCGACACCGTGACCCAACCCACCCCTGCGATGCGCGACGCAATGGCCACCGCAGTCGTGGGCGATGACGGGTACGGCGAGGACCCGACGGTCAACGCGCTCGAAGAGCGTTACGCCTCGATGGTGGGAAAGGAAGCGGCCGTCTTCGTGCCCTCGGGCGTCATGGCGAACCAGATCGCCGTGCGCGTGCTGACCCAACCCGGCGACCTCGTCATCGCGGGACGCGGTCAGCACGTCGTGAGTTTCGAGATGGGTGCCGCATCGCGCAACTCGTCAGTGCAGATAGTGGGCATTGACGATCACCTGGGCACGCTGGCCCTGGCGGACGTGCTCGACGTCATTGAGTCCGAGCAGGACCATCAACCGCACGTGTCCATGGTGGCGATTGAAAATACGCACATGCCCTCAGGCGGCACGGTCTGGGACGTCGCGGACATCGAAGCTCTGTGCCGTGCCGTGGGTTCTCGTCCGGTCCATCTCGACGGTGCCCGACTCTTTAACGCGGTGGTCGCGTCGGGAACGTCGGCCGCTCAGTTTGCCGCACCGGCGGCGACGGTGATGACCTGTCTCACTAAGGGCCTCTGCGCGCCGGTCGGTTCGCTGTTGGCGGGTTCAACCGAGCTCATGGTTCGCGCTCGTCTCGAGCGCAAGCGACTGGGCGGTGCCATGCGCCAGGCGGGCGTCGTCGCGGCCGCCGGACTCGTGGCGTTGGACACGATGGTGGAGCGACTGGCCGAGGACCACGTTCGAGCACGCGCCCTGGCGGAATATTTTGCGACCGCATTCCCCGAATCGAAATACGATCCCGCGACGTGCCGCACGAATATCGTGGCCTTTGATCATCCCCAGGCGAGGCAGATTGTGGCCGAACTCGTCGCACTCGGCGTCGAAGGCGGGACCGTCGCGCCCCAGCGGGTTCGCTTCGTCACGCACGCGGGCGTCAACGACGACGACGTCAACTACGTGGGTGACGTCCTGCGTCACTTCACGCCGTCGACGCCGTAGCGCTGGGCCCACCCGTCATCGGGAGTTTGCTAGCCGTTCACATATCTTTTGGCCACTTCTTGGTCCCAAGGGGTAGCCTTAGAGGGTCCTAAAGGCATACCAATGGCAGAAATTCTCCACCTCTCCACGTTTCTTCGCCGTCCAATCTTTGATCAAGACGGTGATCGGATCGGTCGCGTCCAGGATCTGGTCGCGCGTCTTGGCGACGACGCGCACCCGCCGATTGTTGGGGCCGTCATCCGCATCGAGGGACGCAATCTCTTCGTGCCGATCAGGAAGATTGGCGGGCTGAGTGAAGGTCGGATGACCTTTGAGGGCCGACGCGTTGACCTACGCCGATTCGAGCGACGGCCCGGTGAACTGTTGCTCGCCGAGGACCTGCTGGCGCGCCACCTCATCAACCTGGTGCGTGGTCGTCTCATCATCGCCAACGAAATCGAAATCGCCCAAATAGATGGCCGCTGGGAGGTCGTTGGCGTGGACCCTGGTCGCCGTCCATTCTTCCGACGGGTGCTGGGACAGAAAATGGGCCAACGGGTCAAGGCCGAATCAATTGTCGACTTTGCCTCCATTGAGCCGTTCGTGGCCCACGTGCCGTCGGCTCGACTGCGCATCCCGTACCGCAAATTGTCCAAACTCCACCCGGCCCAGATTGCCGACCTGGTCGAGCAGGCGAGCCACGAAGAGGGCGAAGAGATCATCGAGGCGGTGGGCCTGGACCGCGAGCTCGAAGCTGACGTGTTCGAAGAGCTCGACGTCACGCACCAGTTGGAGTTCTTGGAGTCGCGCACCGACGTGGACGCCGCGCGCCTGTTGTCACGCATGGAGCCCGACAACGCGGCCGACCTCATCAGCGAGATTGAACAGGACCGAAGACTGCCCATACTTGAACACCTGCCCTCAGCCCAGCAGGTGAAGGTTCGCAACTTGCTCTCCTATAACGCCGACACCGCGGGCGGCATGATGAACACCGACTTTGTCTCGGTGCCCGCAACCGCCACCGTTGCCGAAGCGTTAGAAGCCATTCGCACCTCGACCGCGCCCGCCGAATCGCTGCACGCCGTCTTCGTGCTCGACGAGAACGGATTACCGATTGGTGCGGCCTCCGTGGCGCCGCTCGTGCGCGCGCGCGACAATGAATTGGCGCTGACGGTGGCGCGTACCCAAATGACCTTCGTGCACCCCCACTGGGATCTGCACCGCGTGGCTCGAAAAATGAGCGACTTCAATCTGACTGTCTTGCCCGTGCTCGACGAAGAGGACGGCATGATGATTGGTGTCATTACTGTCGATGACCTGCTCGAAGAGCTCCTGCCGCAGGGCTGGCGGCGCGAGTTCGGTATGACTGCGGCGGAGGAATAGATATGTTCCGCCCGGTTCAAGGTCACGTTCTAAGGGGGCTTCTCTGAAACCCCCTAGTACCAGCCTGCGGGCTATTGACGTCTCGATTCAACTTCGCATGACTCCATTGACGGGCTGCTAGCTCGGCCTCGGTTTCCGCGTGGTTGTTTCGCCGAACGACCACAACGAAACGAAAGGAGGTGGAGCGTGGAGCGCGAACGGACCAAAGAACATCAAATCAGCGGGGCCTTTGGCACAATCAAAGAGCACGACACGGGTGACCGTCGAGGTCTACGCGCCCGTTTCCTGACGCTGCTCGCCATCATCGGGCCCGGTCTCATTGTCATGATTGGCGACAACGACGCCGGCGGCGTCTCGACCTACGCCCAGGCGGGCCAGAACTTCGGCTACACGCTGCTCTGGACGTTGCCGCTGCTCATTCCCGTCCTGATCATCATTCAAGAGATGGTCGCGCGGCTCGGTGCCGTGACGGCCGTGGGCTACGGCCGTCTCATTCGAGAACGATTGGGACGCTACTGGGGCAACCTCTCGATCTTCTCAATCCTCTTTCTCAATTTCCTGATCATCATCACCGAGTTCATCGGGGTCGAGTACTCCATGCAGTACTTCGGCGTGAGCAAGTACGTGGCGGTGCCGGTTGCGATCCTGCTGCTGTTCGCCGTGACGGCGTCGGGCTCGTTCAAGCGCTGGGAGCGATTCATGATGCTCTTCGTCGCGATCAACTTGCTCGTCGTGCCGCTCCTGATCGTCACCAAGCCACACTTCACGGCCGCCGTCCATCACTTCGTGGTGCCGGGCATCAGTGGCGGGGCCACGTCGACCGCGGTGCTGCTGATCATTTCGATCATCGGTACGACGATCGCGCCGTGGCAACTGTTCTTCCAAGAGTCCAACATCGTCGACAAGAAGATCTCGCCGCGCTGGCTCAACTACGAACGCGTGGATACGATTCTCGGCTCGGTCGTCGTGGTGATCGGCGCCTCGGCATTGATGGCCATCTGTGCTGCCGGCCTGTCGCGCCACGGTGACACGACATCGTTCACCAGCGCACTCGGCGTGGCACAAGATCTGGGTCATCGTGTGGGCCACGGGGCCGGAGCACTTTTTGCGCTCGTATTGCTGAACGCATCCATCATCGGCGCGACGTGCGTGACCCTGGCCAGCTCCTATGCCATCAATGACTTGTCGGGTTCGACCAAGGGTCTGGACGTGCGTTTTTCCGAGGCGAAGGGCTTCTACGGGGGATTTGCCGCACTGCTGGTGGTCGCCGGCGTCGTAACGCTGATCCCCGGTGCGCCGCTCGCGCTGATCACGCTCGCCGTCCAAGCAATCTGTGGGCTCATGCTGCCCAGCACGACCATCATTGTGCTGTTGCTCGCGAATGACCGCGAGATCATGGGGCCGTGGGTCAACAGCAAGGGACTTAACATCGCGGCCGTGATCATCATCACTGCGCTCGTGGTGCTGTCGTTCTCCATGATGATCTCGACCCTGTTCACGTCGGTGGACGTAATTGGACTGCTAGAGATGCTGTCCGTGGCCGCCGCGATCGGACTCATCATTGGGCTTCCCATTGGGCTGCGGCGCAGCGAACCACCGCGGATCTACGACATTGATCGACGTGACTGGCGCACGCCACGTCTCACCTTGTTGGCCCCCATGGTGAGCTCGCGGGCCCGGCGACTCCTGATGCGCGGTCAGAGCGCCTACCTCTTGATTGCAGGCGTCGTGCTGGTCGTGCGATTCATCCAACTGGCTACCAAATAGTCTCTATCAATGGCAAACTCCAAGACGCTGGTCTGCGTGCACGCGCACCCCGACGACGAAGCCATATTCACCGCAGGGATTTCCTCGCACTACGCCGCCGTGGGCTATGACGTCGTGCTCGTTACCTGCACCAATGGTCGCCTCGGTTTTGATGCTCAGCACCGCGCGGGGGATGTCAGCCAACACGACGAACTGGAAACAATCTCCACTCGCTCGTCAGAGCTCCAGCGCAGCGCCGCGCTAGTCGGTTTCAGCCGGATCGTGACGCTCGGTTTTGATGATTCGGGCATGGTTGGCTGGCCCCAAAATAAAAACCCTCGCGCCTTCATGAACTGTGACGTCGACCGCGTGGCGCGCACGCTCGCCGCGCTGTTCGATGAGGTGGGCGCGATGGTCGTGGTGACCTACGACGAGAATGGTTTTTACGGGCACCCCGACCACATCATGGCCAACGTCGTCACGCAACGAGCACTTGCGTTCGCCCACTCACCGCAGCGTCTCTATTATCCGGTGGTGCCCCAGGGGGCCATACAGAACTTTGTGGTTCGTGCCCAGCAGCAGGGTTTCACGCTGCCGGCATTCATCCTGGAGGCTGATTTCGGGATTCCGGACGATCTCCTGGCGACCACCATGGACGTGAACGCGTACGTTGACGTCAAACAAGCAGCGCTGCGAACCCACTCGTCGCAGTCCGACAACGCGGATTTGATAGCGATGGAGCCAGACCTGTTTGCTCTGATGTTCGGCACCGAGTGGTTTCAACGCGCCTGGAGTCGCCACGAGGCAACCGATGATGCAACCGATCTCTTTGGAGGACTGTAAGTGGAACAACTGACATTCTTGGCGGTGCACGCGCATCCCGACGACGAAGCGAGCTCCACCGGCGGAACGTTCCGTCTGCTCGCCAACCAGGGTGTACGCACGGTGCTCGTGTGTTGCACCAACGGCGAGTGCGGCGACGGTCCCGACGGCGCCAAGCCCGACGCCGACCATCACGATGGCGACGAGGTGGCCGCCGTGCGCGCCATCGAGCTCGACAACGCGGTGGAGATTTTGGGCATTAGCCGGCTGGTCCGGCTGGGCTACCGCGACTCGGGTATGAAAGGCTGGCCGCAGAATTCTGATCCGGAGTCCTTTTGGGCGACGCCGGTGTCGGTGGCCGCGGAGAAACTGGCAACAATATTGCGCGAAGAGCGGCCCCAGGTGATCATGACCTATAACGAATACGGCTTCTATGGTCACCCCGATCACATCCAGGCCCACCTCATCACGCACGCCGCCATCAAGCTGCTCGACTACGAGCCGACGCTCTATTACAACGCCATACCCGATTCAGTCATGGCGCGCTTCCGCGAACGCTGGGAGCAGGAGGAGCGCGAAAAGGCTGCCGCCGACCTGGAAAAGGGCCTCGCGCAGGAGCCTGAGGTCCCGGGCGAGCAGGAGGAGATTCCAATGGGAACCCCCGACGCCGACATCAGCGCCGCCATAGACATCTCGGACGTCACCGACGCGAAATTCGACGCGCTGGCCGCCCACAAGAGTCAGATTGCTGAATCGTTCTGGATGAAGATGGGTCGCGAGCAGTTCAAACAGGTGATGGGCACCGAGTGGTTCATCCGCATCACGAACCCCCAACACGTTGAAGGCAGCGTGGACGACATCTTCGCTGGCTACCGCTAAGTGGTCCGCGCTAACAGTTCGGTCGATACTTTATTTCAAGGGGTTGTAACGGCACGCTGACGGTGTGTTGCATCCCCAAAAATGAATAGGCGACTTGTGTCGTCGTCAGCGTCGTCGACTCGCCGGCACCGGGAATACATCGTGCTGTCCAGTGCATGACCAACGTGAGTTGACTGTGGCCGGCCAACGTCGTGGCACGAAAAATAGGACCGCCGCGATAGCCATAATTCCCCTCATCCGGGTACTTTGAATCGAAGAAGGTGTGAAAATGCGTGTTGTAACCCTGCGCCCACGGACTTAGCACCTGGTCGATCGTGATGGGGAACGACCCGTCGTTATTCAGAGTGAATTGCACGGCGGCCTTATACGTTCCGGCCGGTTCCCTCCAGATCGATTCGGAGTCAATTTGTGAGCCGTACGTACCGTTCGTGCGTGATGCTAACTGGTTGTTCATCGTGAGGATCTGTGAACCGTAACTTCCCCCGAAGCTTTGCGACAGCGGCTGGTAGTGGCTGGCCCAAATGAGTACTGATATCGCGGCAATTGGCACGATGGACAAAAGAATCAGGGCGACCAAGGGAAAACGTCGGTGTTCACGCGGTGGCACTGGCGGGCTATCGGGGTGATTGTTTACCAGGGTCCCTGAGGGGTGCTCGGTCACTGATGCTCCATCTCACTAGGGGCGCCACGGTCTCGTGATGTTCAGACTATCCAGAACTAGTCAGATAGTCCCAGTATCGCGTCGACGGATGTCGTCGACGCGAAAGTTATGAAAAATCACACCGTCTGACGTTATTAGTAGCGGTACGTATCCGGCTTGAAGGGACCGTCGACCGACACGCCGATGTAGTCCGCCTGCTGCTTGGTGAGCGTGGTCAACTTCACCCCGAGCGCGTCCAGGTGCAATCGGGCCACCTTTTCGTCGAGGTGCTTGGGCAGCACGTAGACCTTCTTCTCGTAGTTCGAACTGTTGGCGTAGAGTTCGATCTGCGCCATGGTCTGGTTGGTGAAGGAGTTGCTCATCACGAAGCTGGGGTGACCCGTCGCGTTGCCGAGGTTCAGCAAACGACCCTCCGACAACAGCACGATGGCGCGCCCATTGGGCAGAATCCATTTGTCCACCTGGGGCTTGATGTTTTCGCGTCGCGCGCCGGCCAAGTTGGTCAACCCCGCGATGTCAATCTCATTGTCGAAGTGGCCGATATTGCCCAGGATGGCCTGGTGTTTCATCATCAATATGTGCTTGACGCTGACTATGTCTTTGTTGCCGGTCGCGGTGATGATGATGTCGGCGAAGGGCAGCGCCTCTTCGAGCGTCGTGACTTGGAAACCGTCCATCGCGGCCTGCAACGCGCAGATTGGATCGATCTCGGTGATGATGACGCGCGCACCCTGGCCTTTCAGTGATTCGGCGCAACCTTTGCCCACGTCGCCGTAGCCGCAGATCACTGCGACCTTGCCGCCGATCAATGTGTCGGTGGCGCGGTTAATGCCATCGATCAGCGAGTGCCGGCAACCGTACTTGTTGTCGAATTTCGACTTGGTAACGGCGTCGTTCACATTGATGGCGGCGAAGAGCAACGTGCCGTCGCGCTCCATTTCGTAGAGTCGGTGCACGCCGGTGGTGGTCTCTTCCGAGACGCCGATGATCGACGTGCTCATGGGTTCAAAAATCTTCTCGCCGCTGGACACAATCTTGTGCAGCAACGCCAGGATCACTCGGTACTCCTCGGTGTCCGCGCTCTCGGGCGCCGGCACGAATCCGGCGCGCTCGAATTCGAGGCCCTTGTGCACAAACAGCGTGGCGTCACCACCGTCGTCAAGGATCATCGTCGGCCCGTCATGGCCCGGCCAGCGCAGCAACTGCTCGGTGCACCACCAGTATTCTTCGAGGCTCTCGCCCTTCCAGGCAAAGACCGGCACGCCTTGGGGCTTGCGCACGGTGCCGTGAGGGCCAACGACAACGGCCGCCGCCGCGTGGTCTTGGGTCGAGAAAATATTGCAGCTGACCCATCGCACGTCGGCGCCGAGTTCGACCAGCGTTTCGATGAGCACGGCGGTCTGGATTGTCATGTGCAGCGAACCGGCAATG
>JBEKQN010000082.1:0-9957 GCA_049519675.1 Acidimicrobiales bacterium | reverse complement strand
CAATGGATTTCGAGCGGTGGTCTACCCCACGCCGAAGGGTTGCGCGGCGACGTACTTTCCTGAGGCCAACGTGCTGGTGCCACTCGACGCCACCGCGATTGGTAGCAATACCCCCACGTCGAAGTCGGTGATTATTCGAATCGAACCGGCGTCACGATGAGCGCCATCGCAACCGTCATAAAGGGTTCGTGAGGGCTCTGAGTTCAGCGATCGACGATTCGAGCGCCGTGGCCATGAGTGCTTGCCCCCTCGCCTTTGGGTGCAATGAACCTTTCGCAATTATGTTGCTCTTGGCCGCCGACAGTGCCTCGCTACAGTGCGGAACGAGATCATCTTTCCCAAGAAAACAGTCTCCCAAGAAGGTTGAGATTGAACCGGGTAGGGAGAAGATCACCCCGTTGATGTCCGAAGTTGACATCGTCTTGGTGTTACACGTAAGACCGTTCGCCGACGTGAGGAGATTGTCGTTAACGAGGACGATTCGATTCGGCCCCAGGGCTTGGTCCACCTGTTGGACCGCGGTGGCGATGTCCGAATTAAGTTCGAGTTCCAGATCATTTATGTCGCGTAGTTGAGAAGGACTAATGCCGAGATACAGCGAGGCCGGCCCTACTCTGATCGCACCAGTGAGCGGACAGAATCTCGCGACGCTCGAAGTGGAAAAAAATTGAGGGTAGTTGAGTACGAAGAGCGCTGCGTTGGGAGCGGCGTCGAGTATTTGCGTGTACGTGTCAACGAGTGCCCCTTCCAGTGAGGGCGGTGACGAGGAAGTTGAGGTGGCAATACTTCGTGATTGGGCGAGGTCGCTGCTGCATCTTGCCGATGATGCGCCGGGGGCTCTGGACGCGAAGACGTCACTGAATGGACCCTCTTTCACCATGACACCGGCACACGCCGCCAAGACCTTGGCAAAGCCGAGGTCATCGCCGCCAACGGTGAGCGAAATAGTCGTTGTTGCGGACGATAACGACGTTAATTGGCTGGCCTCGAAGTCTTTCTTGCCCAACAGCACGGAAGGTGATCCCTTGGAGAAGTTCGACGCGTCGTACGTTGACCCAGTAACCGCACCCGAGCACGCCCTAAATTGAAAACTTGAAGTGACCTCTATGTCCTGCGCCACCAACAGTGGGTACGCCAGCGCCGAGCGATCACAGCCATCCTTGCTCGACCACGGAATTCCTGAAGTGTTGAGCCACGGGTCCGGACTCGGACCAGGAATTCCTTCACCAGACGAGTACGAGTCGCCAAGGGCAACGTACGTTGCCGGCGCGGTGTCTAGTGCCTCAGCCGATGATTTTGCCCCAGTCGAAATGGCTGACGCGTGGGCAATCCCGATAACGCCACATCCAAGAAACAAAGAAACAGCCACGAGACGTCGGAGCAGAGACATCACGACTTCCTTTCACATCTCCTTGTGTGCGAACGACTATAAACCAGGCTCCAACGATTCGTGTACCCGTTCGGGGCCGGCGTACACCACCATCGACGGGTCGCGCAGGAAACCGACCAACGTCATGTTCGACTCTTGCGCCAAGTCAACCGCGAGCGACGAAGGAGCGGACACTGCGCACAGCATCGGAATGCCGGCCATGACTGCTTTTTGTACCAATTCGAATGACGCGCGACCGGACACCAGCAAGATGGTGCCACGCAGAGGAAGTCGTCCCTCCAGTAGGGCCCAGCCAATGACCTTGTCGACCGCGTTGTGTCGGCCAACGTCTTCACGAAGTACGAGGAGCTCACCGGTGTGGCCGTTGAACAGTGCCGCCGCGTGGAGCCCTCCGGTCTTCTCGAACACCTTCTGCGCCGCGCGCAGCCGGCCGGGCAGGGTGGCCAAGATCTCTGGAGTGACTCGCAGTGGATCGTCGCCCACGATGAAGGCCGAACGCGTACGCACCGCGTCAATCGACGCCTTCCCGCACAGTCCGCACGAACTGGTAGTAAAGAACGCCCGAGCCGAACTTTCGTCGGGCGGTGCCACGCCCGGTGCCAGCGAGAGATCAAGCACGTTGTATTCGTTCGCTTCTCCGTTGTTCCCGGCGCAGTAACGCATCGCGGAAAGCTCTTCGGTGCGGGTGATGACTCCTTCGCTCACGAGAAACCCGGCGGCTAAGTCAAAGTCGGCCCCGGGAGTTCTCATGGTGACGACAAAAGAGTGTCCGCTGATTCGTAACTCGAGTGGTTCTTCACCCGCCAACGTGTCGCTCAGGTGTTTCGGGTTTTCTCCGACAGTCATTCGGATGACCAATCGCTCCGGTGCTATTCGACTCACGTCATGACCCTATCGGGAGAGAAATCATCTCCGTGGGTGAACGCATTTCGCGGTTCGTTAGCCGGTTGGTACCATGACCTTCATGACGACCGCCGCGAATGACTGGATTGCCTTCTACGCAGCCCAACTGCGCATTGACGTGCCCGATCAAGACGAGATTGACCAGATTCTTGCGTTAGCCGCCACCGCCGCGCACGCTTCGGAACGAACGGCGGCGCCGGTCGCGTGCTGGCTCGCGGCCAAAACCGGTCTCGGCGCCGAAGAGGCTCGAGAGCTGGCGCTGCTCATCGAGGTTTCGGACGCCGATACGCAGAACTAACGACAGCGAGTCGAACGGAGCGACGAGGCCCTCGCCGTTTGGTTCACAGTGTGGTCTGACTCATGAGGAAAGTCGGAACTGTTGAAGATCGGCCGGTGTGTCGATGTCAAAAAAATCATCTTCCCGGGCGACGTGTAACCATTGCGATTCGTCGAGGAGACGGATGTCTGGCTGATCGTAGAGGTGCCGAAGCGACCGAACACCGAGCGCGAGAAATTGACCAGCGCCATCAAGGTCGCGATGACACCACTTTGCACAGAGTGGTTGCGGCCGGCCCTGAACCACTGGCACGACCGATCCGACGGCATCGAACTCAACGAGGAAACGCAGCAATGGTTCAGTGAGGCGGGGAAGGTCGCACGCAATCACCAAGGTGCTCCCGGTGTGACCTCGTTTACGAAGCCAGTGCGCTCCTGTCGCAATGGCGGCGAGCGGACCCTCTCGTGGCGGATCTTCTAGCGTCGTGGGCAGTCCTGACACTCCTGGCCCGACTTCCACGGCTGTCTCGACGACACGCTGGAGCAATGCCGCGGTTCTCACGGCCAGCGTCATTTCCTCCACGATCATTTGTGTCTTGTCCTGGCCCATTCGACTACTCGCCCCGCCGCTGAGCAAAATCGCTGCTACGGAGGTGGAGGGCGTGGACACGCGTCCATGGTATTAGTCGCACGTCTTATCGGTTGCCAACGTCACCGGGGCGATTGACCCGTGTTCTTCGCGTTGTCGTCTTATCAATTCCTTAGCGTGATGACCTGTAGGTCGGTCACATTAAGACAGCGATAAGACCGATTTAATAATGTCGACACAGACTAAGAAACGACTACATCGCTACGTTGTGTGTGTCTACTCTCTCCATGTGGTCAAACTGATTGACCACCGTGATCGGTAAAGGGACTGAATTGTTCTCCCTCAGTTATGCGTGGAACGAGCTTCGTCGACGGGCCGGTCGAACAATAGTCACCGCCATTGGACTCGCGGCCGGCGTGGGCCTGGTGATGGGGATCATCGGCGTCTCCCAGGGCCTGAGCGACGCGCAGACCAAGGCCCTGTCGCCGCTGGGCTCGGTCGGCACCAGCATCATCGTCACCCGCACCGTGGCGCCAACGCTCTCGACCGCGACCACCACCACAACGACCTTTGGTGGCTTTGGCGGCGGTGCGGGTGGGGGAGGCTTCGGCGGCGGTGGCGGTACCTTTGCCGGTGGCGGCACCAATGGCGGCGGATTCTTCAGGGGCGGGGGCGCCGCGTCGCTCAACTCGAAGGACAGCACGGCGCTCGACAACGCCAACTCCTCGATCATTACCGACCTCGCGAAATTGGGACCGGCCGGCACGAAGTTCACGCACGACTTCTTTGTGCCCGGCACGTTGATTACCTTTCCCTCCAAGGCCGTGAGTGACGTCGCCAAGGTGAAGGGCGTCACCAGCGCGGTGGGTGCGCTCTCGCTCGACGCACTGCACGAGTCGGGCACCGTGCCCAAGATCACCGCCTCGGTGAAGACCGGGGGCCAAACAATCTCGACGACCGTGAAGCCGCCGGTATTGACGGCCACACAACAGGCCACCGAACGCAGTTGTATCCAGTCCGTCATCGAAAAGCGCTTCGGCACGGGTGGTGCCACAACGGGCGGCACCGGATCTGGCGGCGCGCCGCCGACCGGCGGCACGGGCGCTCCTGGCGGCGGGACCACCGTGCCCGCCGGCGGGTTCCGGTTCATTGGTTCGAGCTCGGCGATCAACAAGTGTTTGACGCCCGCCCAGAAGGCCTACCAGCAGAACGTCGTGGTGCCCGAGCAGACTGTCAACGAGGTGCTCAACCCGCCGACGACCAATACCAAGACCTCGACCTACACGGTCGCGGGGCTGAATCCCTCAGACACCACCTCGGGTCTCGTCACCAAGGCCAATCTCGTGAAGGGCACCTGGCTCTCGACGAACCCGACCACCGCGAAGTCCCAGGTGCTGGTGACGACGGCCTACGCCACGCAAGAAGGACTCAAGGTCGATCAGACGCTGACAATCAACTCGATCAACTACAAGATCGTGGGCCTGGTCAATCCGACATTGACCGGCGATGTCTCGGACATCTACTTCAGCCTTTCGAATCTGCAAACCCTCTCTTCCAATCAAAGTCGAGTGAACGAAGTGTTGGTGTCCGTTGCCAACGCCAAAGACGTCAGCGCGGTCGCCACGGCGATCAAGAACGAGCTGCCCGGTGCGACCGTGCTGACGGCCAAGTCACTGGCCGATCAAGTGACGGGCAGTCTCTCCAATGCGAAAAAGCTCGCCAACGACCTCGGCGGCGCGCTCGCCGTCGTGGTCCTGTTGGCCGCCTTCCTCATTGCCGGACTGCTCACGCTCTCGAGCGTGTCCAAGCGCGTGCGCGAGATCGGATCGCTGCGTGCCATTGGCTGGTCGCGCGGCCGCGTGGTTCGCCAGATCATTGCCGAGACGCTCGGCATCGGCGTCCTGGGCGGCGTCGTGGGCGTCGGCATCGGCGTCATCATTTGCCTCATCATTGGCGCGGTCGGTCCGGCCCTCAGCGTGACGAGCACCGGATTGGCGGTCGGCGCCTCCAACGTGAGCGGTCTCTTGCACCAGGCAACGTCAAGTTCCGTGGCGACCACGGTGCACCTGACGGCGCCCATCCGATGGTTCACGATCGTGATCGCCTTCGTCGGCGCGTTGCTCGGCGGTCTCATCGCCGGTGCCGTCGGCGGATGGCGCGCGGCCCGGATGTCACCGGCGTCCGCGCTGCGAGACCTCGGATGAGCAACACGTACGAAAGGACAGCACTATGACTGACACCCTCACGAGCGAGGGCACGGAGTCGCCAGGATCGCTGCTCTACGAACTGCGCGGCGTGACGCGCACCTACGACAAGGGCAGCGTGGCGGTGAACGCATTGCGGGGTATTGACCTCGCGATCAAGCGCGGCGAGATGGTGGTCTTAGAGGGTCCGAGCGGGTCGGGCAAGACCACGTTGCTCCAGTTGCTCGGTGCGCTCGACACGCCCACGTCGGGACAGATCACGTTCGCTGGGCGTTCGTTGGAGAATGAGTCCGATCAGGTCTTGACCGAGATTCGCAGCAAGGAGATCGGCTTCGTGTTCCAGCAGTTCAACCTGATCCCGACGTTGAGCGCGGACGACAACGTCGCGATAGCCATGATCCCGCGCGAGCCGTCACGCGAGAAGCGGGCGACACGGGCCCAGGAGTTGCTGACCCAGGTGGGACTGGGACATCGCCTCGGACACCTGCCCTCGCGGCTCTCGGGCGGCGAGCAACAGCGCGTCGCCATCGCGCGGGCGCTCGCTAACCGCCCCGAGGTGATCATTGCGGACGAACCGACGGGAAACCTCGACTCGGAGAACGCCCGGGAGTTCATGACGCTGCTGCACGACCTGCACGAGCAATCGGGCGTGTCGATCATCATCGCGACGCACGATGAGGACGTGGCTCTAAGCGCCGAGCGGCGCATCCGGATGCGTGACGGGTCAATTGTGTCCGACGCGCAGAACTAGGCGGCGCGACGTCAGCCAACTCACCCGCTGGTTCATTGTTCGCGCGGAGCGACCAAAAGAGGTCTCGGGATGACGTCCTCGGGTGATACTTTCGGTCCATGACCACTGCACTCGAAATGGCGCTGGACGCCGCACTGACGGATCACAACTTGCTGGACCATCCCTTCTACCGGCGCTGGGAATTGGGCGAGGTGAGTCGCGACGAGCTGGCTCGCTACGCCGAGCAGTATCGGTTCTTCGAGGCCATGTTTCCCGAGTTCTTGGAATCCCTGGCGTCGCAGTTGCCGGAGGGACCGGCCCGCCAGGCGGTGCTCGACAACCTCAACGACGAGGTCTCCGCGCCCAGCCACCTGAGTCTCTTCGAACAGTTCGCGAGTTTCTTTAACGCCACCGACGCGCCGATCTCGCCCGCGATGTCGACCTTGGTCGAGTCCTACGCCACGTTGTTAGAACTGGGAGCAAGCGAATCGCTCGCCGGTCTCTGGGCCTACGAAGCCCAAGGCGCGCAGATTGCCCAGACCAAGGCAGACGGTCTGGTCACCCACTACGGCGCGTCGCCAACGGCGACGGAGTTCTGGACGGTGCACGGGTTGGTCGAAGGCAATCACGCACGGTGGACGCTCGAGGCGCTGAAAGTGCTGGACACCGACCCCGTCGAAGCTCAGTCAGCCGCGCGAATGATCGGCGACGCGTGGTGGTCGTTCCTGGATGAACGCGAGTTACTCGCCGCCTGACACGCTAAGTGGCTGAAGACCGTGCCGCGAGATGACTACGACGGCATTTCGACGCCGCTCATGAGTCGTGCGGCGACCTGGGTCAAGAACGAGCGTACGGTCGATTCGGCGACGCGATGAAACAACGCGCGGTCGACCCGGGCGCCAAATCCACCCAGCGGCGGCGTGTAGGCCACGGCTAACGAGAGTCGGCACCAATAGGGGTCGATGGGCGCCAGTTCGATGTCGCCGTCGAGCAGTGGGAAGAGCGACTGCCATCCGCTGGGCACCCAGGTGAGCGAGCGCACGAGTGAGCTGTCGCGCTCGCGCGGCGGCCAGAGGGTGACGTGCACCTCGTGGGTGACGAGTTGCTCGGCCCACTCCGGTCCGATGCGCATGCGCAGGGACTCTCCGTCGCGAGTTGCCTCGGTCGCCAACGGCGCGAGCCACTGCCCGTCACCGCTGAAGCGGTCTTCTAGGGCGTAGAACGGACGGTCGATGTCGATGAAATCCTCGATGAAGATGGGATTACGTTTGCGGGTATCCGGTTCTGTGACGTTGCTCGCATCCATCCACCAAGTATTGGGCGCTGTTCGCCTGGTGTCGTAGGGGAAAAGGTCACATTGTGGCCGGACGGACGCTGTAGCCAGTCCTGACAACGTGGCTCGCGTCTATATGGGAAACGTCATGCCACTCTGCGCCAGCGTTACGGGTCCCTCGTAGGCCGTCGCGGCGCGTTGCAGGGCCTCGTCGCCCGAGAGACGCGGCGCGAGGTGGGTGAGCAGCAGATGCCCGACACCGGCGTCGGCGGCAATTTTCCCCGCGTCCTCGGGCGTGCAGTGCACGAGACGACGAGAATCGAGCGCATCTTCGCACCCCACCTCGCACAGCAACAGGTCAGCGCCACGGGATAACTCGGTTAATTGCGGACACCGTCCCGTATCGCCGGAGTAGACGACACTGCGTCCTCCGGCCTCGACGCGCAGCGCGTAGGACGGCGCATTGTGCTGGGCTAGTTGTCCGGTTATGGACATCTCGCCCACGGTGGCCAGATCGTCGACGCCGTGCTCGAGGACGTCGAAGACGGTTCCCATATCGTGAGGAACGTCGTTGGTGACGAGGGCCGAGACGCGTTGGGCCCAGCCGCGAGGGCCAATGACGGGCAGTTTCGTCTTGCGCGACACGTCGCCGAAGGCGTACGCGTAGTAGAGGGCCGGCAGGTCGGCGAAGTGGTCGGCGTGCACGTGGCTGATCCATAGGGCACTGAGGTCCACCAGACTGACATGGCGCTGCAGTTCCGCGAGGGTTCCGGTGCCCGCGTCCAGCCAGAGCGAGGACTTTCCATATCGCACGAGGTATCCGGAACAGACATTGCCGGGCACGGGGAACGGCGCCGCCGTGCCCAAAATGGTCAAGGTGAGTTCCGTCATTAACTCATTGTGGCATGTGAGAAATTTTCGCAATCCAGCCGGCCCGGGTAAGCACGTCCCTCGTGGCGATGTGGACTATCTTTAAACTCTCGTCGCGGTGCGGCGAAGCTCAGTTTGAAAGTTGGGGGAATGAGCGAATCTTCAGTGGACGCGTTCACGCGACGAAAGATCGTGAACGTGGCGTCGATTCTGGTGCGCCAATCCGGCAGCCAGGACTTAGAACTGGTTGACGTGGCCAAGGGAGCGAATCTCGATCTCGCGACGGTAGAGCACTACTTTGAGTCGCGCACGCAACTGATCGCCGAGGCCCAGATGGCCAACTACTTCGCGATGGTCGAAGCCCATCACCTGGTGCTGGCAAGCATCGAAGCGGCGGTCGTGAACGAGGACGAGGCCACGTTCTGGGTGGGCGTCCAAGAGAACATGGAGATGGCCTGGCAGTCCGGTCAGATCGACAACAAGTGGGGCATCGTTAATCTCCTCCAGGACGTGTGGGGCGACCCCTTCTCCCAGCGCCACTTCTGTGACCTCTTAGACATCCAGTTCGATCGCTGGATCACGGTCGTCGAAAAGGCCCAGGCCCTCGGATGGATGGACGAGGAACTCGACGCCAAAGCACTGACCGCGGTCATCTGGTCGGCCTCGGTGGGCCAGGTCATCACCGCCGGATCGACGTTCCTCAACTTGTCACCGCAAGAGGTTCGCGACTTCTACTTGAAGATCGTTCGCGGTCCCGGGAAGTTAGAGCCTTCTCCCAGCTAAGGGTGTAGACCGCTACCCGTCCACCTCGACACCGCGACAGTTGGGTGCAGCGACTATGCGGGTGGGGGAGTCCACTGATCGATCGCCCGACGTACGCCGGCAACTCGCTCGCTGTTCCACTCGACGGTGGGGTCCGGTTCCAAGAACGCCATGGCAATGATCGCCGTGCCGATGGCCGTCACCGACCACTCGGCGTCCACTGTTGATCCAAACGGGCTGGACTGGAATGTTGTCGTGGCAATGTCGGGCATCGACAGCGCCAGTAGGGCCAGGCCGTGCATCTTGGCGTTGAGCAGTGTCGCGAGCGTCTCAAAAGTTGCCCCCAGGTCGGTGCGTAACCGGTACCCGAACACGGCCGAAAGCTGCTGCCACGAGCTCGCAATCCTGTCGATGCGGCTGGTCTCGGTGCGCGCGAGGGCTGCCTGGACGTTCTCGCGCAACTCGCCGTCGGCCAGACTCATGAACGTCGCGTGCAGGCCAATATAGGTTCGCCACTGCCGTGACCCGTTGACGGTCTCAAAGTCGAGCAACGATAACTGGCGGAACAGTTCCAGTAAGAGGTCGTGGCGTTTATCGTCGGTCGACAGCCAGTCGGGATGTTCGCCGATCACCCGCTTCATAAGTTCATGCTCGTCATTGACCAGCGTCGGCGTGGCGTCCTTGGCCAACTCCTGGACGAGGTCGGCGAAGAACAGGTCCTTGTAGGGCCATCGGCGATAGACCGCGCTGCGGGCGACGTCCGCGTCGTGGATGAGGTCTTCGAAGCTGATGTGGTCCAGGCTCACCGTCAGGCCGGTCTGGTTGACCATCGATACCGCGGTGTGCAGCATGCGCTGCTCGGTCTCTTTGTCGCTGAGCCGGCGCCGTCGGCGCACGAGCCCGGTTACTGGGAGGGGGGACGTCTCCATGCAGCCTCTACGTTGGGTCTTTAGACACTAT
>JBEKQN010000081.1:0-16158 GCA_049519675.1 Acidimicrobiales bacterium | reverse complement strand
ACGCGCTACGCGCCGGACCCGGGAACTATCCGATTGGCCTCAGCCTCTCGATGCACGAGTTCGAAGCCATGCCCGGCGGCGAAGAGGTGCTCGCGATGCTGATCGACGAAATGG
Organism: Acidimicrobiales bacterium; assembly: GCA_049519675.1. Taxonomy (GTDB): domain Bacteria; phylum Actinomycetota; class Acidimicrobiia; order Acidimicrobiales; family RAAP-2; genus RAAP-2. The sequence continues at coordinate 16,044 of JBEKQN010000081.1, read as the reverse complement.
AAGACCAGTATCTGTCAGCGGTGGAGAATGACGATTTCATCGGCGTGCAGTGTTACACGAAGATTCAAATAGGGCCTGACGGACTGTTTCAGTCGACGGGCGAATTGACGGAAATGGGCTATCTCTTCTGGCCCCAGTGCGTGGAGTACACGGTGAGGAAGGCCGCGGCGGCGACTGGCCTGCCCGTGTACGTAACCGAGAACGGCATCGGGACTAACGATGACACCCAGAGGATTCGCTATCTCACCGAAGCGTTGCGCGGGCTCAAGAACGCGCAGGACTCGGGCGTTGACGTACGCGGCTATTTCCAGTGGTCACTGCTGGACAACTTCGAGTGGGCTCTGGGCTACGCTCCGAAATTCGGCATCGTGGCCGTTGACCGCGTCACGTTTGCGAGAACGGCCAAACCGTCGGCCCAGTGGTACGCCGAGGCGGCGCGAACTGGCCTAACTGAGACTTAAGAGGGCAATTCCCGCGACGACCAGTATCGCGGGAACCACCACTCGGCGCAATCGACCTTCGTGAAATATCACGACGCCGATGACTGCCGCCCACAGCACGCCCGTTTCGCGCAGCGCGCTCACCACCCCTAACGGCGCGCGTACCTGCGCCCAGAGCACAGCGAGGTACGCGGCCATCGACAGCACCCCGCTCGCAAGTCCAACGGCGGCCCGTCGCGAAGTGGGCCACCAGTCACGACGACGTAGAACCACGCCGAACAACCAGATCGTTGACTGTAGGGCAAACAGCATGGCGCCGTATTGAAAGGCATCGTGGCTCACGCGCACGCCAAGACCATCGACCACTGTGTAGGACGCAATCGCCGCGCCCGTCGCCAGAGCCCAGACAACGCCGAAGCCCTCGGTGGCCCGTCCATCACGACGAACCACCAGGCTGATGATGCCCGCGACGATGACGAGGATGCCAATGAGACCGCGTGCGCCGACGTGCTCGTTGGCAAAGATGAACCCCGCGAGCGACACCAGCAGTGGGGCAATTCCTCGAGCGATCGTGTAAGACTGAGAAAAGTCAGCCCGACGGTAGGAGCCCATCAAGAACAGCTCGTAGCTCAGATGACAGACGGTCGAGCCAATCAGATAGAGCCAGCAGGCAGCACGGGGCAGTCCGACGAGTGGCAACATGATGTACGAGATCGCGGCGATGCTGATGTTGAGCAAGGCAAAACTGGCGAACTGGTCGTGCAGGCTCTTGGTCATGGCGTTCCACACGGCGTGCATCAGACCGGCGCTGAGCACCACCAGGACAATCGTCGTGTTCATCGAGGACGCAACCGAGGACCTGTGGTGCAGCTCGGAGTGCACGCCGCCCTGTCAAGGCGGAGGTCGCGGGTTCAAATCCCGTCAGGTCCGCTCGACACCCGCAAGGGTGACGAGGAGGTCGAGTAGCTCAGTTGGTAGAGCGCGCGCCTGAAAAGCGTGAGGTCACCGGATCGACGCCGGTCTCGACCACCACTTCGTCGTCTCTCGGGACGAATCAATGACGTTCGAACTGGATTATGATGCCGTGCGAGTCGCCGTCACCCGCACGCGGTCGTGACGTTGACTCGACGTCTGATTCCAGCGTCCGGACAGCACGAGATTACGGCGAAGACCCTGCAAGACCAACTCATGCTCGCCCAGCGACTCGTGGACCAATCCCAAGGGCTCAATGCGCGCGACCACGTTCGATTCGCGCAGATACTCCACCAAATACACGCTAACGCGACGGCGATGGCGCGATGAAGACGTCACGGAGCGATAAATGTACCGGTCGACCGGTTGGACGTTGGGCTCTGGCATATCGCCAACATACGAATGCGCTGTGACACCGCGCGTGCAACAATGCCCAGGAGACTTTTGGAGGAAAATGCGCGATTTGCCACTCATCACACCGAGATTCGCGCCCCAACCCGACGGCGTTACGTGGCCCACGGAACGCTGGCCCCGGGCTACGGGTGCGCGCCACGGTGACGTCGACCGACTGATTGATGAGCTCTTCACCCTCGACGACCTGGCCGTCACCAACGCCGTCGTCGTGGTGCAGGGCGGCCAGGTGATCGGCGAGCGATACGGCGGCGTCAAGGAGTACTTTGACCGACCCGCCGAAGCAATCACGGCGACCAGTTCGCTGCTCTCGTGGTCCATGGCCAAATCCGTCTTGCACATGATCGTCGGCACCCTGGTTGACGAGGGCCGACTCGACACCGACCAACGAGCCCCCGTGCCCGAGTGGAGCGATCCTAATGATCCGCGTCACGAGATCCGCCTGCGCGACCTGCTGGCCATGCGCGACGGACTGGACTTCGTCGAGGAGTACGAGATCGGACCCGAGAGCAACGTGCTCGAGATGCTCTGGGGCGACGGCAAGACCGATATGGCGGCGTACACGGCGAACCGGCCGTTGGCGCACGAACCGGGATCGAAGTTCTATTACTCCAGCGGCACGACGAACATTCTCAGTCGAATTGTTGCCGACCACGTGGGTTACGCGGACGCCTATAACACCTACCTGCACGAGCGACTCTTCAGACCAATCGGCATGCGCAGCGCCATCGCAAGTTTCGACGACAGTGGTGTCTTTGTCGCATCGAGTTTCCTGCACGCCCACGCGTTGGACTTCGCCAAATTCGGACTGCTGTATCTACGCGGCGGCGAGTGGGACGGCCGCCAGTTGATCTCGCGCGAGTGGGCCGCGACCGCCCAGCCGGCGATCAGTCGCGACGAGGAGGAAGGCTCGTACTATTCCTGGCACTGGTGGGTGACCGGCGATACGTACGGCACGTACTGGGCGAGCGGTTACGAGGGCCAACGCATCATTGTCGCGCCCGCGCTCGACGCGGTGATCGTGCGTTTAGGACACACCCCCGCCGAGCTCTATCCAGCGCTCAACAGCTGGAGAGACCGAATGCTCGACGCACTCGCGACGAGCTACACGCCCTCGTAGTCGAATCCGAGGTCGGGAGCACTGAAGAGAGCGTCGAAGTCCCAGCCCTCCTTCTGGGCCATGGCCGCGGCCGTGCCGCCTCGGTCCACGACCGCGAGCAGTAACAACACCTTGGCCCCGAACTCCTGGACCACTTTTGCCGCCTCGACCAAACTGGTGCCGCGAGTCACGGTATCTTCGGCGATGACGACGAGGTCACTCTCACGTAGTGATCCCGCGATACGACCTCCGGCCCCGTGGTCCTTCACCTCTTTGCGCACACTGAAGGCCCGCAGAGACCGACCCAAGGTGGCGGCTACTCCCGCGGTAATGAACGAGGCCCCGTCGGCACCCATGGTGAGCCCGCCGATCGCCGTCGCGTCGTGAGGAATACGTTCGAGCATCAACGTGGCGACATCGAGCATCGACTCGGGCGCACAGATCGTCTGTTTGGAGTCAATGAACCACGAAGACGTGCGACCGGACTTTAAGACGAAATCGCCACGGCGCACCGAGTGCGCCAACAGGTGGGCCAGCACTCGCTCACGGGCATCGCTCACGTCAAGACCACCTTGGCGCTGCCCGAACGAACCTCACCAACCACCGAAACAGTGAGACCGGCGGCCCTCGCCAGCGTGATCGCGGCCCCGCTGGCACTGGCGTCGAGCGCCACCACCATGCCCAGACCGCAGTTAAAGACACGCACCATCTCGTCGGAACTCACCTGGCCCCGTCGCTGGATCTCGAAGAAGATCTCGGGTGTCTCGAAGCTGGTCATGTCAATGACGGCCTCGAGGTTCTCGGGCAGGAGGCGAACCACATTGCCGAGTATCCCCCCGCCGGTGATGTGCGCCACGCCGTGCAGCGCGCCGCCCAATTCCTCGCTCAACGTCACGATCGTCGGTGCGTAAATCACTGACGGTTCCAGCAGTTCTTCACCGAGCGTTCGCGACGCTCCCGCGAAGGCCGGTTCGTCGAGGCTCGCGGCATTGGCCACAAGAATCGTGCGGGCGAGCGTGTACCCATTTGAGCGAAGTCCCGGAGAGCCAAAGCCGAGCAGCACGTCGCCTTCGCGCACTCGATGGGGCCCGAGCTCGTTTCCGCGTTCGACCACGCCCACGGCGAATCCCGCCACGTCGAGGTCGTCGGGCTTCATGACGCCACCGTGTTCGGCCGTCTCTCCTCCCAGCAGCGCCACGCCCGCCCGACGGCACCCTTCGGCGATACCCGTGACCAGTTCTTCAATCCGTGCGGGATTAAGCGCGCCGACCGCCACGTAATCGAGCAGGAAAAGTGGCTCGGCACCCACGCACGCGAGGTCATCGACCAACATAGCGACGAGATCAATGCCGACAGTATCGAAGCGGCCCGCCAAGCGCGCGACCTCGAGCTTCGTGCCCACGCCGTCGGCCGACGAGACCAAGACTGGCTGCTGGTATTTTTCCGTGTTCAGGGCGAACAGACCGCCAAAACCGCCGATACCGCCCAGCACCTCGGGGCGCTTCGTGCTCGTTACCGCGTTCTTGATCCGCTCTACAACATCGTCGCCGGCGGCAATTGAGACTCCCGCCTCGGCGTAGGTCATGCCACCGCTGGACAGATCCAGCAAGCGACTCACCAACGCCCGCCCGACTTACCGAGCGCCACCGGGGTCGGCGCCGGGTAATTGCCCGTGAGACAGGCATCGCAACATTCGCCGTCCAGTCGGATCGCGGATCGAAGATTCTCTAAGGTGATGAACTCCAACGAGTCGCTGCCCACGTACTCGCGCATCTCCTCGACGCTGTGGTGCGCCGCCAGCAGGTCGTCACGGGTCGGCGTGTCGATGCCGAAGTAACAGGGCCACATGAAGGGCGGTGACGAGATGCGGAGGTGCACTTCACGCGCGCCCGCGTCGCGCAGCATGCCCACGAGCGCCTTGGTGGTGGTGCCGCGCACGATCGAGTCGTCAACCACGATGAGACGCTGACCGGAAATGTTCTCGCGAAGGGGATTGAGCTTTCGTCGTACGCTGGCTTCGCGCATGTTCTGATCGGGCGCGATAAACGTGCGCCCGATGTAGCGGTTCTTGACAAGTCCGTAGCCGAATGGGATGCCGGAGGCCTTGGCGTACCCTTCGGCCGCCGGTACCCCCGAGTCGGGAACGCCCATGACGATGTCGGCTTCAACATTTGACTGCTGGGCCAGTAGCTCGCCCATTCGACGGCGCGTCGTGTGCACTTGGTGGCCCATGAGATACGTGTCGGGTCTCGCGAAGTACACGAACTCAAAAATGCAGAGCTTCTCTTTGCCCGCGGCCGGCTCCAACAGCTGTACCGACGTCACACCCTCGTTCGTCAACGTGACCATCTCACCGGGTGCCACCTCGCGCACGAAGGCCGCGCCCACGACGTCGAGCGCCGGTGACTCTGACGCCACCATCCACCCCTCCGGCGCGTCTTCGGTACCCAGGCGACCAAGGCAGAGAGGCCGGAAGCCGTACGGGTCTCGCACCGCGTGCACCGCATTGGCTTCAAGTATGACCATGGAGAACGCACCGCGCGCTCGCGCGAGGACCGTGTGCAGCGCCGTGGACAGCGTCGAGCCGGATTCAACCTCAAGTGCCAGCAACTCAGCGACCAGGTCCGAGTCCGACAGCATGGAGGTGACTTTGATACCGGCAGCCTCAGCCAGTTCGCCCGTGTTGGTGAGATTGCCATTGTGCGCGAGCGCGAAACCCGAAGAGCCGGCCGAGCGGTAGACCGGCTGGGCGGCCGTCCAGTTCGCCGAACCCGAGGTGGAGTAACGCGTATGGCCAATGACGATCGATCCGGCGAGGGCGCGCAACGTGGTGTCGGCGAACACGTGGCTCACGAGCCCGTTGTCCTTCACGACCGTGATCTGCTGATTCTGAAAGGTCGCCATACCGGCCGACTCTTGGCCACGGTGCTGGAGCGCGTAGAGCGCGTCGTAACAGAGGTAGGAGACATCTCGACCCGGCGCCACAATCCCGACAACGCCGCAGGCTTCCTTCATCTGCCTACTATCCTACGGCTCGTTTTCGACAAAGGCACGGCGACAGTCTGACACAGTCACCCGGCGCAACTGCGCACGGTGAGTACGCTGCTTTGGTGATTGATCTGCACACCCATTCGACGTTCTCCGACGGATCCGACACGCCGCGCGAATTAGCGAAAAAGGCACACGAGCTGGGCATTCGCGCCATTGCCCTCACCGATCACGACACCACCGCGAGCCACGAACAAATGGCGGACGAGTGTGCGCGCTACGACATTGAGTTGGTGCCCGGCACCGAGATCTCACTGCGCGACAACTGCTTCCCGCGCCACAACCACGACGGCACGACCAGTCCGCGCAACGTGCACGTCCTGGCCTACTTCTTGCCGCTGGAGCCCGATCACCCCCTACAGAAGAAACTGGTCGAGTTGCGCCATGACCGTGACGTTCGCAACCGGGCCCTGGTCACGCTGCTTCAGGAATTGGGCTTCGAAAAGATAACCCTGGACTATCTCACGCAGTTATCGGGCAACGTGGACTCCATTGGCCGGCCCCACTTCGCCAAAGCGATGTTCACATTGCATCCCGAACTCGTGGGCGAACAATCCGATGAGACGTGGAACCGAATTTTCATCGACTGGTTAGGCAGCGACGGCAGGGCCTACATTCCCAAGACCAACATGGCGATTGAAGATTTCGTCGAAGCGGCGAACGGATCCCAGACTGTCTTTTCGATCGCGCACCCATTGGTGAACTACCTCGACAACATCACGTCCAACGCCATTGAAGACGTCATGCCCACCGTCATGGGTTCGCTGCGCGAGCGGGGCTTTCGCGGTATTGAAGCCCACTATGGCGGGACCGACGCCATCACCCGAGCCCTGATGGTCAAACTGACCCGTGACGCCAACATGATCCCCACCGGCGGATCGGACTACCACGGTCACTACAAGGGCGACGTCTCGCTGGGCGTGGGTCGCTCGGGGGACCTGCGCGTGCCCGACGAAGTGCTCGACGAACTCAAGGCAGCTCGCTAGTCAACCGAAGCGAGCGCCTCTTCGAGCGCCGTGCGACGTCGACTTTCAATCTCGGACACGTCGAGGTCGACCTCACCAATCTTGACGCGGTCACCGCCCGCGATGCCCAGCACGAGCAGTGGCACACCCGCGGATGCGCAACGCTCGCCAAACACCTCCGGGTCACTCGTCGCCATCACGAAGCGACCGGGAAACTCGCTGAAGAGTTCGGCGTGTTCGACCGCTGCGGTAACCTCGAGGCCCACATTCGTCGTCGCCGCCATCTCGGCGAGCGCCGTGGCGAGGCCGCCGCCGCCCACGTCGTGCACGGCCGTGACGTCACTGGTGTGTCCGGCGCACAACCGCGATATCTCCTCGACCACGAAAGAAACGCTCGTGGCAAACGGCCCCGGTTGAAACTTCGGCACGCGGCCGCCACGTCGAGCGCGCAACGTGGCCCACTTGGTGCCGCCCAAGGGAAAGGGATGGAGACCGTCGCAACGACGCGTACCTACCAGCACCACCGTGTCGCCGACGCGCCAGGCCCAGCCGGGCGGCGGCGCGAGCAGCGAATCAATCACCCCGAGCAGGCCCACCACCGGAGTGGGGTCGATATCGCTGCCCCCGCTCTCGTTGTAGAGAGAGACATTCCCGCCAATGACCGGGAGGCCGAGTTCGTTGCAGGCAAGCGCCATGCCGTCAATGGATTCGCTCAGTTGCCACATCACCTCGGGGTGTTCGGGATTGCCGAAGTTGAGGCAGTTGACCACGGCCTTGGCGGTGGCACCCACGCAGGCGAGATTGGCCACACTCTCGGCGACCGTCCACGCCGTGCCATTCTTCGGGTCGAGCGCACACCAGCGCGGATTCGAGTCAGTTGAGAGCGCGATGCCCCGCTCGGAAAAGGGAAGCCCCGGACCCGCGAGGCGAAGCAGCGCCGCGTCTCTTCCGGGCCCAACCACCGTGTTCAAGAACAGCTGCGAATCGTACTGCCGGTAGACCCACGTGGGGTCCATCAGCAGGTTGAGCAGATCGTCGTTAGCGGAACCCACGGGTTCGTCGTCCGTGGGGTCGTCGTCACGCACTGAGTCGAGCGAGGCGGGCCGTCGACGCGGTCGGTCGTAGAGGGGGGCTTGATTGGCCAAGGAGGCGGCCGGTACCTGGGCGAGAATCTCCCCGTCGAAACCCCGACGAACGCGCAGCATGCCCACCGCGTTGCCTTCGGCGTCGCGTTCGGGCTCGACCACGTGGCCCACCACGCGCGCGCGCACTTCCCACTTCGCGCAAAGTTCGCCCACTGCCTCCCAACTCTCCGGCGTGATGATCGCCAGCATGCGCTCCTGACTCTCGGACGTCATGATCTCAAAGGGCTGCATTCCCGTCTCGCGTAGCGCCACTGCCGTGATGTCCACGTCCATCCCCACGCCGCCTCGGGCCGCGGTTTCGCTCGTGGCGCAGACGAGACCCGCCCCTCCCAGATCCTGGATGCCCAGCACCAACCCTCGATCGAGCAGTTCCAAGCACGCTTCGATGAGTCGCTTCTCCTCGTAGGGGTCACCGACTTGCACGCTCGGGCGCTTCGCGTCATCCAGCGACTCGGCCCCGTCTTCGCCGTCGAAACCCGCCGACGCCAGCACCGACACGCCGCCAATGCCGTCACGACCCGTCGAAGATCCCAGCAGCACCGCGAGGTTGCCCACTCCCGACGCAATGCCCAGCACCAGCCGCTCGGCCGGCAGCGCGCCGACGCACAACACGTTCACCAACGGGTTCGAGGCATAACAGTCGTCAAAGGTCAACTCACCGCCAATGGTTGGCACGCCCACTGAATTGCCGTAGCCCGAAATACCCGACACCACGCCTTCGACCAACCACCGCTGCCGGGCGTCGCTCAGTCGTCCGAAAAACAAAGGGTCCATCACCGCCAGGGGGCGGGCGCCCATCGTGAAGACATCACGCAAGATCCCTCCCACGCCCGTCGCGGCACCCTGGTAGGGCTCGATCGCCGAGGGGTGGTTATGGCTCTCAATGCGAATGGCCACCGCGATGCCGTCACCCGCATCGATGACGCCGGCATTTTCTCCGGGACCGACCAGTACATGCGGCGCCTTGGTGGGCAGGCGACGCAGGTGCATGCGCGAGGACTTATAGGAACAGTGCTCGCTCCACATCACGCCGTAGAGGGCCAATTCGAGAGAGTTAGGGCCGCGACCGAGCACGGATTTAATGTCCTCGAATTCGGAGTCCGTCAAGCCGAGGGCCCGATGCAGGGCTGGAGAGGCGCTACTCACACCACCAAACTATCGGGCGACGCCACGGTCGAACTCGTGCACCACTCCTCGCCGGGGCTTGTTCTTCCGAACGCCGTGGCTCCTCGAGCATCAAGAATCGACAAGGGTGTAATTTTGCGTCTCGCGCCGGGGATTCACTGCGACTGTTGTGTCACAGATGACATATGTCGCACTCTCGCGGATATCACAGTAACTATTTAAGAATCTCTTATATGCAAGAAATTCTGTGGTGCCGAATTACCTAATAACACGTGTTTTTGTCTCAACATATTCACTCAATTAGCCCCGAAGAATGATTCCTTACTACACTTAATAGTCCCAACTATTTTTGGAGATTTATGGTTACCGCCGCTAAAAAGCCAACGCCGAAAAAGCCCGCGAAAAGAACCATGAGTGCCGATCACAAGGCAAAACTTGCGCAAGGTCGTAATGAATCGCGTATTGTTAGCAAATATTTAGACGCCCTTGCCGCAGGAAAAGGCAAGCGTGGGCGTAAGCGCACTCCAGAATCAATCAGTATTCAAATTGCTCGTATTGACAAAGCAATGTTGGCGGCGTCGCCGATACAAAAATTAGAGCTCACACAAAAACGCTACGATCTCGTCGCCGAACACAGTCGTTTGACGTCCAGGGTCGATCTCACCAGCGTCGAGAAAGACTTCATTAAGGTGGCCAAGTCCTTCGCCAATCGAAACGGCATTGGCTACAACGCCTTTCGTGAATTGGGAGTCTCCGCCGAGGTACTAAAGCGCTGCGGCATTAGCCGCGCTCGCTCGTAACTCACGCCGAGGCGCCGAGACAAAACCCTCGAGCAAGATTTTCCCGTCAGCGCTGCCGAGCAACGTCGACATGGCTCGTTCGGGGTGGGGCATGAGCCCCACGACATTGCCCGCCTTGTTCGCCACACCGGCGATGTCGCCGCGAGACCCATTCGGATTGTCCTTGTAGCGCAGCACCACTTGATCGTTGGCTTGAAGTTCCTCGTAGGTGAGGTCATCGCACGTGTACGCGCCCGAAAAGTGATTGATCGGAATAGTCAGTTCCTGACCCGGGCTCGCGAGCCAGGTCAATACCGAGTTCGTTGAATCGACCACTACGCCAGTTGGCTCGCTGATGAACGTCAATCCACGGTTCTTCTGCAAGGCTCCCGGCAACAGACCGGCCTCAGTGAGCACCTGAAACCCGTTGCAGATGCCAAGTACGGGTCCCCCCTCTCGGGCAAAGCGGGCGACCGCGTCCATGACCGGCGAGAAGCGGGCGAGCGCGCCGGGACGAAGGTAGTCACCGTGGGCGAAGCCGCCCGGCAGGATCACACCGTCAAAACCGGTCAGGTCGGTCTGTGAATGCCAGACAAAGTCCACGTCGACACCCAACTGTGTCATCGCGAGCGACGCGTCGTACTCACAGTTCGATCCGGGAAAGATGATGACGCCAATTCGCGTCACGCGACACCCTTCGCGCTACGGGCGACCGCATTTTCGATGACTGGATTGGACAACAGCCGCTCGGCCATGGCCGTGGCCTGCAGCAGGGCGGCCGCTTCGTCGTTCGCCTCAATATCGAGTCGAAACGACTTGCCCGCACGAACGTTGGTCACACCGGTAAATCCGAGGGCCGGCAGGGCCCGTTCAATCGTCGCGCCCTCGGGATCGGCGATTCCTTCGCGCAGTGTTACCTCGACAATGACGGGATAGTTCACGACTACGCACCGTACCAGTCGTTGAGTGAATGGCCGGTCACCCGTTCGTACGCGTCGATGTAGCGAGCTGAGGTGATCGCGATAACTTCGGGGGGCACGGTGGGCGGCGGCGGAGTGCGGTCCCAGGACTGCGCCGTCAACCAATCTCGGAACGGCTGCTTGTCGAATGCCGGCGGCGTCTCTCCGGAGCGCACCTGATCGGCCGGCCAGATTCTTGAGGAGTCCAAGCTCGCCGCGGTCGCGAGATCAATGTTGATGTCGTGACCCTCGGCGGCCTTGGTCGAAGGGGTAAACAAAGGCTTCGCGAACGCATCGGTCAGTTGCATCCCCGCTGGCACGGCCATCTGATGGACTGTGCCGCTCTTCACGTACTCTTCGTACGCCTGTCCGGCGAGACGACCGCGCACAATGCATTCGAGCGGCAACATCACGGCCTTGCGCGCCAGCATGGACCGGCCGTGCCATTCAGATTTGTTCTTGAACCCGGGAATGTAGTTGTCGATTTCCGTAGGGTCGCACGACACCAAGGCGCTGGGGACCGTGACCGCAAACTCACGTAACCAGTAATTCGTCATGCCGGTGAGCACCCGTCCCTTTTGGGGAATTGGCTCATTCATCACCACGTCAAAGGCACTCAGTCGATCCGTCGCGACCAACAAGAGGTGGCGATCATCGAACTCGAAAAGGTCGCGGACCTTACCCGAATAACTGTGCTGCAGCGAGAGGTCGCTCATGTGCGCCACGTCAACGCATCGAGGAATCGGCCACGATGCGTCAACAGCCGTTGCGCGTCGAAGGCGCGATCCAACACCTCATTACTGAGCGTGACCGCACCATCACTTTCAATGACGTCGCGAAAGTTCTTTCGTTGCTCGCTCGCTTGTAGCGCGGCTGCTTGGACGATGCGATAAGCATCGTCACGCGACAGACCCGAGTCGATCAACGCGAGCAGAACGGACTGGGAGAACACGAGACCTAATGAATTGACGTTCAGATTTTCCATGGCTCGCTCGGGGCGCAAGACCAGACCGTCCGCCAGGGCCGTAGCCTTACGCAACATGTAGACAGTGAGTTGCAATGCGTCAGGCATCACCACGCGCTCGACGCTCGAATGAGAGATGTCCCGCTCGTGCCACAAGGCCACGTCTTCGAGGCCGGCCTGCAGGTAGCCACGCAATACCCTCGCTAGCCCGCACAGTCGTTCGGACATGATGGGATTGCGTTTGTGCGGCATTACCGACGAGCCCTTTTGTCCCTCGGCAAAGGGCTCTTGGGCCTCACCCACCTCACTGCGCGCGAGATGACGAACTTCAAGCGCGAACAGTTCCATCGACGTGCCCAGTGCCGCGCACGCGTAGAGGACTTGGGCGTGACGGTCGCGCGAAATCACCTGCGTCGACGGCACGCTGACGAGTCCGAGCCGCTCGCACACGTACGCTTCGACGCCAGGATCGATGTTCGAATACGTACCCACCGCGCCGGAAAGTTTTCCCACCGCGATGGCGGTGCGAGCCTGTTGGGCCCGTTCAATGTCACGCTCAACCTGCAACGCGAAGAGAGAGAACTTGGCGCCGTACGTCGTGGGCTCGGCGTGCATTCCGTGCGTGCGACCAAGAATTGGCCAATCAATTGACTCGACGGCGCGACGTGTCAGGGCATCTCGAAGTGCCATGGCGTCGTTGATGACGATATCCATCGCGCTCGTCACGATTCGACAGAGAGCAGTATCAACGACGTCCGAGGACGTGAGACCGTAGTGGATCCACCTGCCTTCGGGCATGCCAATTTTCGCCTGCACGGCGTCCACGAAGGCGGCCGTGTCGTGATTTGTTATCAGTTCTCGCTCTTCCACGTCGGCCACGAAGGCGCTATCAATGACGGGGCGACGCTGGCGAAGGACGGCGACTTCTTCGGCGGGCAGCACGCCGGACGCGCCGAGCGCTTCCGCGCAGAGCAGTTCTACTTCGAGCATCATGTCGAAACGGTGCGCGTCGCTAAATAGGGCCGCCACGTCCTTGGGTGAATACCTCGGAATCATTTCTCTCCCTCGTCCGCGTCGCGGGCAATGTCCGTGCGCATGACTTTCCCCTCAAAGGTTATGAGCGACGCCGCCTCGTACGCGCGGCGCCGGGCCTGTGCCAACGAGTCGCCAACGGCGGTCACGGCCAAGACGCGGCCGCCCGCGGTGACGAACTGGCCAAGACCGTTGAGTCCGGTGCCCGCGTGAAAGATCAGGACGCCGTCGATGGTCGTCGCGAGTTGGCCGTCCGGCCCGAGGCCAGAGATGACGTCGCCGTGGCGCGACGTTGCCGGATAGCCGTGTGACGCGAGCACCACCGTCACCGCGCTCTGGGACGTCGGAGCCACCTCATGACCGAGCGAACCGTTCGCGACGCGCGTCAGCAGACCGAACAGCCGGTCGCCGTAGAGCGGGACGAGCACCTCGGTCTCGGGATCGCCGAAGCGCACGTTGTACTCCAGCAACTTCGGCCCGTTGGATGTCAACATGATCCCGGCGTAGAGCACCCCGCGAAAGTCAATTGACCTCCGTGTCAGTTCATCCACCGTCGGCTTAAGAATTGTTGCCATTACCTCTTCGACGTGGGACGCACTCATAGATGGCATTGGTGCGTACGCGCCCATGCCGCCCGTATTCGCACCCTGGTCACCATCGTCGACACGCTTGAAATCTTGAGCGGCCGCGAGCGGCTGCACATTCGTACCGTCACACAGCACCAACAGCGAGCACTCGGGGCCGTCTAAGCCTTCTTCGATGATGACGGTGGTTCCGGCGTCGCCGAATGACTCGCCACTCAACTTGTCGCGCACGTCCGCACACGCTTCTTCAAAATCGCTGGTAACCAACACGCCCTTGCCCGCGGCCAAGCCGTTGGTCTTGATGACGTACGGGGCGTTCATCGTGCGTAGGTACGCAACGGCGTCGTCGAAGATGCGAAAGGACCCGAACGCTGCGGTGGGCACGCCGGAGGCCGCTAAGAACTCCTTCATGAACGCCTTGGAACCCTCGAGTTGTGCGCCGTCCTTTCCCGGACCAACGACAGACTTGCCCTGGGCTCGCAAGGCGTCGGCCAATCCCTCAACCAGAGGCTGTTCGGGTCCAATCACGAAGAGATCGGCGTCAAGCGTCGTGGCGGGCGTTGAGGTGCAGGTAATCCCGTGGGCCGCAATTCCGGCGTTGCCCGGAGTGACGATGACGTTCGCACTCTTCGACATGGCCCACGCCAGCGCGTGTTCCCTCGCGCCCGAGCCAACGACCACGCAACTGCTCACGAGGGTCGAACGAACTGCTCTCGGCCCGGACCCACACCGACCACCGAAATGGTGACGCCAGTGGTTTTTTCCAGGAACTTCACGTAGTCCTTCGCGGCATCGGGCAGTTGCTCGTACTCGGTAAAGGTCGTGATGTCGCAGCGCCAGCCAGGCAGCACCTCGTAGACCGGCACCACTTCATGCAGGACCGATTGGTGATACGGCGGGTATTGATAGCGCACGCCGTCGGCCTCGTAGGCAACACAGACCTTGATCTCGTCGAGCGTGTCCAGCACGTCAAGCTTGGTGAGCGCAATTTCGCTCAACGAATTGAGACGCGCCGCCTGGCGCGCCATCACCGCGTCGAACCAACCGACGCGTCGGCGACGCCCGGTGTTGGTGCCGAACTCGTGACCGCGTTCGACCAGCAGTTCACCTAGGTCGCCGCCCACCTCGGTCGGGAAGGGTCCCGCGCCCACGCGCGTGACGTACGCCTTGGCAATGCCAACAATGGACGAAATGTCGCGCGGACCCAAACCCGATCCCGTGCACGCGCCACCGGCCACGGGGTTCGACGATGTAACGAACGGATAGGTGCCGTGGTCCAGATCCAGAAACGTGGCCTGCGCACCCTCGAGCAGGATCCGTCGCCCGCTCGCCAGGGCAGTGTGCACGATGCCAACGGTGTCATCGATCATCGGTGCCAACAGGGGCGCAAACTCATCGAGGTACTTGGCGCATATGTCCGCCGCGCTCATTGCCGGACGGTTGTAGATCTTGGTCAGAACGAGATTCTTCTCGCGCAGGACCACGTCGAGTTTTTCCCGGAAGATCTTGGCGTCGAGCATGTCCTGGACACGCAACCCGACTCGCGACGACTTGTCGGCGTACGCGGGCCCGATACCCCGCTTCGTGGTGCCCAGGGCGTTCTTGCTCAGAAAACGTTCGGTCAGTCGGTCCAGTTCCTGGTGATAGGGCATGATCAAGTGCGCGTTGCCCGAGACCACGAGACGCGACACGTCGATGTTCTTCGCACTCAATCGGTCCATTTCAGTCAGCAGCACCTCCGGATCGACAACCACCCCGTTTCCTATGACCGGCGTGATGTGGGGGTAGAGGATTCCCGAAGGCACGAGCTGGAGGGCGAAGGCCTCGCCGTCGACAACGATTCGGTGCCCCGCATTGTGGCCACCCTGGTAGCGAACGACCACATCCATGTCCCGGGCCAGGAGGTCGGTCAATTTACCTTTGCCTTCGTCACCCCATTGGGTTCCGACTACGACGGTTGCGGGCACTGGGCTCCCTCGAGAATGGCCTCGTTACACGTCAAGCCTACCGCACCACATTTGACCGTTTGTTTCCCACATGCGAAACGGTCGGCCTCGGCTATGAACCGCCGCGAGCTCGACGTCGCGCGTCAATGAAGAGTTCGATGGCATTTTGCACCGGCACGAGGTCACGTCGGTACTGACGATGCGTCTCTTCGATGTTCGACTTTGCCTCACTGGCGATGTCGGCCATCTTTACTTCTCTCGAGGCCAATTCAACTTCGAGCGCCATGATCCGCTTCACGCCTTCGAGGTTGACGCCCGCGGCGGTAAGTTCTTGAATCCGTCGCAACGCCACCAGGTCAGCCTCGGAAAACCGGCGCGATCCGCCGCTGGTGCGCAACGGATTGAGCAGACCACTTCGCTCGTAGTTACGCAATGTCTGTGGATGCACGCCGGCAATCTCGGCGAAGACCGAGATTACGTAGACGGCGTGATGGTGCGGTTGATCGGTCATTTGGCGGTCTCTTCATTGAGCGATGTGGCCAGTCTCTCGACGAGGGTCCGCTGTTCCTTGTTGA
>JBEKQN010000080.1:0-10071 GCA_049519675.1 Acidimicrobiales bacterium | reverse complement strand
GGAGAAGAAGGTCGCCTACATCAAGATGTCGGGCGGCTGCCAGGGCTGCGCCATGAGCCGTATGACACTGACGCAGGGCATCGAAGCGACGCTGCGCGACGCGATCCCCGAATTGACCGGGGTCATCGACGTCACCGATCACGCGTCGGGCGACAACCCGTTCTACGCCAACGAGAACTAATTGCTAGGTCGCTCACGACCTAGAATTATCTGATGTTGCGCTTCCTAACCGCCGGCGAGAGCCACGGACGATCACTCATGGTCATCGTCGAAGGCTTGCCCGCGGGCCTGCCAATTACCGCAGAGATCGTGGGTGACCAGTTGGCGCGACGCCGGCTCGGCTACGGTCGCGGTCCGCGAATGAGATTCGAACGCGACGAGCTTCGCCTCAGTGCGGGCATCCGTCACGGGCGCACCCTGGGATCACCCGTGGGCATCGAAATTCTCAACTCTGAGTGGGCCAAGTGGGAAGAGGAGATGTCCCCGAATCCCGGTCAACCCACCACCAAACTGACCCAGCCCCGCCCGGGCCACGCCGACCTCGCCGGCATGCAGAAGTACAGTTTCGATGACGCACGCGACGTGTTAGAGCGCGCCAGTGCGCGCGAAACGACCGCGCGCGTCGCCGCCGGGGCCCTGGCCAAGAGTCTGCTCGCCGCGATTGGCGTCGAGATACTGAGTCACGTCGTGCGCATTGGCACCGTGGCGGCGCCAAAGAATCTGCGACCCGGGCCCGGTGAACTGGACACGGTCGACGAGAGCGAAGTGCGCTGTTTTGACGCCGACACCGCGGCCGCGATGATCAAGGAAATCAAGGCGGCCGCGAAGGAGGGCGACTCACTCGGGGGAATCGTCGAGGTTGTTGCATACGGCGTACCAGTCGGACTCGGTAGCTACGTTCACTGGGACCGCAAGCTCGACGGACTGCTCGCGGGAGCGCTGATGAGCATTCACGCCGTCAAGGCCGTCGAGATCGGCGACGGCATGATCCAGGCGTCTCAACGCGGCAGCGCGGCGCACGACGCCATCGCGGTCGATGAATCCTTCGAACGCGGCGGTGGCTATTTCCGACGCACCGATCACGCGGGCGGCCTAGAGGGCGGCATGTCCTCGGGCGCGCCCATCATCGCCAAAGTGGCGATGAAACCGTTGTCAACGCTCAACCGGCCCGTCTTAGAGACGGTCGACGTGGTGACCAAGGAGTCGACCGTCTCGTTCAAGGAACGCACGGACGTGACCGCCGTGCCGGCCCTCGGTGTGATCAGTGAAGCAATGGTCGCCCTGGTGCTCGCCAACGAGGCGTTACGAAAATTCGGGGGGGATTCGGTGGAGGAGTTCACGCGAAACTTCACCGAATACGTTTCGAATCTAGGGTCCACGTCGTCGGCCGCTCGCCCCTAAGTAGCCGTGGCTCGACTCGCTCTCGTGGGACTGCCCGGCGTGGGTAAGACCACGATCGCGCAACTGCTCGGTGAGGAGTGGGCGTGCGGGTCGGTCGACACTGACGATCTTTTAAGTGACGCCGTGGGATGTCCCGCGCCGGAGTACCTGCGCCGCGAGGGACTGGCCGCATTCCGCAGCGTGGAGCTCGACGCATTGCGCACCGCGCTCGACGGCGGCGGAGTGGTGTCCACGGGCGGCGGGGTAGTGACCACGTCAGCGGCGAGAGATCTCCTACAGGCCAGCGTGACGTTGTGGCTCGACTGTGATGACGCGGTCCTCGCCGCGAGATTGGGTGACGTTGACCGCCCCCTGATCGGTGCCGACGTCGACGCAGCGCTAGCCCAATTACGCCGCGAACGGGCCACGCTCTACGCCGAGGTGTCCCGGGCGCGAATTGACGCATCGGGAGATCCCGACGAGGTCGCGAGGCGGGTACGCGACGCGTTGAATAGGGCCGCACGGTGAACATCACGGTGGACCTCGGCGAGCGTTCCTACGACGTCGTGTTGGCGAACGGCGCTCGTCACGAACTCGCGCATCTCATTCGCGTGCGCGCGCCGCGAGCCCAAACGGTGGCCATAGTGACGTCGCCCTTCATTCGCGCCCAGCCCTGGTTCGAGTTTGATTCCGGACTCATCGAGCACGTGATTGAGGTTCCCGACGGCGAGGGCGCAAAGACCTTGACGACGCTGAACGAACTCTGCGAACGCCTCGCCGGCGTGCAACTCTCCCGCCACGACGTCGTCGTGGCGGTCGGTGGGGGCGCCGTGACCGACCTCGCCGGATTCGCGGCGGCGGTCTACCTGCGCGGCGTCGCCCTCGTCCAGGTACCAACCTCACTCATGGGACAGGTGGACGCCGCTATTGGCGGCAAGACAGCGGTCAATCTTGCGGCGGGCAAGAATCTTGTCGGCGCGTTCCATCAGCCATTGGGTGTGCTGTGCGACTTCGACACGTTGTCAACGCTGCCCGAGCGTGAACGGCTCAGTGGACTGGGTGAAGTGGCGAAGTGCTGCCTATTAGAGGGTTGGCGCGCGTCTCGGGTTGCGGGTGTCTCACTGAGTGATCTCGCGATCATGTCCGTGCGCCTAAAGGCCAACATTGTCTCGGGTGACGAAAGAGAATCGGGTCAACGTGCACTGCTCAACTACGGCCACACACTCGCGCACGCGATCGAGGTGCTGGCCCTCGAGCGAGACGTCGACGAGTTGCGCCACGGCGAGGCCGTCGCGGTTGGTCTGGCCTTCGCCGCTCGACTCGCACATCGATTGGGACGAATTGATCAGGACGAAGTCGAGAACCACGACGCACTCTTGGGCGCGTTCGGTCTTGCGACTCGACTGCCGTCGCATTTTGCCACCAGTGACCTGGTGGACGCAATGGGTCAGGACAAAAAAGCCCATCATGACCTAACCTTCGTGCTGGCGAGCGTAACTGGCTTCGAGGTCGTGCGCGACATCCACGCCAAGGTGGTGGCCACTGTTCTAGATGAGTTTCGAGGAGAACTATGAGTGACGAGATCCTGTTGTTATCGGGACCGAATTTGGACCAGTTGGGAACTCGTAGTCCGGAGATCTACGGTACGCAGACGCTTCAGGACCACGTGGATCGATTTACGCAACTCGCGACTGCCAGCGGATTCAGCGTTCGTCATCTCCAGTCGAACTTCGAAGGCGACCTCATTGAAGCGGTACATGGCGCCCGCGACACTGCAGTCGCCATTGTTATCAATGCGGGCGCGCTCACGCATTCTTCGTGGGCGCTCGCTGACGCACTGGACAACTTCCCCGGTGTCAAGGTGGAGGTCCACCTTTCGAATCCCGCCGCCCGCGAGCCGTTTCGCCACGTGAGTACGCTCGCGGGCGTCGTGAACGGGACGATCGCCGGTTTCGGCGCGCGCAGTTACGACCTGGCCGTAGAGGCCGTGCGACGGCTGTTGGCTCCCAGCTAGTTCAAGGCGCTTACTGGGCGCTGCCTAGAATGGGCCACGCATCTTTCGCGAAAGGTTTCCAGGCTCATGGCCGCAATTTCTACGAGTGACATTAAAAACGGCATCACCATCAAGATCGACGAAGGTCTCTTCACGATTATTGAGTTTCAGCACGTGAAGCCGGGCAAGGGCGGCGCCTTCGTACGCACAAAATTGCGCAACGCCCGCACCGGCGCCGTCATTGAGAGAACCTACAACTCCAATGAGCGACTGGAACAAGCGATCATTGACAAGCGCGACACCCAGTATCTCTACCGCGACGGCGACGACTACATATTTATGGACCAGGTCACCTACGACCAGGTGCCGGTGTCGTCCAAGAGTCTGGGCGACGCGTCACACTTCTTGAAAGAGACAGGCAAAGCCATGCTGATCCAGTTCAATGACGAGACCATTGGCGTGGAGTTGCCGGCCAGCGTCGAACTCGTCATCGCCCAGACCGAGCCCGGTATTCAGGGCGACCGGGTGTCGGGTGCGCGCAAGTCAGCCACGTTAGAGACCGGCTTCGTCGTCCAAGTGCCACTCTTCGTGGGACCGGGCGAAGCAATCAAGGTCGACACGCGCACCGGCGAATACATGACGCGGGCGTAGGTTGAGCGAACTCGGCACCAAGCGTCACCTCGCCCGCGAGCGAGCGCTCGAGATCTTCTACGAAGCGACCATCAAGGAACGATCGGTCGTCACGGTGCTCAATGAGTTGCCCGTGCAGCCGGACGCGTACACGATCTCGATCCTGACGTCGGCCGCGATAAACCAGGAGCGCGCCAATGAACTGATCTCGCGTTACTCGATCGACTGGCCTCTCGAACGTCTCGCGGTGGTCGATCGGCTCGTGATGACCTTGGCGATTGGTGAGATGCTGATGGACGATCCGCCACCGGCCGCGGTGATTCTCGACGAGGCCGTAGAACTCGCGAAGGTGTACTCTACTGAAGGTTCTGCATCCTTTGTCAATGGGGTGCTTGCTGCGTGCGCGGAACATCTGAACTTATAGCGACTCACTAGAGGGATTTACTCAATGTCTGGCATGTATGGTCGCTCGCTCGACCTCACCAATTTCATCGTCGTGAACTTGTTCAAGCACACCCTGTTCGTGACGAGCGTGCTGTGGATCGCGGTCGTGGCCAGTGTGTTCCTGGTCACGCTCCTCCTCAGCCGGAAGATCTTCAGTTTTAACCGACCCCTCGAGGTGAGCGATGAGCCGCGGGCGCGCACGTATCTGCGCTGGGCGTTCGGGTTGATATGGCTCATCGACGGGATTTTGCAGTTTCAGCCCTCGATGCCGCTGGGTTTGGCTGACAACGTGGTGCGGCCGATGAGCGTCGGCACTCCCTCGTGGCTCCACTCGCTGATGATCCACTTCATTAACACCTGGAACTCCCATCCGGTGTCGTTGGCCGCGGGCGTGGCCTGGTTCCAGGTCGGACTGGGACTCGTCATCCTCGTGTCCAACGGGCGCACGGGCCGCTGGGTCGCCGGGATTTCGGCGCTGTGGGCGGCGTTTATCTGGCTGATCGGCAATGGCGCGGGCGGTATCTTCGTGCACGGCGCGACCATTCTCTTCGGATGGCCGGGAGCGTCACTGTTTTACGTTGTCGCCGGCGTCTGGCTCTTCGTGAACCCCACGAGGTTCCACGCCTCGTTCTCGACCTTTACCCTTCGGCTCTTCGCGATCTTGTTCTTGGTGGCCATCGTGTTCCAGTCGTTGCCCGCGGCGGGCTTCTGGCACGGGGGCAACTCGAACGCGCTCACGACGATGACCACGTCCATGACTGGCGTTGACCAGCCCCACGCCCTGGCCTGGGTCGTACGCCATTCGGGCACGATCGCCGGACAGATGGGCGGGGGATTCAACATCATCGTGATCCTCTGGTTGGCGGTGTGCGCGGTCGCCCTGTGGGTGTCGGTGACGACCCGATGGAACTGGCCCGCGTACACGGCAGTCATTGGCTGCGTCGTGTTCTGGATTATTGCCGAAGACGGCGCATTCTTCGGTGGCCTCGCGACGGACTTTAATTCGCTGATCCCGATGGCCGTGCTGATTGGCTGCGCGGCCCCCCGTCTCCAGTCGCTGGCGCCTCGCACGCGACGCGCCTCGAAAGAGATGCTGGACAGTGCCGGCGCGGTGGTAGCGACGTTCGCCTCGGCGATGATCGTGGTCAGCGCCGTCGCGATGTCCTGGGCCTCGTTCGCCGGGGCGGAGACGACGCTGTTCCTCGCCCAGAACGGTCCGGCCTCAGCAGCGGACACACCCGCCGCGACATTTCATCTGACCGACCAGTTCGACAAGCCCTATTCATTAGGCGAGCATCCCGGTCGAGTGACGCTCCTGACCTTCCTGGACCCGGTGTGCTGGACCGACTGTCCGTTGCTCGCACGTCAACTCGCCGTGCTGCGAAGCGAGCTGTCCCAGAACGCCAACCTCGACATCGTCGCCGTGGCGGCTAATCCGTATCACGAGTCGCTGGCCGATATTCGCCACTTCATTGCCATCCACGGCATGCAGGACGTGAAGAACTTTTACTTCGTCACTGGACCACGTGCGAAGACGAGTCCGATCTGGACGGACTACGGCATTG
Source organism: Acidimicrobiales bacterium (assembly GCA_049519675.1). Lineage (GTDB taxonomy): Bacteria > Actinomycetota > Acidimicrobiia > Acidimicrobiales > RAAP-2 > RAAP-2. The sequence continues at coordinate 4,059 of JBEKQN010000080.1, read as the reverse complement.
GCGTCTCGGCGACGCCGAGCGACGTCATGAGCATCCACTCGGACTTCATGTTCATCGTGTCGCCGAAAGGCCAGATCAAGTGGATCATTCCCGACGACCCACTGGCCACGGTGTCGCTCACCGCGTCCGCTGTCTCTGAGCTGAAGAATCTGCTCGCGACGCAAGGGGTCCACTGATGTCGTCCGCGCGTTCTCTCACTGGTCGAGTGAAATTTACTGAGCGCCGGCGCTATCTCGTGGCCGCCATGCTGGCGGTTGGCGCACTAACACTCAGCGCGTGCGGGGGACCGTCGAATGCGTCGTCGGCGCTGCACTCGTCGGACTGCACGGTGAGTGCTACGAACCCCAACCTCGCGGGGTGCAATCTTGCGGGTCAGAACCTCAGCGGTGTTGATCTGCAGTCGGAAAACCTGCGCGACGCGAACCTAACGAACGCGAACCTGGACAACGCGAACATCCAGGGTGCCAAAGTGAAGGGCGCTAAAACACAGGGCGTGATGACCAATAAGTTCACCGTGTGCGTCAACGCGGAACCGGGTCCCTGCACGCAGTCCGGCCTACGATCACCGAGCACGGCGGACGCGTCGCAGGGGCACTGACGAGGTGCAGCTCAATGCTGCACTGACTCGGGTCATGAACATAAGGGACCATGGTGTTGTGGTGACGAGATCCCACGTGGTTCCATTCGCCGGGTGAGGTGCGAAGTAGACCCCTGACGAAGCGCCGACGGATCGAGGTTTGTGGAGTAGCGTCCGTGGAGAAACTGATCCAGGACCGAATGTCGACAGTGCCCGGCGGAGACGGTGAATCTTATGATTTCGTCGAGGCAGAACACAGAGGATGAGCAATGAATTACTTGACGGCGAACTGGGGCTATCCGTGGTTCGCCATTCTCATGGTCGTGCTCATTGGTGTGCACGAGCGCGGTCTGCGCTCTATGAATCGACGGTCGACGGAGGATCACGCGCGCCGGCGCCGCCGACGGCTCTGGTTCAGCCATTGGGGTCTGGTGGTGCTCGCGCTGAGCGTGTCATCGCCGCTTCAGTTCTGGGCGATGGAATATTTTTGGGTCCACATGCTCCAGCACGTCACCGTCATGTTGGCGGCGCCGGCGCTCTACGTCGCCGGTGCCCCGTGGCTGCCACTGGTGCACGCGCTGCCCGTGGGCGTACGCCGACGGCTCTTGCGAAGGATCTTCGTTCGTCCGACGCGTCACCCCCTGCGCCGGCTTTTCGCGTTCCTCGTTTCTCCCGCACTCGGGGTGATTTTCTTCAATTTCGTGATGGTGTTCTGGATGCTGCCGGTGTTCTTCAACCCGATTATGAACCATCCGGACCTTCACATCGGTTTGATGCTTTCGACGTTCTTTCTTTCGGGGCTGCTCTTTTGGATTCAGTTCATTCCCTCGGCGCCGCTGCGACCCAAACTCTCGCCGTATGCCCAGGTGGGATCGCTGCTCGCCACGAATTTGATCATGACGGTTATTGCCATCATCATCAGTTTCTTGGTGTCGGTACCCTCGTACGATTTCGGGGCCATGATGATGAACATGGGATCGATGTCGATGCCCGTCATCACGTTGAATCGTCTAGCCGACCAGCAGATCGGTGCGGCGATCCTGTGGGTCTGCGGTGACTTCTGGTGCTTCCCCGCGCTCACTGGTGCCGTACGTCGGTTGATGAGGGATGGTGACGGTCCCCAAGTGATGGACCGGCTCATCCGCGGTCACCGGACGATGAGCGTCGAGGAGTTCCGTCGCGGCAGGGCCGAATCGATTGCAGCTACGAGCCGATCGAGCGCCGAGCTGGACCCGCACGACGAACAGGTTCCCTGAACAACACGGCGGCGCCTCGCGTCGCGCTACGGGAAAAGTGTCCGACAATCTGAAACGAACGTCGGGGGTTAATGATTATTCAATCTTGTTTTTGGCGGAGGAATTTCGCTGGCATCCTTTAGGCCGTGTACTGCCAAGTAATACTCATTAAGGGCGGTCAGTGCAGGGTCCTCGGGCGCTTCGATCGCGTCGAAACGCCCTTCGTTAGGCGCAAATGACGCCCGTTCCTCTCGCAGGAGGCGTCGCCACATATAGACGATGTAGCCGGAAAATAATGGCCATTCAACGACGTAGGCCCACGAGAGGGTATTGCCGCCCAATGCGCGCCTCACTTCAACGTAGAAGGCCAAACAGCAAATGGCTTCGCCCACGATGAAACCCAAATAAATTCCAAGAGTTTTCTTACCCTTTTCGTTCATTATTCTTCACTTTACTGTGCTCAAGCGATACTCTCGTTGCTGAGTCCCATACGAAGCGCTAGGCGCAAGGAGTGAACTATGTCAATGAGGGGGAGACTGACAACGGTTCTCGTACTCTTTTTGGTGGCGGTCGGTCTTGTGGTGGTGTGTGTGGCGGCGTTTATCAGGCCGGGCACCCCCGGAGGTGTGACTGACTTCACGAAGAGTCAACCCGCTGGTCAGCCGGTGCATATCTTGGCTCAAACTGTAGGTTCAATCGGTTACGGGCCCCACCCGACGTGGGTGACGTACATGGTGATGAATCCAACGACGCACCAGTGGGTGCACGACACCACGTGGCAGATACCGGCCCACACGAAGATCGACATGACTATCGAACAGTTTGACAGCGGGAGTCCGATTCGCAACCAGGAATGGGGTCAGGTACAGGGAACGATTGGCCACTCGATGACGCTGAATGGCAAGACCATTAGTTCTTACAACTCATACACGGGCAATGGCATCGGCCACACGTTTGCGGTGCCGCTGATGGGTATCAGCGTCCCTCTCGTTGGCGTGAGCCCGTCGGCATCCAACGTCTGTGGCGTCGCGCCGTGCAGCCTCAAGTTGCCGCACGAGTTGATCAAGTTCAGCTTCATCAGCGGTTCATCGGGCGAATATCCGTGGCAATGCTTCGTGCCGTGTGGCCTGGGATGGCTGTACGGCAATGGCGGCCCGATGTCGACGCAGAACTACATGGGTGGTTTCCTAGACGTGGTGAATTCATGATGACAAGCGAGGACCCCATGACAAACGAACCGCGTCATTTGCGTCGCATGACCAATATCTGGGTCATTGCTTCGGTCGTAGTGGATGTGCTGTTCTGGTTTCTCGTTGGTCCCCATATGGCACCGGGACGGCTTACATCAACTGCCGGTGCCGACCAGACAGACATCAACATCCTGATGGTGATCGCTCTTCCGGTGCTGCTCGCCGTATGGGTCTTCCTCGGTTACTCGATCCGCGTCTGGAGCTCAAAGAAAAACGGTCCGGAATCCGTCGGAGGTCCGGCAGCGGCCGGGCACAAGGGAGTCATAACAGCCTGGATTGTTACCACCACCGTCATTGTTTTGGGCCTCGCGATATTTGGCACGATTGCCTTGATTGCCGATCATGGATCCGGTGGCGGCGAGGGTCCGAACCCGATTTGGGCCCCTGCGGGCGCGACCGCGGCCGAAACGGCGGCGCTGACGAAGGACGACTCGTGGTCGCCCTCGTCGGGTAAGGTCCTCGTGGTTCAGGTGATTGCCCAGCAGTGGAAGTTCACGTACCGTTACCCGCAGTTTGGTGGGTTCGAAACAACGCAGTTGATGCTGCCAGCCGACACGTCGATCGCGTTCAATGTGACGTCGCTTGACGTGATTCACAGTTTCTGGGCGTACCAGCTCGGCGTGAAGGCGGACGCGAACCCCCAGCAGAACAACGTGGCCTTTACGGACACCAAGGGTCCCGGCGACTTCACCGTTCGCTGCAGTGAGCTCTGCGGCCTGTGGCATGGCGCGATGTACGACTTCGGCAAGGTCGTCTCTGCGTCCGACTTTGAGAGTTGGGCCACCAGTACCGAGTCGGCCAACGCAACGAATACTTCGTACCTCGCGCCCTTCGCGTGGACGTACGTGCCCGACGCCAACGGCGCGGCGGGTGGTTACTACATTGACGCCAACGTGACGCCGTACAGCAAGTCCGAGTTGTACGGAGCAAAGCAATGACAATCACTCTTAAAGGAATCCATGAAGTGCGGTTTACGACGATAGAAACGGAGTGCGTC
>JBEKQN010000079.1:0-10111 GCA_049519675.1 Acidimicrobiales bacterium | reverse complement strand
CCCCGGCGAGCGTCAAGTGACTTGAGTCGTGGACGCTTTGGGCAACGCTCATCGCCAGTTCGTGGTCGCGGACCCCCGCGCGACCATCAGCGAACCCCATTTCGACGAGCACTTCAAGTTTTCTGTGGTGCAAGACACCCTCGAGGGCTTCATCCATGATGGCGACAGTGATCGGACTGTCGACGAGACACATGAATTCGAACAAGTCATCGGACTCGAGTTCACGCGCGATCCACTGAATCGAGTCACGTTCGGTGAGTTCGTTCGCGAGGATGATCCGTGGGACGCCGAACTGGCGCATTACGGCGACCTGCGTCGGCGTCGCGGCCGTGATGCCCCAGGCACCGGCGTCGATCTGTCGTTGGAAGAGTTGGGGCGACATGGTGGTCTTGCCGTGTGGTGCCAGTAATGCGCCGTTTCGTCGGCAGTATTCGGACATCGCGGAAATGTTGTTCTCGAGAGCGCTCCGGCGCAGCGTGGTAATTGGCAACGCCAAATCGCCGTGCGCCACGTTCCAACCTTGGGCGCCAACTTCTGCGAGCGTGAGTTCGGCCCCGAGCGGTATGCCTTTGTAGCGATGATCGATCTGTGTGCTGGCGAGGGAGTTGAGAGAGTTCGCTGTCGAAACCATGGATCATCCGATCGTAAGGAAATTGTCGTGTTGCCAAGACGAGAATACTGCACTGGTTTGCGACTTTCTCCGCTCTGGGCGTTGCGTCACGACGATTCGGAACGCACGCGTCTCGTGCGACCTGCTAGACCACGTTCGGGTATTTGACAATCGGGATTCGAAGGAGTCGCAATGGCGAACGACAATGACCATCACAAATCGGACATTCCGTTCGAGCGTTATGTCGCGGCGGCCGAAGCCCGAGCGGCGTCGGGATACTTCGAATCCGGGGTCCCGATGCGCGACGGCATCGAACTTGCCGCGGATGTCTACTTGCCTTCGGGGTCGACTGACGCTCCGGTACCCGTCGTGGTGACGGCAACCCCGTACGGAAAGGAGGCCCAGGTAGCTGACCGGGAGCTTTGGAGCCACAACGGTTACGGCTTCGTGGCGGCGGACGTCCGTGGACGGGGCAAGTCCGAAGGTATCTGGCGAGCGCACGTGAACGATGCGGAGGACACGCACGACCTCATCGAGTGGGTCGCGGCGCAGACGTGGTGCAACGGCGTCGTGGGCACGACCGGACTGAGTTACGGGGGTTGGATTCAGTGGGCGGCCGCCTCCGAACGCCCGGCGCACCTCAAGGCCATGATCTCCACCTCGGCAGCGGGCCGCTGGCAACAGGAGATCCCGTACACCAATGGCGTCTTCCAACTGTTCTTCGCCTGGTGGAGTTACCGCACTCGTCGACGCATCCTGGAGACGTATAACTTCGTTCGCACTGACTGGTTCGAGAAGCTTTCGACGCTGCCTTTTAAATACCTCGAAAGTTTCATTGACTCAGACAGTCCAACGTGGGACGACCTGGCCGATCGCTACACCCTGGACGATTTTTACCGGGCCCTACGCTACGACGATCGGTACGACCAGATCGACGTGCCCTGCCTGCATGTCACGGGCTGGTACGACCAGGAGGACCTGCTCGGCGCCTTTCACCATTACGAGATGATGATGGCCAACTCGCCCGCACGGGCCTCGCAGTTCCTCATCGTTGGTCCTTGGAGTCACGTGGGTTCTCGTAACCCCAGCCGCGTCTACAGCGGCATCGATTTCGGACCTGACGCCGCCTTGGACATTGAGGCGGAACACGTACGGTTCTTCGACTACTGGCTCAAAGGTCAAGACAATGGTCTCGACGCGCTTGAGCGAGTCCGTCTCTTCGAACCGGGCCGCAATACGTGGCGTGACGCGGGCGTGTGGCCGACGTCGTCAACGAATCTCACACTGCACTTAGGCGAAGGGGTTTTGACGGCGCAGGCGCCGACGGAATCAGGTGAACGCAGCTTTCGCTACGACCCGCTTGACCCGGTGCCCACCGGCCTCACTATCAGTCGCTACCCGCTCTACGAGGACGTGCCGCTCGACCAAACGGTGACGGAACGGCGCGACGACGTCGTGTGTTTCACGAGTGATCCGTTCGAGCACGACGTGGTGATCTCAGGCTGGCCCCGTCTGGAGTTGTACGCGTCCTCGGACTGTGATGACACCGACTGGCACGTCAAGGTCACCGACGTTGATCCGAACGGTCGGTCGCTGCGGCTGAGTCAGGGCTGTCTGCGTGCGGCCTGTCGCAACTCGCTCGAGTTCCTCGAACCACTTAACGCGGGCGAGACCTATCAATTCTCGATCGAGATTTGGCCCACCCATCACGTTGTGCGGCCTGGCCACTCGATCCGCGTGAGCGTGACGAGCAGTGACTTCCCCTGGTTCGCACGAAGTCTCAATCAGTTCGGACCGGTCCATCTGCAAAGCGAACCAAGGGCGGCCAACAACACGTTGCGGTTCGGAGGTGACTTCCCTTCGCGACTGGTGCTACCGATCGAAGAATGATCTTTCTCAAAAATTCGGGTGCAGAGTTTGATCAGCACGTGCGGTTCGCACGCATAATTGAAAGCGTCTCAGGCTAAGGGTTATCCGATTCGACGGGCACAACGCACCGAGAAGGGTAGGCGCCACCGAAGAACACGGTGTTGTGCGCCACGCGCGGCTCACCCTGGTCGCGCACGGGACCGAACCGATTCATCGAGCGCGCGTACCAGGGGAAGTCACTGCTCGTCACGGTCACACGAATTGAATGACCGGGCAGGAACACGTGATGTGTCGGCCACAGTTCAACGTCGTATTCCAACACTTTGTCAGGCGTGACCGCGCTGGGCGTCTCGAGTGAAGTTCGACAGGCCGCGCGCAGACAGCCCTGCGTCACCCGCCGCGAGACACCGTTGGGGTCGACGTCAGTAATCTTGACGTGCCAATCGGTGTCGTCGCCATCGGTCGAGGCGAAGAGCACCAGGTGAGCCCAGCCCGAGAGCACCATTTCCTCGGTGAACGCGGCGTGGGTGAAAGAGACCACGTCTGCGCGCGCTTCATTGGTGGTTTGGTCGAGCGGCACGTCTTCGAAGGGGTACAAGCGCACGTCGATACCCGTGAGTGCCGGGTCCATCGGGTCGAAGTCGTAGCTGAGTGACCCGGCGCTCTCGTTGCGCACATCGCCCAGTGAACCGTCACCGAGAAACAGTTCGCGTGTCGAATTTGAGGTCGGCCACTGCTCGGCGCCGCGCCACGCATTGCGACCCGGCTCGAAGAGTCGCACCCGGTCGAGTTCACTCACCCCGTTGTCAACGTCCTTGAGCCAGTAATCGAAGAACGCCAGGTGTTCATCGTCCATCTCCAGTGCGGCGGACGGACCATGATCAATATCTGCATAGAAGCGATCGGGGTTGCGCGACTTCACGTGGCTCCACGGTCCGACAATCAAGTACTGCTTGTCGCGAGCGGGTGAGTGGGCCATCATCATTTCGTAGTGATGAAACGCGCCGAGCAGGTCCTCTTGGTCGTACCATCCCGTGACGTGCAGGCACGGCACGTCTATTTTGTCGTATCGGTCATCAAAACGAAGACTCTTCCAGTAGTCGTCCAACGTGTCGCGATCGGCCAAGTTGTTCCAGGTGTTGGTGGGGGTGTCGATGATGGTTCCGATGTCTTTGAAGGGCAAGATGCGCAGCGCTTCATCCCAGTCGATCTGGCGCAGTGCGTAGCTCTCGTCGATACGACGGCGGGTCATGAAAGCCCACCACGCGAAGTACAACTGGAAAATGCCGTTGGTGTAGGGGATCTCCTGCTGCCAGCGCCCCGCCGCCGATGTCGACACCATGGCCTTTAGGTGTGGCGGATTTGCAGAGGCCCCCGCCCACTGCACCCATCCCATATAACTCAGGCCCGTCGTACCAACTTTGCCGTTGCACCAGGGTTGCGCCGCCGCCCATTCAATGACGTCATGCGTGTCGTTCACGTCGTCCGCGAAGCCGCTCCAGTCGCCTTCGGACTTACCGCGACCCCGACAGTCCACCGCCACAAAGACGTAGCCGTTGTTCTGGTACAAAGTGATGTCCGTCGAGACCAAGACCACGTTGTCCTTGTTGTAGGGCGTCACTTCGACGATTGCGGGCAGCGCCTCACCGTCGTGCCCGAAGGGCAAGTACACGTCGGCGGCGAGTTCGACGCCATCGCGCATTGCTATACCGATCTCGATGCGGCCCTTGGACTCTTCGTCGTGTGCCACCTCGGCCCAACGTGAAAATGGCGTCGTATCCTGCGTCATGCTTCTCCTCGCCTTGAGCGACGGTGGTCGTCTTTGTTGTCTAGCACCGAACCCGCCACGTTTCCGTTTTGTTTCGCGGAAGGTTCGGCCTCGCCGAACGGGTGTTGTCTTCTTTGGCGAAAAGTGATATGGGCGTTTTTGTGATAATAAGAACTATCGCGTCATGGAGTTTCGTGGTGGTGCGAAATCCTAAGGGAGGGATGCATGAAACTAAATCGAGTCACATTGCTGATCGCGACGGCGGCATCGTTGGTGTTGGCGACAACGTCCATGGCGGCGGCCACGGGACGAGGTCCCGCAACCAGCGGTAAGAAAGTCGCCCATATTCAACGCGGCGGCACCATAATCTTCGACCGAGGCGCCGACATTATCTCGCTCGACCCCACGCAGGTCTCGGACAACGAGAGCATTTGGGCCGACGAGTGCATCTTCGAGCCCCTCTACGAAGCCACTCCCAATGGTAAGTCGCTCATTCCGGACATGGCCACCAGTTACACCGTGTCGAAAAACCACTTGGTCTGGACGTTCAACCTTCGCCAAGGTGTCAAGTTCAGTAACGGTCAAGAGATGACATCGGCTGACGTCAAGTTCTCGATCAACCGTGTCGCCGCCAAGGCGAGCAACCCGTGGACCTTCATCAACGCCGACATCAAGAACATCACGACGCCAACCAAGTTCCAGGTGGTCGTGACAACCAAGACGCCCTGGTCACCCCTTCAGGCCGACATGGCCCTCTTCGCCAACGGCGTCATTCCCAATAACCTCGCGGGCGAGACGTCCGCAGTGTTCTGGGCGCATCCCATTGGCACCGGTCCCTTCATGGTCAAGCAGTGGATCAAGGGCAACTCACTTGACCTCGTGAAGAACCCGCACTACTGGCAGCCGGGCAAGCCCTATCTGGACGGAGTGAACTTCGTCTCGGTCCCCGACGACAACACCCGCTTGCTGCAGCTCGAATCGGGATCAGCGCAAATCGACGAGTTCCCGGCCTGGTCCCAGGTCAGCGAACTTCAGAGCAAGCCCGGAGTCACCATGAAGTTGTTCCCGTCGAGTTGGACGCAGTTCTTGGGCTTCAACGAGCAGATCAAGTACTTCAAAGACGTCCACGTGCGCCTCGCCATCTCCTACGCCATTGACCGCGCAGCGATTGTCAAGGCAGTACTCTTCGGTCACGGCACGGTGGCTAATTCGCAAGTAACGCCGGCGCTGTGGGATTACAACCCCAAGAGTCCGGGGGTTCAGTTCAACTTGGCCAACGCAAAGAAGCAAATGGCGCTTTCGAAGTATCCCAAGGGATTTGCGGTCAAGTTGCTCGTGGGCTCGGGCAACCAGAACGAACTGACCATGGGCCAGATCGTACAGTCTGAATTGGCGCCGCTCGGTATTACGGTGACGTTGCAGGAAGTTAACGGTGCCCAAGAGACCACGTTGCAGGACGGCTCGCAGTTCCAGATGTCGTTCCTCTACGACACGACGGACATCATCGATCCCGATGAACTGATGACCTTCGCGGCCGCGGGTGGCAGTGGGGCCCAAGGTACTCACGCCGAATTCACCAACTACGACAACCCCGAAGTCAACAAACTGATTACTCAGGCCGAACATGTCTTTCCCCAGGCCCAACGTCAGAAGATCTACGACCAGATTCAGTTGATCCTGGACCAGGACCCGCCGATGGCGTACCTCTTCTACCAGCCGTTCGCCTACGCGTACACCAATAACGTGCACGGCTTTGACGTATACCCGACGGGCAATTACCACTTCGAGAACGTCTGGCTTAGTAAGTAGCTCTCACAAGGCAGGTGCGAGGACCGAGCCGGTTCTCGCACCTGCCTTGTTGATTCCCTGTTTCGAACAGAAGGGTAATAATTAGGCCATGCTGTTGCGCTACGTGGGTCGGCGTTTGTTGCTGATGGTCCCCGTGGCGCTTGGAGTGACCTTGTTGGTCTTCTTCTCGATCCATATGGTGCCCGGAAGTCCCGCCTACACCTTCTTGGGCCCCCACGCCACTAGGACGGCAGTTGCCGCCTTTAACCAAGAGTGGGGTCTTAATCGTCCGGTGCCGGTACAGTACTGGCTCTTCCTCGTTCGACTCTTTCACGGGAATCTAGGCGACTCTCTTTTCTACCAGTCTTCAGTGAGTTCCTTAATCGCCTCGAGAGTGCCAGTGACGCTGACCTTGCTCGTCGGTGGGGCCGTCTTGTCAGTCATCATCGCCGTGCCACTGGCTGCGGTAGCCGCAGTGCACTCGGGCAAGCTCATTGACCAAGTCATTCGCTTCACCAGCACCGCGGGACTGGGAATGCCGAGTTTTTGGATCGGTACGACGCTGATCATCCTGCTCGGTTTGGTCTTCCCACTCTTTCCCGTTGGGGGGTACGGCACGGGGCTGTGGGGTCATGCGGACTCGATGTTCCTGCCGTGTCTCACGATTGCTATTTCTATTGCGCCGACGCTGTTGCGAAGTTTGCGCACCAGTCTGATCGACGCGCTGGGCTCGGACTACGTGGCCTTCGCGCGCGCCAAGGGCCTTAGCGCGAGAAGCGTGTTGTACAAGTACGGATTTCGCAACGCCGCAATTTCGGCGGTGAGTGTGTTGGGCATCAATATTGGATTCTTGGTGGGCGGTACGGTGATTATCGAGAATGTCTTTGCCCTGCCCGGTCTGGGTCAGTTGATGCTCACGTCCATTCTCGACCGCGACTTTCCCATTGTCCAGGGGATCACGCTTATCTTTTCGGTGATCGTCATTCTCGTCTATCTATTCACAGACGTGGCCTACGCGCTGCTCGATCCGCGAGTGCGACTCTGATGACCGATCTCGTACTCGGCCCGACCCCCAACCTGCGACGTAAGTTCCGTCGTCCGCCCACCACGCTCATCGTTGGTGGTTCCATCATTGGCTTCATTGTCTTGTTGGCCATTTTCGCTCCCTTGGTGACGTCGTACAATCCGACCACCATCAACCTGCTCACGCCGCTGCAAAGTCCGAGTGCCGCGCACTGGTTGGGCACCGATCAACTCGGACGCGACATCTGGACCCGGTTGGTCTACGGCGCGCGCACCGACTTGACCGTGGCCTTTATCGCGGTCCTCACGCCCTTCGCCGTCGGCACAGTGTTGGGGGCAATCGCGGGGTACCTGGGGGGCTGGCTCGATAACCTCATCATGCGCATTGCTGACGTGGTGGTGGCTTTTCCCTTCTACGTCCTGGTAATCGTGCTCGTGTTCTTACTCGGACCGGGCACCAGCAGCATCTACATCGCCATCTCTGTCGTTAGTTGGATCTCCTACGCCCGAATAATTCGCGGCTCGACCCTGGTCGCGAAGAATCAGGAGTACGTCCTCGCGGCCCAGCTGCAGGGCTTTTCGACGCTGCGCATCATCATGCGGCACATTCTGCCGAACGTGATCTCCCAAGCCATTGTCTTCGCCATGTCCGACATCGTCAACGACATCTTGGCCATTGTCACGTTGGGCTACCTCGGGCTCGGTATTCCACCGCCCGCGCCCGACTGGGGTGAAATGATGGCCAGTGGACAGCAGTTCTTGACCACGCATTGGGAGTTGTCCACGATTCCCGGCTTCGCTGTCGTGTTAACGGGCCTTGGTCTGTCGCTCTTCGGCGACGGACTTAATGAACTCTTGGGACGCAACTAATGACCAGTACATCATCGGGCGAGCCGCTGTTGGTGGTCGAGGACCTCTGCATCGACGTGACCCCGGTCGGGGATAAAAAGCCCGTGCCCGCGGTGCGCAACGTCACCTTCCAGGTGGCCGCCGGAGAAGCCGTCGGTCTCGTGGGTGAATCGGGCAGCGGTAAGAGCCTCACCTTGCGAACGATCCTGGGACTGCTGCCCGCGGGCGTCAACGCGACCGGCGGGCGAGTGCTCTTCGAAGGTGTTGATTTGCTCAAGGCGTCCAAGAAGACCCTGAAGAACCTCCGCGGCACCGGCATCACCATGATTTTTCAAGAGCCGATGACCTCGCTCAATCCCATCACCAAGGTCGGTGAGCAGATCATTGACGCCGCGCGGGCTAAGCACTCGTGGTCCAAGAGCGAAGCGCGAGACCACGCGCTTCGACTGGCGCGCCACATGGGCATTCCCGATGCCGAGAACGTGCTTTCGCTCTATCCTCACGAACTCTCCGGTGGTCTGCGCCAACGCGTCATGATTGCCGCCGCCCTAGCGTGCCGGCCCAAGCTGGTGCTCTGCGACGAGCCCACGACCGCCCTCGACGTCACTATTCAGGCCCAGATAATTCGCCTACTACTCGAACTCAAGGACGAGCTCGGTATGAGCATGCTCTACGTGACCCACGACCTCGCGGTGGTCGCCCAACTGTGCCAGCGCCTCGAAGTCATGTACTCGGGGTCAATCGTCGAGAGCGGGCTGGTGTCGGATCTGTTTCGCGAGCCCAATCATCCCTACACCCAGGGTCTGGTCAACGCGACGCCGGACGTGGACGCCGTAGTTGATTTACTCACCGGCATCCGGGGCAATGCGCCTACGCTCGGCAATTGGCCCGAGGGCTGTGCCTTTCATCCTCGGTGCGACTTCGCGACCGAGGAGTGCCAATCGGGCGAGTTCCCCCTGCGCGACACCGGCGACGGTCGTGCCAGCGCCTGTATTCATATTGATAACCTTCACGAATCGAACAGGCCCGGGGCCAGATGAACGAGACCCTCCTTGACCTCAACGACGTCACGGTTTCGTTCATGGCCCGACGCGGTGGCACCAAAACGCCCATCAACGCGGCCGACCACGTCACGCTCAGCGTGCGACGCGGTGAGATCTTCGGCCTGGTGGGCGAGTCGGGTTCGGGCAAGTCAACACTGGCCCGTCTCATCGTCGGCCTCAACTCTGCGGCCAGCGGCACGGTCGTCTTTGATGGCGAGGCGCTCGCAAATAAGAAACGTTCGCGTGCGCTGCGCCGTCAGATCCAGATGGTGTTCCAGGACCCCTATTCGTCGCTCGATCCCAGCATGACGGTGCGCCAGCAACTCACGGAAATTTTGAAGGTCCACGACGCGGTACCCGAGGCGCAGCGAAAAGCCCACTGCGAGAAAGTGTTCGCCCAAGTCGAACTGTCGCCTTCCCTGCTCGCCGCACGTCCCCGTCAAATGTCTGGCGGTCAGCGTCAGCGCGTGGCCATCGCCCGCGCGCTGCTGTTGTCACCGGAACTACTGGTGGCCGACGAACCGGTGTCGGCCCTTGACGTGTCAATACAGGCCGGCATTATCCAGCTCTTCGCGGACTTGCGCAGTCGTCTTGGTGTGACGATCTTTTTCATCGCTCACGACCTCGCCGTGGTGCGCCATCTCTGTGACCGAGTGGCGGTGATGTACATGGGCAAGATCGTCGAAGAAGGGGTCACCAGTGAACTCTTCGCGAACCCTCGCCATCCCTATACCCGAGCGCTGCTCGATTCAATCCCGCGACTCCAACCCGACGCCCACGAAGAGGTAGTGGCGCCCGAAGGCGAACCGCCCAGTCTCGCCCGACTACCTTCCGGCTGTCGCTTTCGCAGTCGCTGTCCCTTCGCGACTGAAAAATGCGCCCTCGAAGAGCCACCTCTCATTGAGGTGACGTCAAGTGCGGCGGACTCATTACACCGCGCGGCCTGTCACTACGCGAACGACCTGGAGGCCTACGTTGGGCGCAGTTCCACTGCCTGAGTTCGTGGTACGCGACGTCAGCGAACCCGATGAGCTGAGCCTCTGCGTGAAACTGTACGAAGACGTATTTCGTCTTGGCCCCGGTGACGGCTCGCTCAATACCCGATTGTTGGTGGGTATGGTGCGCAATTCCGGCATCGTCGTCGGGGCCTTCGAGGGGAGC
>JBEKQN010000078.1:0-10135 GCA_049519675.1 Acidimicrobiales bacterium | reverse complement strand
TGGACAAATATTGTGCAAATCTTGGGATCGAGTCCCGCCGCCAATAATGAGGCCACGTAGTCAACCGTCTGGTCGTGCAGTACCGACGGCTCGATCTGCAGCGTGAGCGCGTGCAGATCGACGATGCAGTAGAAGGCCTCCGCGTTCTGACCGGCGACCCACTGCTTGATGGCCCCCACGTAATTGCCGATATGCATGGTGCCCGAGGGCTGTATTCCAGAAAAGATGCGCACGACGTCATTCTAGAGGACGGCCCTTGCGCAACTTCGTCCGGTAGAGTTGCTGGGTGACCTTCGTCGTGACGACGCCGTCCTTCAGCGGACCAGTGCAACTACTACTGCAACTCATTAGTGGACACGAAATGGACGTGCTCGACGTGGCGCTCGCTCCGATTGTCGACGAGTTCGTTGCCTTGCTGCGCGATGAGTCGGTCACGATTGACGTGAATGATCTCTCGGAGTTCTTACTCATCGCCGCGATCCTCTTGGAGATGAAGAGTCAGAGCCTCTTGCCCGGACGCGACAGCACCGAGCCCGATGAGGAGTTCGTGGGCTGGGAAGAGCGCGACGTGCTGCTCGCGCGCTTGCTCGAGCTTCGTACCTACTCCTCGCTCGCTGACGCGCTGGTCTCGCTCTTCGAACGCGCCGCCCGCGCCTACCCGCGCATCAGGGGAATTGACGACGGTTTCGTGATCGAGCCGCCCGACCTGCTCGCCGGCGTCTCCACGGCCCAACTAGCCATGGCCTACCTGCGTGGGATCGAAGAAAAGCCCGTACCGGTGGTGCGGCTCAACCACGTCACCGTCGACGCGGTCTCGGTTTCCGAGACCGTGGTCTCGCTCTCCCAGCGCCTGCCCGCGCTCGGACGGCTCTCCTTTCGCTCGTTGATCGCTGGATTTAGTACCCGCATCGAAGTCATCGTTCATTTTCTCGCACTTCTAGAACTCTGCAAGCTCGGCCACATCAGTTTGGGTCAGGGCGCGACCTTTGGGGAGGTCCAGATTCAGTGGCTGGACGTGCCGGTGGGACTGGACATTGGGAGGGTCGATACCTATGAGGGATGAGTTCTCTCTGGAACAGAAGCTCGAGGCCATGCTGACCGTCGCGCTCGAACCAATTTCGACCGAGGAATTGGCCGACGTGGTCGAAGTCGACTCGTTCGACGTCGAGACGGCGCTGCGTCAATTGCGCCAGGAGTTCGTCAACGACCGACGGGGATTCCAGGTGATTGAACTCGCGAGCGGATGGATCATGCAGTCCTCGCCTGACGTCGCCGAATGGGTCGCCAAATTTGCCAATCGGGACATCTCGCACCGGCTCAGCTCGGCCGCGCTCGAGACCTTGGCAATCATTGCCTACCGCCAACCAATCTCGCGCGCCCAGATCACGGCGCTGCGCGGCGTGAACGTCGACGGCGTGTCGCGTCTGCTCGAACAGCGCGGGTACATCGAAGAGCAGGGACGCGCGAGCAGTCCCGGACAGCCCATCCTCTACGCGACAACAGACCTGTTCCTTGACCGGATGGGACTCGCCGCGCTGTCGGACCTGCCGCCCATTGAAGAGTTCATGCCGCCCTTGGCCACGGCTAACGAACTGGCCGACGAGATGTCCGCGAGCGCGCGTGAACTGGCCGAGGAGCTGTAGTTGGACGAGGGCGAGCGACTGCAGAAGACACTGGCCCGCGCGGGCTTCGGTTCGCGCCGGTCGTGCGAGATCTTGATTACCGAAGGTCGCGTGACCATCGACGGTCGCGTCGCCGAACTCGGCAACCGCGTGAAGACCGAGGAGAACATCATCTGCGTTGACGGCACGCTCGCGCCGACCGCGCAAAATACGGTGTACTTCTTACTCAACAAACCCGATGGGGTCGTGACGACGGCGTCGGACCCCCAGGGCCGAACCACGGTGCTCGACCTCGTGGAGTCGCCCGTGCGGGTCTTTCCGGTGGGCCGACTGGACATGAACACCGAGGGGCTGCTGATTCTGACCAATGACGGGCGACTGTCCCACCTGCTCACGCATCCCAGTTCGGGCATTGCCAAGGAGTACCTGGCGCGGGTGGAGGGCGATCCCTCACCGGCCGCGATCCGCCGGTTGCGCGAGGGCGTGGAGTTAGACGACGGCATGACGAGCCCCGCGCAAGTGAGCCGCGTGAGCGAGGGACTGTTACGCATTGTGATCCACGAGGGGCGAAACCGCCAGGTGCGACGCATGTGCACCGCCGTGGGCCACGACGTCACCAGGTTGGTGCGCACGCGCATCGGACCACTCCAGGACGCGACGTTGACGCCGGGATCGTCACGACAACTTTCGCTGGGCGAGGTGCGCAAGCTGATGGAGGCCGTGGGGATGACCGACGAGATCGCCTCTACTATTCCAGCATGACTTCACCCATGGTTCGAGCGGTGCGCGGGGCCATCACGTGCGAGAACGACACGCCCGAAGAGGTCAATGAGGCCACGCAAGAACTGTTGGTCGCGATGATGGAGCGAAACGAACTCGTCCACGACGACGTGATCAGCATCATCTTTACGACCTCGATCGATCTCACGTCAGCCTTCCCGGCGACCTGCGCGCGAGGGATTGGCTTCGGTGACATTCCCCTGCTGTGCGCGAGCGAGATCAACGTTCCCGGGGCAATGCCCAAGTGCATCCGGGTGATGCTGCACGCCTACACATCCCGAGCGCGTGTCGACGTGCGCCACGTCTACCTGCGCAATGCGCAGTCCCTGCGTGATGACCTCCCGGGATAGCCGACGCGCCCACGTCGTTGGCCTGGGACTCATTGGTTCCTCGGCCGCGCTGGCGCTGAAATCTGTGGGCTGGCACGTCACCGGTGAAGACCTCGATTCGCCGACCACCGTTGCGGCGCTCGAGGCGAACGTGGTCAGCGCAACGCAACTGTCCAACGAGCACGCCCTGGTGGTCGTCGCGACGCCGGCGGGATCCGTGACCCAGGTCGCCAAGGAGGTTCTCGCCAGTTTCGATAACCCCGACATGATCGTGACCGACGTGGCCGGCGTGAAGAGTTCAATCGTCGCGGGCCTGTCCGACCCGAGATTTCTGGGCGGTCACCCCATGGCCGGATCTGAGCAACGGGGCCTCAAGGGCGCGCGCTTCGACCTCTTTCGCGGGTGCACCTGGGTGCTGACGCCAACACCCGCGACGTCCGCGTCGATGTACGACACGCTGAGCGGGTACTGGCGCGAGATCGGCGCGTCCGTCGTCGCCCTTGACGCCACCGATCACGACCGCCTGGTGGCGCTCGCCAGTCACGTGCCCCACCTGCTCGCTGGGGCGTTGATGAACGAGGCCACCAAGACGGCCGAGCAGGATCCAGTGTTATTGCAGCTGGCGGCCGGAGGATTCCGTGACATGACTCGTATCGCCGCGGGCGATCCGGCGATCTGGCCTGACATCCTGTTCGAGAATCGTGCCGCGATTGACCAGACGTTGGGCGCGCTCGAAGAACGGCTCGACGCGTTGCGTCAGGCGCTCGCGAGCGACGGGCGAGGGACAATTGAAGAGAGCTTGCATTCGGCCTCCGTGGCGCGGCGTCAACTTCCCGGTCGTGCGCTCAGTTCGGACAACCTGGCGTACTTGCGAATAGTGGTGAGTGACCAACCGGGAGTGCTCGCCACGGTCACGCGGGCGGCGTCAGATTTGCAGGTCAACATCTACGACATCGAGATTGCCCACGGCATCGAGGGCCTGGGCGGAACCTTGCTCCTGGCCGTCGACGCCGTCCAATCCCAGTTGCTGGCAGACTCCCTGATAGGGCTGGGTTTTCAAGTGATGCGTGAACGGTGAGCGTGGCACAGCGTGTCGAACGCACGACGTCGTTGCACGGCTCGCTGCGAGTACCGGGCGACAAGAGCGCGTCGCACCGAGCGCTGATGCTGAGTGCGCTGGCCAGTGGCGAGAGCACCATTGAAGGACTGTCGCCTGGTCGTGACGTTGCCTCGACGAGCGCCATCATGATGCTGTTGGGCGCCCAGCGCGCTGACGAGGACGACGTGGTGAGGATCCTCGGGCCCGAGGCTGGGCTGATGACGTCGGCGAGTCCGCTCGACTGCGGCAATTCGGGCACGACGATGCGACTGCTCGCCGGTGTCGTGAGTGGGATTGCGGGTACGCACACCCTGGTGGGCGACGAGTCGCTGTCCACCCGTCCCATGGACCGTATCGCGGTGCCGCTCAACTTGATGGGTGCGCGGGTGACCGGCGACGGCGAGCGAGTCAGCGCGCCGCTGCACATCGAAGGCTCGTCGACGTTGCGCGCCATTGAGTACGACGTGCCGGTTGCGAGCGCGCAGGTGAAGTCGGCCATCCTCTTTGCCGGCCTCGTCGGGTCCGGTCCGACCGTCGTGCGCGAACGTGTCCTTACTCGCACCACGACCGAAGACATGTTTCGCTACGCCGGTCTGACCGTTCACTCGGTGGATGAACCCGAAGGGCGTTCGGTCACGGTCAGTCCCGGGCGTCCCCACGCCGCGAATTGGAGCATCCCCGGTGACCCCTCACAGGCAGCGTTCTTCACGGTGCTCGGCGTGATTCACAACTGCGCGGTGATTGAAGTGCTCAACGTTGACGCGTCAGCCCAGCGAATCGGATTTGTGGGGGTCCTTCAACGCATGGTCGCAGCCCTGACGCTCACCAACAGCGCTGACGGGGTCACCCTGCGGGCGCAGAGTTCGGAACTGACCGCGACCGACGTCAGTTCGTCTGAGATTCCCTCGGTCGACGAAGTGCCGATCCTCGTGGTCGCCGCGGCCGCGGCGACGGGGGTCAGCGCCTTTCGCGATATGGCGGAACTTCGCCTCAAGGAGTCGGATCGCTTCCTCGGTTCCATGGAACTGGCCCGGTCACTCGGTTGTCGCGTCTGGGATGAGGGCGATGAC
Source organism: Acidimicrobiales bacterium (assembly GCA_049519675.1). Classification (GTDB taxonomy): domain Bacteria; phylum Actinomycetota; class Acidimicrobiia; order Acidimicrobiales; family RAAP-2; genus RAAP-2. The sequence continues at coordinate 5,235 of JBEKQN010000078.1, read as the reverse complement.
TTTTTTGTCGAAGGCCTGGGTTCGGCGAGTTCGTTTCAAACCTTCGACATCGACGCGGGACTCGACCACCGCATGGTCATGGCCAGCGCCGTCGCGGGAAGTGCGGGCAACGGCTGCACGATCCAGGGCGCGGGTACGGTGTCGTCGAGCTATCCGGGTTTCTTTAACGACCTCGCGTCGCTCTCGTGAGTGACGACATCATCGCCATCGACGGCCCGGCCGGTTCGGGCAAGTCCACCGTGGCCCGCGCCGTCGCCAAACAGTTGAGCTGGTCGTTCCTCGACACCGGCGCGATGTACCGCGCCGTGACGTGCGAGGTGCTCGCGCGGGGCGTGGACCTTCACGATGAGTCGGCCGTGGGCGCGCTCGCCGAGACGCTCAACCTGACAACGACGCCGCGCGTGACGGTCAACGGCCGCGACGTACAAGACGAGATCCGCACCGACGCAATCAACGTGGCCGTCTCGGTGGTGGCCGCCAATCCACGAGTGCGCCAGGCCATGGTGTCGCGACAACGCGAGTGGGCCAAGTCCCAACCGTTGGGCACGGTGGTGGAGGGCCGCGACATCACGACGGTGGTGTTTCCCGACGCCACGTTGAAGGTCTTCTTGACGGCCTCGGCCGAAGAGCGGGCCCGTCGTCGGGGAGACGAAAGTCCGGCGTCGATTGCCCGACGCGACAACGCCGACGCTACGCGAGTAACCTCGCCACTGCGCCAAGCACGCGACGCGTTGTTCATCGACACGACGGACCGCGCCGCCCAGGACGTAGCCGAGGAGATAGTCCAATGCCTGCAGAGCCAGCGCTCCAGCTAAATCCCCGCAAGGGCGTGACCTATCACGTGGTCGCGGGCATCCTGTCGGGGTTTTCGCGACTGCTCTTTCGACCCAAGGTCACGGGACTCGAGAACATCCCGCTCAGTGGCCCCGTGCTCATCGCGCCGATTCACCGATCCAACGTGGACTTTGCGTTCACGCTCTTCATCTCGCCGCGCAAGGTGTTCTTCATGGCCAAGGACGGGCTCTTTAAGATCAGGTGGTTTGGCTCGCTGCTCGCGCACCTGGGTGCCTTTCCGGTGCATCGCGGCGCGCAGACCGACCGCGAATCCATGAAGGCGGCCGAAGAGGTCCTGCGTCAAGGTCAGGCGCTGGTGCTCTTTCCCGAAGGCACGCGCAAGGAGGGTCGCGAAGTCGAGACGCTCAACGACGGTGCGATGTTCATTGCCGCCCGCACCGGCGCGACCGTGGTGCCGGTGGGCATTGGCGGCAGTCATCGAGCGATGCCGCGGGGGGCCAAGATTCCGCGCCCGGCGAAGATCCGCATCGTGATCGGGGCCCCAATCTCGCCTCCCGTTGCCGAAGGCCGTGTCTCGCGCTCGGCAATCACCGCCAAGAGCGAAGAGCTGCGCGCGGCGTTAGAGGCGGTCTATCTGGAGAGCCTCACGGGCTAGTCAGCGCTCGCGCCACCAAGTGCCGAAGACGACTTTGGCGTAACGGAAGCCGAAGAGCCAGTTCTTGCCCTTCTTGGTGGTGCCCGAGAATCTCGGGTGCCAGACCGTCGGAACCTCGGCGGAGCGCCACCCGCGCTTCAGGCACGTAATGAGCAGTTCGGCCGTTTGGTACTGCTCTTGTTCCAGGCGGTCAATGACGTCGGCCATCATCGTCACGCGCAATGCCCGGTAACCCGTCGAGGTGTCGGTCAGCGTGGCGCCGGTCATGCGGTTCATGATGAAGGAGAAGAAGAAAACCCCGATCTTGCGAAAGCGATCCGACGTCTTGTCAATGCCCAGGCGACGGCTCGCGACCACGAAGTCGGCCTGATCGGCGAGCAACGGGGCCAAGACCTGGGGTATCTCCGCGGGGTCGTTCTGGCCGTCGGCGTCAAGGGTGACGATGTACTGGACGTCGTGGTCAATGCAGTAGCGGTACGTCACTTGCAGGGCCACGCCGTGGCCCAGGTTGATCGGGAACTCAATGACGATGACTCCCGGATAGCTTCGCGCGATGGCGGCGGTCTTGTCGTCGCCGCCATCAACCACCACCAGGGTCGTGTACGCCTGGCCGTCGATGGTGCTGGGCATCTTGTCGAGCACGCCACCGATGTTGCCCTCTTCTTCGTAGGCACAGATTGAGGCGACGATGGCGTGGGGGCTGAAGTTGGGGTGCTCGAGCTCTAATTGAGCGAGGGCCTGTTCAATGACCATGGCCCGCAGGCGCTGCATTCGGCTTTTTTGAAGGTCAACGCCAGACATTGAGCGTCCTGGACGTAGATACATTGTCGACTTTGACAGCGCGTGCGTGCGTCACGAGGTCCGTCTGGGGGATTGATTTCACTTAAAAATGATAGCCGTCGGGTCTCAATGGCCCCGACTCAACGACCGGCGGCGCTCAGAACTTGGGCCGCAGTGAAGACACGGTCGGCCTGACCATCAAAGGTGGAGACGCCGGGCGTGGCCAACGTGAGATCGAGTATCGCTGACAGCGTCTTGAGAATCTCGCGCAGTTCTGGCGGCGGCGGGAAGTATTCATCTTCGACGGTCACCGACGAGATGTCGACGCCGTTGAGCGGATTAAGCACGTCGAGCACCTCATTGACCAGGGACTCAGGCGCGGACGCACCAGCAGTCACGGCGACGGTGCCCGTCAGGTCATCGGGCAGTTCCGACGCGCGATTGACGCGCAGCACTCGAGCGCATCCCGCCGCTTCTGCCACCTTGGTCAGCGCCACGGTGTTCGACGAGTTGGCCGAGCCAATGACGATCACCGCATCGGCGTCGGCCGCAATCAGGCGCAGCGCCGCCTGTCGGTTGGTGGTGGCAAAACACAGGTCACTGCGATTGGGCATCCAGATGTCCGGAAACTTCACCTCGGCGTATTCGCGTAGGTGTTGCCACTCATCCAGGCTGAGGGTGGTCTGGCTCAGCAAGGCAAAGGGTCCCTGGTGCTCGCCCAAGGCGTCGATGTCGTCGGTTGACTCGATGAGATGCGCTGATTCCGGTGCCACGGCCATGGTGCCGACCGCCTCCTCGTGGCCCTCGTGACCGACGTAGAGCACGGTGTAGCCCTTGCGCGAGCGCACTTTGAGCTCGTGGTGGACCTTGGTGACGAGCGGACAGACCGCGTCAATAACGGTGCCCCCGGAGCGACGGGCTCGCTCAATGACTTGGGGTGGTGAGCCGTGGGCGCTCAGCATCACCGGCGCGCCGCTCGGTACATCGCCGACGTCGTCAATGAAGACGACGCCCAAAGACTTGAAGTAATCAACCACAAAACGATTGTGGACAATCTCGTGGTAGCAAAATACCGGCGGTTCGAAGATGCGAGTCATCCAGTCGAGGGCCTTGATGGCCTTTTCCACACCGGCGCAGAAGCCGCGAGGCGCTGCAAGAACAACCTTGTCGACACTCACGCACCCAGCCTAGTGATGAGACGTTTTGCTGAACTCCTAGGCTAGAAGGGTGTCGGGCGCCCTCATTTCTTCAATTTCCACCGGATCGCCCGCGGCGATGGTGGACCTCGCGGTCGGCGACGAACTCATTTCGGTCAACGGCCGTGAGCCGACTGACATCATTGAATACCAGCAGCTGATCGACGGCGAAACAGTCAACTTGGTCGTACAGCGTGAGGGTGAGGCGCTGCGGCGCAAAGTGACAGTGCATAAGGTCGAGGGCCAGCCTCTCGGACTGGCGATTGATTCGGCCGTCTTTGACCGTATCCGCACCTGTGATAACCACTGCACGTTCTGTTTCATCTACCAACTGCCTAAGGGCATGCGTCGTTCGCTCTACGTCAAGGACGACGACTTTCGCCTCTCCTTTCTCTACGGCAATTACACCACGCTCACCCGCTTCACCGAGTTCGACCTCGAGCGCATCGTTGACGAGGGACTCTCGCCGCTCTACGTCTCGATCCATACAACCAACCCCGAATTGCGCGCGGACATGTTGCGCAATCCCCGCGGCGCGACCAGCCTGCGCTGGCTGCGCGAACTGCTGCGCGCTGGCATTGAGGTCCACGCCCAAGTAGTGGTCTGTCCAGGCGTGAACGACGGCCCAGAACTAGAGCGCACGTTGCACGACGTCCTGTCGCTCTATCCGGAACTTCAGTCGGTGGCCTTGGTGCCCGTCGGTGTCAGCGCTTTTTCGAATGAAGAGTCCATGCGCTCACACACCCGCGACGAAGCCCAAGAGGTGATCGATCTCGCGGACCATTTCCAGATGCTCACGGGCGAGATCCTGGGGCGGGTCAGCGTCTTCGCGAGCGACGAGTTCTATCTGGTGGCGGGACTGACCCCGCCGCCGGCGACGAAATTCGAGAGTCTCGATCAGGCCGAAAATGGCATCGGACTCGTCGCCGCGTTCGTCGAGAGCTTCGTCAAGCAGACCGAGATGGCCAAATTGGGCACGGGCTTCTTCCAGTCAGTGGACGGTGCCCCGGCGCTGGGGTACCGCGCGCCGCGCGGCGGGGACCACACGATTCACTACGGCGACGACGTCGTGGTCGTCACGGGGGAGTACGCCGCCCCGATCCTGCGCGAACTCTTTGACAACCACGGTTACGGCGACGTCAAGATCCTTTCGGTAAAGAACGACTACTTCGGAGGCAATATCAAGGTGGCGGGGCTCTTGACCGGTCAGGACCTCAACCGGGCGCTCGAAGGCATTCCTCGGTCTACCGTGCTGCTCCTGCCCGACGTCTGTCTCAGTGAGGGTCGTTTTCTCGACGGCCTTGAGCTGGAGGACCTCACACACCCGGTCATCACGGTTCGCACCACCGGCCAGGACCTGCGGTCCTCCCTCGAGTCCGTGCGCGCGAGGGGACTGGTCTCGACGTGAGAAAGCCCCAGGTGGTCATCGTGGGACGTCCCAACGTTGGCAAATCCTCACTGGTCAACCGCCTGGCCGGCAAGCGAATTGCCGTGGTCGAAGAACAGCGCGGGGTCACGCGCGACCGCAAGGCGGTTGAGGTCGAGTGGCGCGGCTTGACCTTTGAGGTCGTTGACACGGGAGGATGGCTCGAGACGGGCAGCGTCTTGGAGGGCAAGATTTCCGATCAGGCGGAGACCGCCTTGGCAACCGCCGACCTCGTGCTCTTGGTGACCGACGTCACTACCGGCATGGTTGATGAGGACACGCACGCGGCGCGTTGGGCGTTGCGCAGCGGGCGTCCCGTCGTGCTCGTGGTGAATAAGGTCGACGACACCCAGCACGAAAATAACAGTTGGGAGTTCTTGAGC